>JAKVAO010000060.1 GCA_022447685.1 Candidatus Caenarcanales bacterium | reverse complement strand
TATGAGCTGGTTGAGAGTACGCTGAGGGCGTTTGCACACCATAAATTTATATTTTCGTAAAACTTTAGAGGAGTACTATACTTTCCAGATCAATGTATTGTTGAAGATTTTAAAGAAATAGTTTCTGCCCCTGGAAATATAAAAGCTATTCAAAAGCATTCCAATGTTTCACCAAGTAGAGAATTACTAGAAATTGCTAAATTACTGGCACCTTATTTGGAGAGTAAGGATAATGAGATTTTGAGAATGTTAGCAACAAATTCATCTTTAAGTAGATCCAACAGGCTAACAGTATTTTTTGACAGTATGGCAAGAACACAATTTATGAATAAATATCATAGTTCAAACCAAGAGCTTTTCAATAAGTATTTTAATGGTAAAAATGTTTTTAAAAATCAAAAAACTAATGGTGATATTTGTCAAAAAAAATCTTTATCAATCGAAGATCTTGCTAAGTCAGCATATAGGACTATGATTTTTCTTTATGATTTTATTGAAAAAGTTAATGTTGATAATCAAAATCTTTACAAGGCTTTAAACAAGCAAAATATTTTGCTTAGTCATTTAATTACTAAAATTAATAATCATGATCAAGCAATAGACAAATTAATTAATATTAAGAAAATGGAAACTCAGGCTCAATTAAATTAGCTATAACTTACATGTTAAGCTATAGTTGGATTATTTAATGTGAATTTACTTAGAACTACTATTAAATTTCTGGCTAGTACCTATTTGAATCTTCAAACTAAAAAAAATACTGGTTATATTCCTGTATCTGGTAAAGTTATTGATTCTGAAGAGCTCGTGAATATGATAGATGCTTCTTTAGATATGTGGCTTACTACAGGACGTTTTAATAAAGAGTTTGAGAAAGAACTACGAAATTTCTTTGAACATAAATATGCTCTAACTGTTAACTCTGGTTCTTCAGCTAATCTTTTAGCTTTTTCAGCTTTGACATCAAACCAGCTTGGAGAGAGACAGATTAAGGCTGGTGACGAAGTTATTTGTGTTGCGGCAGGCTTTCCTACTACTGTAAATCCAATTATTCAAAACTCTTGTGTACCCGTTTTTGTTGATATAAACAAAGAAACTCATAATATAGCTGTAGAGCAAATAGAGGAAGCATTATCTGAAAAGACTAAAGCAATTTTTATAGCTCATACACTCGGGAATCCATTTGATTTAAAAGCGATTAAGGAAATTTGTAATCAAAAGAATTTGTGGTTAATTGAAGACAACTGTGATGCTTTAGGTTCTGAATTCGATTCTAAATTAACAGGAACTTGGGGGGATATCGCGACTTTAAGTTTTTATCCAGCGCATCATATAACTACAGGTGAAGGTGGAGCAGTTCTTACTAGTAATTCTGAATTATATAAAATATTACTTTCGATGAGAGATTGGGGGCGTGATTGCTGGTGTCCTTCTGGTAAGGACAATACTTGTGGTAAAAGGTTCAGCTATCAATTAGGTAATCTAGAACAGGGATACGATCATAAATATATTTACTCTCATATTGGTTATAATCTGAAAATTTCAGATATGCAAGCTGCATGTGGTTTAGCTCAAATTAAGAAAGTAAGAGGATTTATCAATAAAAGAAAAGAAAATTTTAAATACTTATATCAAGGTTTAGAAAAATATCAAGAATATTTTTATTTACCTGTGAAGAATGAACTCTCAGATCCTTCTTGGTTTGGTTTCCCAATTACACTTAAAGAAAATCTGAGTTTTAATAGAGTTGATCTAGTCTCTTTTCTTGAAGAGCAGGGGATAGGTACTAGATTATTATTTGGTGGAAACCTTTTAAGACAACCTGCATATTTGAATCATGATTTTAAATTTAGAGTCAGGGATTCTAGATTACTTAATAATATTGATATTGATGATTTTATTTATGAACTTTTACCTAATACAGATTATGTAGCGGCTAATACTTTTTGGGTAGGTTTGTACCATGGTCTTGATAAGAGTGATTTAGATAAAATTCTTATGGCTTTTGATACTTTTAAAGAGAATAGACTGCTTAATTAGCTTTATTTAGTTCACTTTATTTGTTAACTCTATTATAGTTTTTGGCTTACTAGTAATAGTGCTCTTATGACTGTATTAAATAATAATCAAAAAGAATTGCTTTTCCAGAATTTAGTTCAACAAGCTAATGCATCTCGTCAAAGTAATGATTATGTAAATGCTGAAAAACTATACAAAGAAGCATTGATTCATAAGGCTGATGATATCTTTGTTTTAGCAAGTCTTGGACTTTTAATATACGCATATGAAGATATTGATAGAGACGAAGAAGCTTCAAAATACCTTCTGAAAGTAAGAGATTTAGCGCCAGAATTGCCTGAAATAAATTTGGCTTTAGCTTATATCTCAAAAAGATCACAGCAATATATTCATGCAATAAAGTTTTTCAGAAATGAAATTAATATTCGTAATAAAGTAAACTTGCCTATTCCTAGGGAAGTTTATGAATATATGGCAAGTTGCCATAATGAAATTGGTCAAGTAGAGGAAGCCATTCAGATTGTTTACCCTCTGATAGATAAATATCCTTTAATTTTAAGTAACTATCATGATTTAGTCCTGTTAATGGCTCATTCTAATAAATTTGATCTTAAAACTATTAATGATTTTGCTAAGTTGTCTTATAGTCAATGTTTGGCAAAGAGTCCTCTTTTTGCTTATAAAGATGATATTAAAAAGATTGTAGATACTAATGATTATCTAAATAGTAGCAAAATTAAAGTAGGCATCATTTCGTCTAAAATGCATTCTGCTTATGCAGAAAGATTTTTAGCCGATATGATAGAAAGGCTTGATGGAGAAAAATTTAGTTTTTACTCTTATTACTGTGGAGAAAAAGATGATGAATTAACAGATCGTTATAGAAACTTCTCAGATAAATTTGTGAAGTTACAGTATCATGATTTTGTTACTAATGCCAAAGTTATAGCTGAAGATGGAGTCCATATATTAATAGACACTCTTGGACAATTATCAGGGAATTCTTTGCCAGTATTAGTTCTAAAACCAGCACCAGTTCAGGTTTCTAGTATTGGTTATTGGGGATCTACTGGTTTGCCCCAAGTTGACTACGTACTGACTCAAGCTGATTCTTTTACAGATGATGAACAAGATTCATTTAATGAAAAAATGCTTAGGTTGAGTTATACCTACTATAACGTTTCTAGGATGAAGGGGGAAATCAAAGAGAGCCCTGTTAATAGAAATGGTTTTATTACTTTTGGATGCCAAAATAGAAGACAAAAATATAACCCTGAGCTGTTAAATACTTGGGCACAAATTCTTACTGCAGTCCCTGATTCAAGATTATTGCTGACTACTAATATGGGTGAAGAAAAAGCTTATACTGACTATATGCATTCTTTTTTTACCAAGCAGGGTGTAGCTAAAGAAAGAGTAATTATTGAATATAAAACTTGTACTGATGACTATTTTGAAAATTATAATCGAATTGATATAGTTCTAGATCCTTATCCATTTAGTGGTGGCTGTTCTTCTGTTGATGCACTTTATATGGGTAAACCGATTATAACTTTAAATGGTTTTAAAGTAGTTGGACGTATAACTAGAGAACATTTGAAATTTGTTCAAGCAGAAGAATTGATTGCAAATGATATTGAAGAATATAAGATGAAAGCAGTTGAACTTTCTCAGAACTTGGATAGAATTACTGAATACAATTCAACTTTTAGGCAAAGACTTTTAAATAGTATAATCATTGATCCTGAATTTTGCAGTGAAGAATTTGAAGAAGCTCTTGAACTTATGTACCAAGAAAAATTTGGGGCTCTTCCTTGGGAAAGGAATTAATGGGAATTTCATAAGCATCATAGACTATAGCTCTTGCACCAAATTCTTCTTTTTGATTTATCAAGCCCTCATTAAGTGTCTTTCCATCGGCAACTGATGAAATTCCAAAATCAAAATATGATTTATGATTAAAATCATTGTTGATTAATTGATTAAATAATAAGTCTAATGCTCCTAACTCTTTACCCAATTCACTTGCAGCAATATATTGAGCATGAGCAACTTCTTTGGTCTCATATATAATTACTCCAGCTAAGCATTCTTGCTCTTGATAGCAAGAGTATAAATGTATATTTTCTGGGAATTTTTCTTTGAGATTTTCAAGCTCGCTTATACTATGAACTGGTCTTACAGAGTGTTTTTCTTTAAGGATTTTTTCTAAAATAGAATAAAAATCATTGAGAGAGTGGTTTTTAACAATGTTAAGATTGTTCTTTTCGGCTTTTTTTATTCCTCTAATTCTTCTGGAGCTAAACTTTACTTTGTTATTTAGCTTAATACTTGATGAAATATTTCTTTTAATTAACTCTGCATTATGAGTGAAAAGTAAGTAAATGTCTTCTTCTGCGGCGATACTATGATAAATATGTGGAAGGCTTTTATAGATTAATTTTTTAATTGTGCTCTGCTTCAAATATTTTATTAATTCCTCAAATATTGATTTATATTTAATGGTTTTGATTTCATGATTGACTATTAGTCCTCCATAAGTGAGACCTTGATGGCTATAGACAATATCATCTGAGATGTTAGCTGGGATTAGAGCTAGTAATTTAGATTCTTCATAAAACATTAGTGAATAGTCTTGGAATCTATCTGAATGATAGTCCATATAATCTCTAAGGAAAAGAAAACTTGAATTTTTAGCAGAGCTGACAAAATCATCCCATTCATCTTTAAGTGATTTATTATAGTGCTTAATCTCTAGCATATGTGCCTATTATCACATGAATAGTCTAGTGTGTAATTAGTGAAGATGAGGAAAATAGTTTATATGGTGGAAACTAAATATAAGAAACAACTTATACCTTATATAGACTTTAGAAGAGAGTATCAAAGTTATAAAAATGAATTTGACCAAGCTTATTTTAGAGTGATGGAGAATGGTTACTTTATTCTTGGTAATGAAGTTCTTGAGTTTGAAAAAGAATTTGCTGATTTTTGTGAAAGTAAGTTTGCTGTTGGACTCGGTAGTGGACTAGATGCATTGATTCTGTGTTTAGAAGCATGGGGGATCGGAATTGGAGATGAAGTTATAGTCTGTGCTAATACTTATATCGCTACAGCTTTTGCTGCTTCTCGTTTGGGAGCCGTCCCTGTATTTGTAGATGTTCATACTAAAACTTTTAATATTGATGTGGATTTGATTGAAGCTGCAATTACCGAGAGAACTAAAGTTATTATTCCAACTCATCTCTATGGTCAAATGGCAGATATGGAAGCCATTAATTCACTTGCAAAAAAATATAATTTAAAGGTTTTGGAAGATGCAGCTCAAGCTCAAGGAGCTAGGCAGCGTGGTGAAATCTGTGGAACTCACTCTGATGCTGTTGCTTTTAGTTTTTATCCAACTAAAAATTTAGGAGCTTTTGGAGATGCTGGAGCTGTAACTACTAATGATCCTCTGCTTTATGACAAGTTACTTTACTTACGTAATAATGGTTCTAAGACTAAATTTTATTATGATTATATTGGTTATAACAGCAGGCTTGATGAGATACAGGCAGCATTTTTGAAGGTTAAGTTGAAGCATTTATCTAAGTGGAATGAAACAAGAAATTATCTAGCTGGTATATATAATACTGGACTTAAAGGACTTGAAAATATTATATTGCCTAGTGTTGAAGAATTTAATGAATCAGTTTGGCATGTTTATTGTGTCAGAATTTTAGATTCTAAGCGTGATGAATTAATAAATTTCCTCAAAGCTAAAGGTATTTCAACTAATATTCATTATCCTCATCCTGTACATTTACAGAATTACTATCAGGATTTAGAATATGGACTTGGTGATTTCCCTATAGCAGAAAAGCTTGCAGGAGAGATATTGAGTTTACCTCTCAGTCCTTTTCATAGTGAAGAAGAAATTATTCAGGTGGTAAATACTATAAAATTATTTTATAAGGAAAATTAACTAATGTTTCTTAATGCAAGGGATAAAGAATATATTCAAAACTATTCAAAAGAAAAAATTACTTTTGAAGATTTTCAGAAAATGGCAGAAGATGATTCTTTAAGTCCGAATGAGAAAATTGGTTTTCCTGATGCTTATCGCTCTAGTTATGAACAATTAATAGTTGAAGATATTTTCTCTAAGTCAAATCTTGCTAAGGAATCTGCAAATATTTTGGATTTAGGTTGTGGTTGTAGTAACTTAACTCATGAAATTATAAATTTTGCAAAGCTCCATAAGCATAAACTGATACTTGCTGATTCTAAAGAAATGCTTTCTAAGATTGATGAATCAGAGAACTTGTATAAGATAGTTGGGAAGTTTCCTGATAATAAAGCGGATTTTAATGATTGGCAAAATGAAATTGATTTTATTCTTATCTATAGTGTAATCCAACATATATACCTAGATACAAATATTTTTTCTTTTGTTGATGGGGCTCTTGATTTATTGAAACCTGGTGGAAGATTACTACTTGGTGATATTCCAAACCAATCAAAACGTAATAGATTTTTTAGTAGTGAGGCAGGAATTAGATCTCATCAAGCTTATACTAAATCTGATTCATTACCTGAAGTTAATTTACTTGATTTACCTAATAATAAATTAGATGATTCAATAATTTTTTCAATACTAGACCGCTATCGTAGATACGGATATGAAACTTATATACTTCCTCAGAATTCTAGTCTTCCAATGTCTAATAGAAGAGAGGATATTTTAATTATTAAGCATTAACTCTTGATATTTATTATTCAGCTTAGCTACAAAATCTTTTGTGAATTCTTGAGTATTACATATTGGTGAATTGATAAATTTGTTACTTATAGTTTGTTTATATTTAAATATTTCCTCAGGGGCAGAAGCAAATGAAATAGCTTTATTTATATACTCTTCGATATTGTAAGAGATTAAATTATCTAAACCAAGTATTTTATGAAGTGATGAAGTGAATCTATGAGCGTATTGTTTACCATATAGAGTTAAAATAGGTGTGCCCATATATAGTGCATCAAGGCTGGTTGTACCACCTCCAACTGGAAAGCTATCTAATAATAAATCTATTGAATTGAAAAACTGAAAATATTCTTTTTTATCCGAATGTCCTAATAGCTTAATTCTTTTAGTATCAATTTTTTTATTGATGAAAAATTTTGAAAGCTCTTCTCTGGTACTTGGGTCATCTAAAGATTTATTCTTTATGTACAGTTCTGTATTTTCTGTATTGAGTAGTATTTGTGACCATGCTTCTAAAGTTTTGCTATTGATTTTTATTTGATTATTTATTGAGCCTAATATGAAATTGTTTTCTAGCTTTCTAGTTTGTTCTATATTACTTGGAACTTGTTTTAAACTATAAGGTGCATTTATAGAATTAAGTTCAAGGATTTTTTCTGTATAAAATTTATACTCTTCTTCTCTCACTAAATGTTTGCCAACAATCATATAATCGATATTACTTAAACCAATTGGTCCTGCTTGCCCTAGCCATGTCATTTGTAATGGAGCAGCTCTATGAAGAAATATATCTAATCGATTATGACGAGTATGTCCTGAAAGGTCTATTAAGATATCTATGTCATCATTTTTGATAATTTGGATAGCTTCTTCAGTATTAATATTATGAAGGTTTCTCCAATTTTTTACGTTATCTTGGTATTTTTGAGAATATTCATCTTCTAAATAATTATGATAGAGAAATAAGTTCAGATCTGTAAAATTAGAATCTTGTAAAAAATCTGCTAACCATGAAAATAAAGCGTGTCTTCTAAAATCTCCTGAAACAAAACCAATATTGAGTTTTTGTGTATTTTTAGCTTTGAATTTTGGTGAACTATATGAAATAGGATTATAGTTTGAGTTTTTAATAGATATGTTTTCATATTCTTTAGCTATATGAAATATGCTCTCTAAGCTAATTTCATCATAGTGAAGCATCATTATATAATTGTTATAGAGTTCTTTGTTTTGAGGGTTTATTTCTATAGCTTGTTTTATATGTTTCAGTGCAATTGAGCAATTACCTTTTCTAAATAAAAGCTCAGATATAGCTAGATGAGCATTGCTAGACTGTGGATTATGAATAAGTTCTTTTTGAAATAATTGAATTGCTAAGTAGGAATTTTTATCATAGAAAAAATGTGCAAAACAATTATAGATGTGAGATTGCTCAAGCTTGTTGAATGTTTTTAGATCTTGATCGTTAATATTGTATTGGCTTATATATTCCTGAATTATTGATTCATTTGCATCGAGTAATTCAAATTTGTAGTTTAACAGTATGAGCTTAAGAATTTCTTTTTTTGATTTATTTAATTGGCTTTGAAGGTTTTTTAGAGATTTATATTCATTGCCAATAGTGTTCATTAAGTGATGATAGTCGATTTCGTTCTCATCATTTATTTCAGTTTCAATTTGCCTTAGTATCGATAGTGCAGATTGAAGTTGCCCACTCTCTATATGTTGTTTAACTTTTTGAAGATGGGGGTAAGACATATCTAGACCAAGAGAGCTTTTGCTACACTAAAAATGTTTTACCCCAATTCTTACTATGCTTAATCAAGAAACACTCCCAATAAACTATGTTAATAGTAGTACTTATATGCTACCTACTCTTCATAGCTTCAAAGGAGAGTTGAATTTATATTTAGGACGTGTTGAAAATAATGTTGGAAGAATAGTTAAATTAAGTTTTGAAGATATACATAAGCATGCTAGTCTCAAAGATCTTGAAAAAGAGATTCTAGCTTCTGGAGAACAAGGCTGTTTTGATGATAATGGTGTTGTTCCTGTTTCTATTGTTAATAACGGTAATGATATTTATTTATATTATGTAGGCTTTCAGTTAGGAGTAAAAGTACCCTACTATATGTTTTTGGGGCTTGCTATTAGTGAGAATGGTGGAAAGTCTTTTGGCAGATACTCCCAGGTGCCAATCCTGGATAGAAATGATGGTGAGCTATATGCAAGATGTGGTGCTTTTGTCGAAAAGTTCCATGATCTTTGGCATATTTGGTATATCGGAAGTATTGGAAATGGGTGGACGGAGAATCAAGACGCTAAGAAGCTTCCATTGTATTCAATGCGTCATGGAATCTCAAAAGATGGTATTAATTGGTCTATTGATAATAAGCTTTGTTTTGATTTTGAATCTGAAGATGAGCATGGTTTCGGAAGACCCTGTGTGATTTATAAAGATTCAATATACAAAATGTTTTTTTGTATAAGAACTTATAGTAGTGGTTATAAGTTGGCTTATGCTGAATCCCAAGACTTAAAACAATGGTATAGAAAGGAGCATATGCTCATTGAATATATTAACTCTCAAACAAAAAAAGATTTTGATGATCAAGAAAAATGTTACCCAAACTTAATTAAGCTTGATAAAGATTATTTGTTTTTCTATGGTGCTAATTCTTGTGGTAAAGCAGGCTTTGCATACTTACAGGTTCCAGAAGAATTTATTTGAAAAACTTCATATCACTAGCCTTGCCCTTCATTGCTTTGGCTGGATTACCTACGTAAACTTTGTTTTCTTCTGTATCTGATAAAATTACAGCTCCCATGGCTATGAAATTATCCTTAGCTAGATTGATGTTATTACTTAAAGCTGCATTCACGCCCAGGAAGCTATAGTCACCAACTCCACAGAATCCGGAAATCACTACATGAGATGATATAAAACAATGACTTCCAATTTTTGAATGGTGTCCAATATGATTACCACTCCATAGGATCACATTGTCTCCAATACTGACAAAAGGTTGAATAGTATTGTCTTCAAATATAAAGCAATTTTCTCCAAGTTGAACATTAGACCAAACAAAAGCTTTGGAGCTTACATAAGATGCTATCTTGAAGCCTTTATTCTTTGCACTATTTAATAAGCGCTCTCTTGTTCGATTGAAATTATGATATGTGAGCGCAACAAAAATATAGTGATCTGTTGAGTATTTATCTTCTAAATTTTCCAATTCTTCTACAGGAAGGCTGAATAACGAATCTTTTCTTTTAAAGTCTTTTTCAACGCTAAATGCTACGGGGATAAATTCTGAGTCATGCAAAAAATACTCATAAGCTATCTCAGCAAAAGCACTGTCACCAACTATAATTAATTTTTTATTCTTTGTAATCATTTATGAAGTTTGTTAATCACAGGATTTGTATTGCTTAAGGTTGACTCTTTGAAAATTATTGAAGAGACTATTTGAGAGTTGAAAATACTTGCTTGCTCCATGGTGACAACTTCTTGAAGTTCTGAGTCATCTATAATGCAGTTGTCCGCGATAGTGCTAAAAGGTCCAATTATTGAATCTCTTATGTGAACATTTTTCCCAATATATACAGGTCCCATAATTTTTGTATTCTCAATAGTTGAGCCAGAGCCAATTGCAACCTTGCCTAATATATAAGAATCACGAATTCTGGTATTGATATTGTCAAATTTCTCACTTTTCAGAAGGAAAGTTTTATTTGCATCTAATAGACCATGAAGTGTTCCTGAGTCAAACCAGTATGAATCTAAGAAAGCTGTTTGTACAGTTTGACCAAGTGTAATCTGTTTTGCAATGGCATCTGTAATTTCTAATTCCCCTCGAGCAGATGGATTGAGCCCTTCTATAGCATTGAATATTGATGCTTTGAATAGATAAACGCCTACTACAGCATAATTTGAAACAAAGGTTTTGGGCTTTTCTATAAGTTTTTTTACTCTACCATCTTCACCAATGTCAGCAACTCCAAAATCATAAGGTCTTTCAACTTCTTTTAGTAGAATTAAACTGTCTGATTGACTTTCTTTGAATTTGGTTATTAAAGATTTTAATGATTTATCAAATAAATTGTCACCAAGTAAGACAAGGAAATCATCTTGACCAATAAATTCTTTGGCGCAATTTACTGCATGTGCTAACCCTAGTGCTTCTTCTTGAACTATAAAACTAATATTTTCAGGATAGTCTTCTTTATTAACAGCTTCTTGTATTTGATCACCAGTTTCAGGGTTGATTATAATGGCAATATCTTTAATACCACTTTTGCGAAGGTGGTCAATACAATGAAATAAAATAGGTTTACCAATAATTGGAAGAAGTTGTTTAGGGTAATCATCAGTGATAGGGGATAGGCGAGATCCCTTACCTCCAGATAAAATAACTCCTTTAAGTGTCAAGAAACTTTTCTCCTATGATTATTTTACCTTCGCTTAGGTATTCTTGCCAGCATTCAAATAATTTTGAAGAAAAATCTCTAGCAAATTTCTGGGTATCAACTAACGGAGATTTTAAGAATTCATTTCTTAAATTATGGCGATATTTTGCAATTTGCTCTTCATTCTTAGAAAGATTTAGTGCAAGCTTAATGTATTCTTCTTCGCTGTAGGCAATTAATTCTGTATGATTCAAGCTTGTAAAAATTGAACTACTTGCCCTATGAGACATTTGTTCTCCACATAGTGTAATAACTGGTACTCCCATAAATATTGAGTCAATAGTTGTTGTTCCTCCTCCTACAGGTATGGGATCTAGATGAATATCAATTCTGTTATAACAGTCTAAATAGTCACCTCTAGTTTTTGAAGCTGCTTCAAAATATACTCTATCTAAAATCCCTTCTTGCTTAAATTTATATTTAAGGTATTTATCTACATCTTCATTTGCAAGTGCATGATTCTTAATATAGAGCTGTGCCCCAGGATCTTGTTTAAGTATTTTTGACCACAATTTAATACTTCTAGTATTAACCTTGATGCAATTGTTGAAACACCCATAGGTAGTAAAACCATTTTCTCTTTTTGGATATCCTTTGATTTCTCTAAATAAATTACAGGCTTCTTTTAAATTAAAAACACTTATATAATCAGGCATATAACAAATTTTTTCTAAATAAAATTTTTGTTTTTCTTTTGGAATTAAAGTTTCATCACTAACTATATAGTCCATTGTATTGACTCCAATTGGACCTGCTTGACCAAGCCAAGACATTTGTATTGGTGCTGCACGTCTAGCAAAGACTCCTAATCTGTTGCCTTTGGTGTGACCAGAAAGATCTATCAATATATCTACTTGATCTTCTAAAATGATTTTTTGGACTTCATCGTCTTGTAAGTCTTTAATGTCTCTCCAATGATTAGATTTATCTTGCCAGCGTCCAGTAATATCATCGTGGTCATTATTGCAGTATGAAAAAACTTCTATATTATTTTTTTGAAGTTCAGGGAAAATATCTCCAATCCAGAGAAAGAGAGCATGACCTTTAAAGTCAGCTGAAATAAACCCTACTTTTAGTGTTGTTTGTGTTCTTTTTAGATTAAAGCTAAATCTGTTTTTAGGTTGAAGCTCTTTGAAAAGATTTTGTGAAAAATATTTTGCTTGCTCAAGAATCTCTTCCCCAGAGCTATATTCTTTATAATGTGCATAACCTACTAGAGTATTGAAAATTTCATAATTGTTTTTAGATGCTTCAATAGATTTTTTTATATGATCGTGTGCTAAGCTTGATTTCCCATACCTAAATAAAATATCAGCGATGAAACCATGAGCTACAGCTTTAAGTTTTGGTATAGCAAGAAGCCTATGAGCTATTTTCAAGGTTTTAAAATATTTACCTTGCGAATTATAGCGGTGAAATAACCTTAAGTTAACTTGCTCTAGTTTTCTACTTTTATTATTATCACTAGTTTTTTCCAGAAAGTCATAAGCCCTGGATTCTTCTTCTAAATCTATATAGATATTGAAAATTTTTACTGCTAAAGTATCTATTTCAATATCTGAGTTGCTTTTGTAGATCTCATCAATATTCTGTTGTATCTGGAAAACTTTATGTGATATAAAATCTTGTATTTGTTGATAAAGGTTTAAAATCTTTTCTTCAGAATTAATATATTCTAGAGGAATAGTATTAATTAGATGACTTGCTTCTTTGATTCGCTTATTTTTGAAAGCAATTTTAGCAATAAAGTATTGAGCTAGATGGTCTTGAGGGTTTGATAAAAACTTGTAAATCTTTTGAAGGGCAATTGAATCTTGGTTTCTTTCAATTGTTTCTTCAAGCTCTTTACTTAAATCAGGTTTGTCTTTTAATAAATACATTCCTGATTTAAATAATCCACGTTTATATTAACTTTCTATCCATTATAAATAGGGTTTTTATATTGTCGATTGAAATAAATATATAGTTCTAGTCCTTCTCTTGTTTATTGTGACCCAAAGTCTAGTTTTAGCTAGACTCTGGGTTGTAACTACTCTAAACTTGAGAAGGAGTTTAGAACTAAGGTAGAAGGTTTAAGGCAATCTGTGGTGTAGAGTTGGCTTGAGAAAGCATCGCTGCAGCAGATTGCTGTAGGATCTGTCCTCTAGTAACTTCTGCACTTTCAGTAGCAACATCTACATCTTGTACTCTAGATCTAGCTCCCCTTAAACTTTCTGAATATCTGTCTAAGTAATCCATATTACTTTGAAGAGAATTTTCATAAGCACCAACTGTGGATCTCATTCTTGAGATATTGTTGATCATTGAATCTAGTTGAGTGAGTGCTGTTGGAGTAACAGTCCCTGCAACAGCAGTGGCACCAGATGTACTATTCTCAGCAACGGTTCCAACTGATTGAGATCCAACTGAAAAAGAACTGAGGTCAATAGTTCCTTCACCGATGGATCCAAGAGTTGTAGTTGAGAAGTCAACTCTAAATCCAGTATCAGCAGTAACAGTTGCTGAAGTCTTCATCTGTAAAGTATTTCCATATTTAGCACCAATTTGAAGGGTTATGTCGGTTGTGCCTTTTAGAAGATCTACCCCATTGAATGAAGCCTGATTACCCATCTCGTTAACGGCTTTAATCCTTTCATTAACTTCTCTTTGTATGGCAGCTTTTTCATCTTCAGAGTTAGTTCCGTTTACAGCCTGAACTGTAAGTTCTCTAATTCTCTGTAGGTTTTCCTGAACTGTTTGCAGTGCACCATCCATAGTAGAGATCATTGCCATACCGTCTCCGATATTTCTTTTAGCTTGATCTATACCACGAATAAGTGTAGTCATTTTCTGTGAGATTGATAGCCCAGCGGCATCATCTCCTGCTCTATTTATTCTAAAACCAGTAGATAATCTCTCAATAGATTTCTGTATCATACTGGTATTGTTTCTTAGCGATCTTTGTGCAAATAAACTTTGTGTATTTGTGTTTACAACAATTCCCATTGTTTTCCTCCTTCCGATTCTTTACGTTTAGTTTAAATTAGCTACACCATTAATGATCGGTAACTAGGAGTAAAAACTTTAATCTAATTTGAAAAATTTACAAAAAAAATTTTTGGGGGATAAAAACTAATATATTTTCATTAGCTTTAGTTGTTTCTATTTAGTTTTTTTTTATTAATAATATGGAGAAAGCAGTAGCAAGAATTTTAGTGCTACTACTTTCTCTCCCCCTTTTGTGGTTATGGCAGCAATGATAAAGCGACCTGTGGAGCCGAATTAGCCTGTGATAACATGGCAGAAGCAGTCTGCTGAAGTATCTGGTTCTTCAGTAGGTCTGCACTCTCGGCAGCTACATCTACATCTCTAACTCTAGATCTTGCTCCCTCAAGACTTTCAGAATATCTATCTAAGTAATCCATATTACTTGTCAACGAATTCTCGTAGGCACCAACTGTAGACCTCATTCTGGATATATTATCTATCATTGAGTCTAATTGTAGTAAGGCTGTTGGTGTAACAGTACCTGCAACAGCAGTGGCACTAGATGTACTATTCTCAGCAACGGTTCCAACTGATTTAGATCCAACTGAAAAAGAACTGAGGTCAATAGTTCCTTCACCAATGGACCCAAGAGTTGTTGATGAGAAATCTACTTTGAAACCAGTGTCAGCTGTAACTGTTGCGGAGGTTTCCATTTTAAGAGTTTGACCATTTTCTGCACCAATCTGTAGGGTTATATCCTGTGTACCTTTCAGTAAATTTACACCATTAAAGGTTGCTTGCGTACCCATATCGTCGATGGCAATAATTCTTTCATTGACTTCTCTTTGGATGGCAGCAAGCTCATCTTCTGAATTGGTTCCGTTTAAAGCTTGAACAGTAAGTTCTCTAATCCTCTGGAGATTGTCTTGAACAGTTCCTAGTGCACTATCGATGGTTGATATCATGGCAATACCATCACCAATATTTCTTTTAGCTTGATTCATACCACGAATAAGCGTGGTCATTTTATTACTAATTGAAAGTCCAGCAGCATCATCACCGGCTCTATTAATTCTAAATCCAGTGGATAACCTTTCAATTGATTTCTGAACACTACCTGTATTCATTCTTAAAGCTCTTTGAGCAAAAAGACTTTGAACATTAGTGTTTACTGTGATACCCATGTCATATCCTCCTTATGAGTTAATCCTTCACAAGTATTAATCGGTTATATGGTCTAGTAACTTTAATTTATTTTAGATAATTTATTTAGATCTTTTATATGAGTCTTAGGTTTTTTGGTCTAGTATGGTTTTGATGAAACAAAAAAATAAAAAATCCCCATAGTTAGATTCTTGCGAGAATCCAACTATGGGGTCGTAACCAATTCTAAACCTGGTGGCAGTTTAGAACTAAGGTAAACTTAAATAGATTTTAAATATTAAGGTAATAAGTTAAGAGCAAGCTGTGGCGTAGAGTTAGCTTGAGAAAGCATCGCAGCAGCAGATTGCTGTAAGATTTGCCCTCTAAGTACTTCTGCACTTTCAGCAGCGACGTCGGCATCTTGAATTCTAGATCTAGCACCTCTTAAGCTTTCAGCGTACCTGTCTAAGTATTCCATGTTACTTTGAAGCGAATTTTCATACGCACCAACGGTAGATCTCATTCTTGAGATATTGTTGATCATTGAATCTAATTGTCCTAATGCATTAGTTGTTTCTCTGTTGTTTGCGACAACAGCAGCAGCCGTTCCAGTAGTTACCTGTGCAGCGTTACCAACTGTAGTA
>JAKVAO010000006.1 GCA_022447685.1 Candidatus Caenarcanales bacterium | reverse complement strand
CTCATGAATAACTAGATTTGGCCAGAGCTAGACCTATTTGTTTACATAATCTTTATTTTTTACCTGAGTAGTTACGAGATAAGGAGAGAGAACATGAATATAGAATTCCCAACAGCAATTGTTGCTGAAAATACTTATAGTAATAATAATCATTTAGAAAATAAAGAAATAACGAGTAGCAAGCCTTTGCAGAATCAACTGGATACTGTGACACTAGGTTTACATAGAGGAGGACCGGAGCTGAACAGACTCGGGGTATTTAATTCTTTTGGACTTGGTGCTAATCGGAACAAGAATATCTCACTAAATAGCTTAGAAATAAAAGAAAATCCAAATCCTAATAAAGCTTCAGATAAAGCACTAACGCCATCGACGATAGGAGATTTAGATGAGATGTACACAGGAAAATTAAGAGACTTTGCAATAAATAACCCTGAAGAAGCTGGCAAAATAATCGGCAATACAATATTTGATGCTGAAAATGATATAGTTTCAAGACTAACATTACAAGGGGTAGTAAGAAAACTTAGTACACTTAGTGATCGTGAGAGAACAACTCTTGGTGAAATCGCAACTGACCAATACTATACAAGGAAAAAACAAGAACTACTAGGGGAAGATTATAAGCCAGAAGGGGGATATTCAGAGCAAGAAATAATGAAGATTACCCAAGCGCTACCAGAAATCTATAGTCAATTAGAAGAATCTAAAGAATTAACCGAATTATACAGTGGTAAGCATTACCAAGAAACAGAATACTAAATCAATGCCAAATTAGCAAGCTCATCTGCACGTTTATTAAATTCACGGCGCACATGAGTAAAACTAACTGCACTAAAGTTATTTAGAAGCTTTTTAATTGATTCATAGAGAGGTTTAATATTTGCATTTTTTACTTTGTAGACACCATTGAGCTGTTTAATCATAAGCTCACTATCAGCAAAACACTCTAATTCTGCACCATTGAACTTATCAGCAAGTAATTTAAGAGCTTCGATCATAGCTGTGTACTCAGCGTAGTTATTGGTTTGCATTCCTATAAACTTAGAGATAGACTCAATTTCCTGTCCATCTTTAAGAATAGTTACCCCTATAGATGCTTTTCCTGGATTACCTTTGGAAGCACCATCAGTATATACTTGCAATTTATCAGACATATAATTATTTACACAGCAGCGTTTTGAGTCAAAGCACTCAAATCTAAATCAGCTAAAGAATCAATAAATTCATCAACATTCACTGCATGCTTCTCTTGGTCGGCTTTGCGTATAACACCTGAGAATACAGCAAGAACATTCGCTCCAGCTTCTTTACCAATACGTGCATCAACTGGTGAGTCGGTAACAAATATAGTTTCATCTGCTTTAACACCAAGTCTTTCACAGATACCAGTGTACATATCAGCTGTCTTATACATGCCAGCAACAGTGTCTTGAACAATATCATTCAGTTCAAACTTAGCTAAAGTCTTTTCTGTATTCTTAGCAGAATCAGAAGTAAAGATCGCAAGCTTGAAACCAGCTTCAGCAATTGCTTTGATTTTATCTATAGAACCATCAACCGCAATTATCATATCGTCGAAATCTAATTGCTCAGCGAGGTCTTTGTCAGATTTGGCAACATCAGCTTGAGCGTTTTTCCATGTATAAGTAGGTTCTAAACTATTGACAGCTATGTATAAGCCAGTCGAAATAGCAGTTTTCACCATATCAGCAGGCATAGAAACTGGAGAATCAGGATCTATAGTCTCATCCTCATCATCAACTCCCATAGCTCTAATACAAGTGGATCTAACATGATTAAAAGAATCCCAATTAGATGTCGTATACTCAGCAAGTATCTGCGCTCTTGCAGCAATAATTCTCATCCACAATTTGTGGAAATCAACAAATACACCATCTTTATCCAGAATTAAGGCTTTAATATTATCGAAATTTTTCATGAACTTATACTCTAATATAACACTCTATATGCGGATTTACAAGAGATTCACCAGGAAATCCCCCATATAGACCTAAGCATTCTGGCAAGAAAAATTCTTAATAGTATTAATAAATACTTTAGCGTTTTCAGGAGGAACCATCGGCAATATACCGTGACCAAGATTCGCGATATAACCTGGTGCAGAGCCTGCTTCTCCCAACATCTCAAGAGTCTTTCTCTCAACAAAATTCTTATCACCGAGAAGGAAACATGGATCAAAATTACCTTGGATAGCAATCTTACGAGCAGTAGCGTTATCAGAGTAAGAAGCTACATACTCTCTAATCTCTCTAAGATTCACACGCCAATCTATACTCACAACATCAGCCCCTGAATCGATCATATAGTCAAGAACATTAGCAACACCATTAACGTATAAAGTAATAATAGTTCCAGGATATCTAGATTTAAGCGAAGCGATAATACGCTGTTGGTAAGGCAGTGCAAAATCTTTGTAATCTTTCTGAGAAAGAACAGAAGCCCAAGTATCGAATAGCTGAAGCATATCAGCACCGTGTTCAATCTTCACAGATAGATAATCAATAATAGTTTCAGTAAGCTTATCTAGCAGAATATGCATAGCATTTGGTTCAGAGTACATTAGTTTTTTGATATTCTCAAAATTCTTAGAAACGCCACCTTCAATTAAATAACTAGCAAGAGTCCAAGGCGCTCCAGCAAAGCCAAGCACAGGAACTTCACCAGCTACACGTTTTTTGATTTCATCCAAAGTCTCATAAACAAAAGAACAACGCTCACCAATATTCTTAGGCACGATTAAGTGGTCAATCTGATCAGCAGTTCTGATAGGAGTTCTAAACTCAGGCTTACCGGTATCGAAACTCAAATCAGCTCCCATAGGCTCAAGTGGGATTAAGATATCAGAGAACATGATAATCGCATCGACGCCTAAAATTTCTAAAGGTTGAATGCTAACTTCAGCTGCTTTATCAGGATTTTTACAAAGCTCAAGAAAGCTCATAGTTGAGCGAATAGCCTGGTATTCAGGTAAATATCTACCAGCTTGTCTCATCATCCACACTGGAGGTCTTTCTAATTTCTCATGCTTCGCTGCACGTAAAATAAGATCGTTTTTTAAAACCGTTGTCGTCATAGCTTATAGATAAGGTTAGCATGAAAAATAAGAAAAATTTATTGATATCAGCTATTATCTTTGCATGGTTGTAAGTGTGTATAGTGATGGTAAGACTCCCGGAGCTGGTAAAGGTATTGAAAACCTAAGATTAAGGTAAAAGCTAGTTCAACTGGAGAAAACAAAAAAGTTTCTAAGTCTGAAATAAACACTAAAAAGAAAGTAAACAACGCACAGCAGCAAAGAGAACGCATAAGAGCAAGAAAAAATCTCAATAATAATATTAACTATTTCACAAATAATGTTTTAAATGATTGGAAAGACGATGCTATAGATAGATACCCAGATCTAAACGACACAAGAAAAGACACCATGGCATTAAATTATGTAAAAGATCTTGTCGACTCATCTATTTATGACAAAAAAATTATAAAAATTGATGATAGATCTCTAAGTCTTTTTGAGTTAAAGCCAGAGCATATAAATATGCTTATAATTCTCCAGGAAGGTCTTAAAAGTACTAAAGATGGAAGTGATAACGCGCACCCTAATTTTATGGATGAAATTATAAAGATAGATCAAGAAGATTATAGTTTCAGAATACAAGTATCCGATAAATAAACTAGACGAATGACTGTACTAAGTACTCAATTCAATATGGTGTCTAGGACTACTGTTAACTCAGTAAACAGTCATAGTAAAACTTTAAATAAGTCAATAGAAAAATTATCTACAGGTAAAAGAGTTAATGGAGCTGGAGATGATATAGCCTCACTCAGCATTTCTACTAAATTAAGCTCCGAACTTAGGGGAATCACCAAAGCTAAACAGAATATAGCTGACCAAATGGGACACTTAGAAGTACTAGACTCAGCCTCATATCAAGTCAATGAAAATCTTCAAGCTATCAGGGAATTATTTGTACAAGGATTAAATGGTACTAATGATACTGAAGAAATTGATGTTTTGCAGAGAGAAATTAATGAAAGAGTAAGAGTAGTAAGAAATATCGCTGAAAACACTGAAGTTATCAATGGATCTAGGGAGTTCATAGCGGATAGTGGTTCAGGCGGCAATGCCTATAATAATTACATCCAAACAGGAACTCAGGATCAACAAGGTTTCACTATTGACTATAATACTTTTCCTGGAGCCCCATACAATCCAGACAGCATAAGTTTCAATCCAGGTACAGGTCCAGGAAGACCTGCAATAAACTTTGGTCTCCCTACCACTGGTAGTTCATTAATACATTTGAGGTTGCCTGGTGCTAGTATCGGTTCAGAAGCTGCTGAAAGCTCTGGTAACCCTGAAGTCTCACAAGACTATGACCCTGATGGTTTAGCAAATTTAGATCAAATAATTAGTAACATGGCTCGTATGCAATCAGTCTATAGTGCAGACCAAAAAAGGCTTGAAGAGGCATACAGTTATCTAGAAGATAGAGAAATATCTTTAAATCAATCACTCTCCCACTTCCAAGATACGGACATGGCTAAAGAAAGTGCTGCTTTTACCAAGGCTCAAATCAGACAACAAACAGCAGGTTCTATGACTAAACAAGCCAATGCTCAGGCACAGCTTGTGTTAAATCTTTTGCCATAGACCAAATAGCCTAAAGTTTTCAGACTAATATCCGATAAATAGACTAGCGAATGACCTTACTTAGTACTCAATTCAATCTTGCCTCCAGGACTACTGTTAATTCAGTAAATAGCCACACTCGAACTATCAGTAAATCTGTAGAGAAATTATCTACAGGTAAACGAGTTAATGGGGCTGGAGATGACATAGCCTCACTCAGCATTTCTACTAAATTAAGCTCCGAACTTAGGGGAATCACCAAAGCTAAACAGAATATAGCTGACCAAATGGGACACTTAGAAGTTCTAGACTCAGCCTCATATCAAGTCAATGAAAATCTTCAAGCTATCAGGGAATTATTTGTACAAGGATTAAATGGTACTAACGATACTGAAGAAATTGATGCTTTACAGAGAGAAATAAATGCTAGGGTCCAAACCCTAAGAGATATAGCTGATAACACAGAAGTGATTAATGGTTCTTACGAATTTATAACTAAAAATGGTTCTGGTAGCTTGGCTTACAATAACTTTGTCCAAACTGGGGCTCAGGATAATCAAGGGTTCACAATTGACTATAATTCTGACGCAAGCCCTCCAATAAATCCAGATAGTATAAACATGAACCCATTAGGAGGACCTGCTACACCAGGAATAAACTTCAATCTTAATACAACTGGAAATTCATTAATTCACCTTAGACTTCCAGGAGCTAATATTGGCTCATATTGGGGTGAAGAAGGCAACCCAGAAGTAGGACAAGTTTTTGATGCTGATGGCTTAGAAAGTTTAGATCAAATGATTAGCAATATGACAAGAATGCAATCAGTCTATAGCGCTGATCAAAAAAGACTCGAAGAGGCATACAGTTATCTAGAAGGGAGAGAAATATCTTTAAATCAATCACTATCCCACTTCTAAGATACCGACATGGCTAAAGAAAGCGCAGCTTTTACCAAGGCTCAAATTAGACAACAAACAGCAGGATCTATGACTACACAAGCCAATGCTCAGGCACAGCTTGTGTTAAATCTTTTGCCATAAATGTAATAGACCTTTAAGACCAAATAGGTACATACAAAGACTGTTCATTTTGAGTTATAATTCATTATTGT
The DNA here is from genome assembly GCA_022447685.1 of Candidatus Caenarcanales bacterium. GTDB lineage: Bacteria > Cyanobacteriota > Vampirovibrionia > LMEP-6097 > LMEP-6097 > DT-14. The sequence continues at coordinate 56,184 of JAKVAO010000006.1, read as the reverse complement.
ATCAGGCGACTTTTAATGACTCTAAGCCTTAGTAAACCTGCTAAAAAACAAATCAAAATCGGCAACATTGAACTTAAAGGTAATGTCTACATACCGCCAATGGCTGGATTTACAGATTTACCATATCGAATCCTTTGTCGAGAATTCGATGAAGATGTCTTGATGTCTACAGAGATGCTTAGCTCAAAAGCAATGATCTACAGTGATCAATATAAGAACATTCACGAGCCTAACAAAATGGATATTCCAGAAGGTGAATCACTTACAGGAATTCAATTATTTGGGCACGAACCAGAGATCATGTCAGAAGCAGCTAGGATAGCAACTGACGCCGGAGCTAGATTTATAGATATCAACATGGGTTGCCCTGTAGCCAAGATAGTTAACGGTATGGACGGCGCTGCTCTGATGAAATACCCTGAACTAGCTTTGAACATAGTTAAAGCTGTTAAATCTGCAACTAATTTACCCGTAACAGTCAAAACAAGACTCGGATGGGACTATGATAATCTGAACGCAAGAGACCTTGCCCTAATGTTCCAAGATCTTGGGATTTCAGCTCTCACTCTTCACGGTAGAACCCGCTCCCAGAAATACGAAGGCAATGCCAAATGGGAATTAATCGCAGAAGCTATCGCAGGACTAGAGATTCCAGTTTTCGCGAATGGTGATGTTAAGACTATAGAAGATGTAAAGAATATCTTAGAGATTACAGGTGCAGATGGAGTTGCTATAGCTAGAGGTACTATGGGCAAGCCATGGTTCTCGAAACAAGTCAATCACTATATAGCTACAGGTGAGATGCTTCCTGAGCCTGACGCGCACGCAAAACTAGAACTCTCACTAAAACACTGCAAACTTATGATCGAATACCGTGGTATAGAAGCTGGTACACGTGAAATTCGAAAACATATAGTTAAGTATGTTCATGGTTTACCTGGCTCTTCTAAAGTTAGAGGCAAGCTAAGTCAGCTCAATTCCTATGAAGAAGCTGAGGAAATGATTTTTGAGTTGATGGATAATTTAAAATACGACGATAGAAACTAGCTGTAGTGGAGATATGTCGACATGACAAACTTATCACTACCAGAAATAACTTTCTTAGCATAATGTGGATGTGTCCAAATCGGTGGAAACATCAAAACCCGGCCTGCTTTAGGTTTAATCTCTAGATCAAATTCAGGGAATACGGTTTCCCCTCCCTCAAAATCGTCATTTAAATAAAAAAGGAAAGAAAGATATCTCACAGCCATTTCCTTATCTTCAACATCTATATGAAGATCATAGCGGTCTTCTGAACTTGCTTCATAAGACTTCACTCTAAAATATTCAAGCTTCGGAAAAAGACGCGAAGGAAACCATTTAGCATGCTTGGGGTATGTGTCCTCATATAGTGAAAGGGCCTTTATCACCAGCTTCTCAAGTTCTTTATTGCTTTTAATCACCATATGCTGAAAATTGGGTAAACCCTTATTTTCGACACGATCTGATTTATTATTTTTAAAAGTATTAATTAAATCCCTGCACAGAGACTCAGGAATTACTGAATCGTAAAGCCCGATAAAATTTTCTGTTACTAAACTTCTATTAAGCACTAGCTATAGAATTCATCTGTGGAGGTGGTACCTTCCCTGTATTAGATGACAATGAACCAATACCAGAATGTCTATCACCTAAGTCAGCCTTCATAAATGGAGGCGGAGCCTGAAGCTGGTTGCCCTTTATCATCTGCTGTGCAACATTGATTCTTGCTTGCACCATCTCAGGAGTTTGTGTAGTTCCAGGAGATGAAAATGAATCTGAGGAAGAATAATCAGGATTTGCATCGAATGAAACCCAGTTATATTTATCATTTAAAGTTTCTTTAAAGCTCTTATCAGAATCTTTTATTACTCTAGCTTCAATAATATTATTAGGATCTTCGTCAATAATCCTTGCCTGACGCTGAGTTCGGTCATTTTGACCTCTTCCAAATATTGAATTTAACCCAAAGTCCACCATTCGTAGTATTTTTATTGACTCCTTTTATTAAGACGAGGTTAAAATTCAAAAAATTGTTATCAAAAAAATTGTTTTAAAACTTTGCTGGGTAGCGAAATTGGTTAAGCCACACTAGTGCTAAATCATATTAACTAAATAAAGTTAAGCCAAAGTTAAGACCATAGGAAAAAAATTTTTATTCAGTCTAAATCAAGGCTTCAAAACTTTTTTCAAATTTTTGGGAAATTTCACTATGCTTTTGTGCTAGCTATTTTGAGAAAAAATTTAATTTTTCAAGTTAAAAATTTCTAAGACAAAGAGGGGTGTGACAATGATATATTTAAATAAACAAATCAATTTACTACGTTAAATATGCTTATGAAGACAGTCCCTGACAGCCTTACCCAGATCGAACGCGCCCATGAACAAGAAATTAATCCAAAGAATGAAAACGAAATTACAAACCCAAACCCTACAGAATTAAACTACCCAGAACAAGAAACAGAAGTTTCATTTAGCCAAGAAGAAATCAATGGATTCTGGCAAGAGATTTTAAAAGTACTCTCGAAAAATTTAAAAAAGACTAGCCTCAATACTTGGATAAAGCCCTGCAAAGTGTTGTCTATCTCAGAAACAGAGATCTTAATCTCAGTCAAGAATGAATTCACAAGAAAATTCATCATGCAGAGTTTTAGTGAAGCAATATACCAAGCGGTAAAAGAAGTACTTGCAGCTTCTGTACAAGTTAGATTTATAATCCAGGATAATACTCTAAATAAAGATTTAACTGAGAACACTAGTGAAGAGAATAGCCAAATAGCTATTAGTCCTATAAATGAAATTCAAGCTCAGTCAGAACTAAGCAAAATTGGTAATTCTGCTGCAAACTTCAACTTTAATTCAATTCAGAATCAAGCTAGCGCAAGACAAACTACTTTTGCTGAATTGAGCACAACAGCTCCTCAGAATAAATCCAAAGACTCTAAAATAGATCCATATACAGGTCTATACACACATTTCAGATTTGATAATTTTGTAGTTTCCAAATCTAACCTAGGTGTAGTGACTTTTGCAAAAGCCATTATTGAAGATAGTTTTGGTAGTCATTACCAATCTCTATTTATCAAATCAGACGTTGGTTTGGGCAAGACACATTTATTAAACGCTGTTGCACAACAAGCTCTAGAGAATGACCCAATGCTCAAAGTAAGATACGTTAAAGCCGAAGACTTTCTCAACGATTACATACTATCTCTCAAAAATAAAAGCTATGAGAAGTTCAAGAAAAAATTCAGAGCTGTAGATTTATTACTATTCGATGAAATTCAATTCCTCGATGGCAAACAATCGACTCAACAAGAGCTTTCTAATGCTTTTGATGCAATTATCAACAATGGTGGAAAAATAATTCTTTCTTCTAACCAAAACATAGACGAATTAAAAAAAATTGATAAAAAACTCAAAAGTAGATTACAGGGATCCCTGATTTCTGAAATATCAGCATTGGATTTTGATGCAAGACTTCAAGTTATCAAACTTAAATCTCAAGAAATGAATATTGAGATATCAGAAGACCAGCAAATACTACTCGCCCAAAAACATTCCGAAAATGTTCGTGAACTTGAAGGTGCGCTGCTTAAAATCTCAGCTTTGAGTAATTTCTCCAAAGACTCAGAAGTTGATCAAGAATACATAGCCAATCTATTTAATGCAGTTCACGTTGATGAAAGCAAAAATGGTATTAGCATTACTAAAATCAGCCAAGCTGTAGCTCAAAGATTCAACCTGAAATCTGAAGACTTACAAAGTAAGAAACGCGCACAAGCTATTGCTCAAGCAAGACACATTGCTATATTCCTTAGTCATGAATTACTTGAATTAAGTTACCAGAGAATTGGTGATTTTTTTGGTGGTAGAAAACACAGCTCCATTATCTACTCCATTAAGACTATTCAAGATCAAGTTAACTCCAAATTATCTAATTCTAATACCTTGAAAAAATGTCTAGATGATATAAGATCTTCCTTAAGGGAATAAGCCAAATATAATGGAAACTCAAAGCAAAACTCATGAGCTAGCTGTTTATTATAACAAGGAAAACCCTTTCTTGTCGAAGCTAACGGATAACTATACTTTGAATAAAGATGGTTCTTCCAAAGATACTAGGCACATTTCTCTTTGCCTGAAAGGCAGTGGTATAGACTATATTCCAGGTGATTCACTTTATATTTTCCCTGAGAATGATACAGCGTTGGTAAACGAATTACTAGACACATTAGAGCTAAGTAAAGAAAGAGAAGATGAGGCTATAAGCTTCACTAGAGAAATAAATATTACTAGGCCAAGCTCTAAACTTTTCAAACTGATTGCAGAGAAATTAGACTTAGACGCTAAAGAATTACAAGAGAAATACAATGGCTATCATAGTCTTGCAATTATCAAAGATATAAAGAAAGACTATCCAGATTTTAAAATCAGTTCAAACGAGCTTGCAGAGAATTCCTCAAAAGCAAACCCAAGAGCATATTCCATAGCATCTTCTTTGAAAGCTCATCCTGAATCTGTTGAACTATGTATAGCTAGGGTAGATGAAGAAATTAATGGTCAAAAAATCTTAGGACTTTGTTCTAATTATATATCTGATAGAGTCGCTATGGGAGAAGCTAGTGTAAGAGTTTATATTCATAAGAATGATAGATTCAGACTTCCAGAAGATCCTAAAACTAAAGTTATTATGATTGGTCCTGGAACCGGCATAGCTCCTTTCCGTGCCTTTCTAGAAGAAAGAAATGCTCTTAGAGACTCTGGGCAAGAAGTCGGAGCTGATTGGTTATTCTTCGGTGACCAAAGAGAAGCCTATGATTACCTTTACGGTGAAGAACTAGAGTCTTACCGTGAGAAATACAGTCTCAAAGTTGATCTAGCATTCTCTCGTGATCAAGACTACAAGATCTATGTTCAAGACAAAATGAGAGAGAATTCAGCCGAGCTTTTCAAATGGCTTGAAGAAGGTGCACACTTCTATGTCTGTGGTGATGCAAGAAGAATGGCGAAAGACGTTGATCAAGCACTCAAAGACATTATCACAGAGCACGGTAAAGACGCGGAAGAATACGTAAAATTACTAAAAGAACAAAAAAGATACTCAAGAGACGTATACTAAAGATAGTAATGTATCTTTTTTATGCAGCTATTGGCTCAATAATTGGCTCCTTAATTTTTGTACTCGGTGATCATAGAGTACTAGTTACAGCTATAATTTCTGCGATCATTTCAGCTACTGCATTTACCAAGTATGTTAAATATAAAGATCAAATCCTTACCTTATTAAGTTTTGTTCTAATTATGTTTTTTAATTACAATATTAGAGCTGAACATTTACAGTATTTGGATTTGAATAAATATATTCAAGCAGAACAGAATTTAAGCTTTACTATTGTAAAACCGGTTAAAAAGAAACTTAACTTCAATGATGAATTTATAGTTGAGATTAAATCTAAGTCTCCAGGTAAATCTATTATCACTAGTATAAGAGAAATATTTGCTCCGTATAGATTTTTAGCTTATGCAAAATCTAATCTAGGGCTCAGCCAAGGAGATATTCTTGAAATTAATAGTAAGACTAGAAATGAATTTAGTTTCGAGAAACTTAGTTACTATAAAGCTAAAGCACTCAAAAAAGACAAAGTCTTCTTCAGGCTTAAAAACAGTAATATTAGTTACTTAGCTAAGTCTCCGCGTCCATTCAGTGACCTTAGAGAAGAGATTAAAAGATTCTTCTATGCAAACTTAAATAAAGACAAAGCTGATATATGCTCAAGCTTACTTTTTGGTTCTAGAATCACCAAAATTTCAGATAAAATATCTAAGCAAATTAGACAACTAGGGCTTGGGCATTTCTTTGCAGCTTCAGGCTTTCATTTAGTTGTCCTCGTAGCTTTCCTGAATTTTATCTTTGCTCAAATTCAAAGATTTTACAAAGTCCCACAACTACTAATATCCAGCCTGAGCATCGCTGTAGCTTTCATTTATTCAGGCTTAGCTGGCTTTAGCCCATCCATAGTAAGAGCTTTAATCTGCGTTACCATGTACTTTTTGGCGGAACTAAATAAAAGAAAACTTGAAAGTATCAAACTGCTTTTTCTATTAGCTGGGATAGTTATTTTTATAGATCCATATACTATCTTTGATTTGGGTTTTCAGTTCAGTTATCTTGCAACTCTCTCTTTACTTATTTGGGCACAGCATATCAGCAAAGCATTCATTAAGAAAAACTTCATAACAGAAACACTTTCTGTTTCGCTATCTGTTCAATTTTTCTTGGCGCCAGTATGCATATATTATTTCGGTACTTTTCCGTTTTGGGGTATAGTAGCAAATCTAGTATTCACACCAATACTATCTCTAGTTATAGTATCCTCATTTCTAGGGTTAACTTTTCTTATCTCACCTTTACTTGATTTAGTTTTGCTTTTATTCAATCTAAGTTCTGGGCTACCTTTTATTAACAATAGATTGGAGATGAGTTTTCCAGCTCTAATTATTCTATTCATCACTTTAAACCTAATCGCCTTTCATTTTGCTTACCCTTCGCTTAAAGATAAATTCCCCAAACTTAAATTTGGCTTTATGAAAAATATCTATTTACAAAGAGTTTTGATATTTTCCTTCGCCATTATATTTTTTGCAAAAACACTTCCACTATATAAAACTTACGCAATAGAACTCAACTATAAAAAATTCACAGAGAACATAGCAAAGGAAATTCATAGCAGCCATGAGAAACAAGAAAATTATAAGTATTTTGAAGTGCACGGACTTAAAACATTGCTCATCAATGATCTTAGTTCTCTTAAAAAACTTGGTGATTTAAAAGATAATCTTCAAGAAATTCATCTACTTGTACTTAGTAAACTTGACGCTAATGATATTTACCTTAATACTTTAATTAAGTTACTAAAACCTCAGTTTGTATTGGTGAGGACTAGTAGCAAATCTAAAAAAGTAGGAGAAAACTTGGAACTACTAGCAAAAAACTCCAACCTTATCGTAAATGAGGGTAAACTTATAGTTTCAGACTCAAAATATTGGAGAATATATCAGTAAAAAATGAATTCAGAGAAACTAGAAAGCGTTGCTATAGATTTCGGAGCTACCAACACTAGAATAGCTCAGTTCAAAGAAGACAGAATCACCAAACTAATAGAATTCGCAACGCCAGATAATCCTAAAGATTTCGTTGCAGAATTTAGCCAAAAAATTCAGGCTATTAACCTTAGTAGCGTTCTTGCAATTGGTGTTGGTGCCTGTGGTTATTGGGATGAAACTTGTATATTGCGCCAGAGTCTTAACTTAGAAAACTATGTAAACTATCCTCTTTGGACTGAGATTTCAGAAATAGTTAAGCTACCAACCTTATTGAAATCAGATGTTGAGCTTGCAGCCTTAGGTGAAGCTGTGTACGGGCAAGAGAAGAACTTTGAATCTTTACTTTATATCAACATGGGTACAGGCTTTAGTGGTGCTCTTTATAAAGATGGAGATATTTTCACAACCAGTTATTCGCCAACATTGAGACTAGATTACTTGGTGCAGCCAGAAAGTTTTTCTTCAGCAAATACTAGTGAAAATGATCTAGAACTAGATCCAGAAGACAAGAAAGAAAAGTCTATAACTCTTCTTTCCTCAACCCTGATCAACCTATCTTTCATTCTGTCGCCGCAAATTATATCAATTGGTGGAGGTAAAGTAACCGATGATCGTTGGATTAATATAATAAAGCCAGCAATTGACAAGGCCATGGAATATTTACAAGAGAATTTGACCTACGATATCCAAATCAAAAAATCTCAAGTGAAATACCCAAGCATCTATGGAGCCCATGAACTTGTTAAGCGCAATATAAATAGACTTGCCTTGCATTAATGAAGACCAAATCACAAACTAAATACAAAAAACTTTTACTAGTATCAGTACTATCACTGTTACTACTCAGCTCCAGTATAATTTCCACCCCTGAAAGCAAAGCAGTAAGCTTACTTCAAGAAGGAGGCTTAACTAGCCAAACGATAACAGCAAGCCCTAGAGGCTTCTTCGAGACATTTCTTGCAAGAAATGTTGGTGATGTTATAACAGTTAGAGTTATTGAAAATATAGACGTACTGAAAAGATCAGAAGTGAGACTGCAAAGAGATACCAACCTCGATGCGGACTTCTCTTTCTCTCAAAACATGACTAGCACCAGTACTCTTACACCCGCTGATAATGATATTGCTTCCATGATCACTCAATTCACTTTCCCTGGGCAATATAGAAGAAACAATGATAGATCTATCAATGTTGATAATGACGAAACCTTTACTACACTTGTTTCGGCTCTTATCGTTGAGGTAGACCCACAAAGCAATAACATGGTTGTGGAAGGAAGTAGACAAATAGTTATAGAAGGTCAAACCAAAAGCCTTTATGTAAGAGGAATTATCAACCCTAAAGACATAGACTCCAATAACGAAATCCCTTCTTACAAACTCGCAAATGCTCAAGTTCAAATTATAGGAACAGGCTCACTAGATAAAGAAAGAGACGGGGGTTTCTTGCACACAATCTTTAATTTCCTAATTTAAGGATGAGAGTATTTTGAAGCAAGAAGAAATAAGTAAATTAGAGCTTAGAATAAATCACCCTAAAGCACATCAGAATTGGTCTAAAAAATTAAACGAGAAATGGCTCAACTCACCTAGTGGGGAAGACTACTATATTCTCAAAGACGGTAGTTTATTTAAATATTCAGGTAGACTAATCAAGCTTCTAAATTCTCAAGATGAATTGGTCGCAAAGCTTGATCCCAGTTATTTCTATAATCTGCAAAAATTCAATCCTGGAAATTTTAGTAGAAGCGGCTATGCACTTCATTCTTACCAAGCTATTCAAAAAAAATATCAAGAATATATTACTAAGTTTTTAAACCGTGACAGCGAAGATGTTGATCAACAGCTGAAATTATTAAATGACTTATTTATTATCAGTGGAGATGACTATGACAGTTTTGTAATAAAATTCGATGCAGTGCTTCATGAGCTAAAGCCAGACCATAACAATAAAAAACTTAAGCTAACAGAGTATCTAGCAAATAATTTCAATATAATTCTTGCTTACCAAGACTCTGGTAATTATGCATTTATTCCAATTCAAGGAAAAGTAAAAGAACTAAAAGCAGAGAACACCTCCTTCGCTGAAATTCTTTTCTCTCATAGATACGAAAATTTTGATTATAAATATATAGAATCCAATTTGAAAGCCCCAGAAACTCTCAATCCTACTGGAACTATACTTGGTTATTCATTATCTGTTGAATATAATGACAGACTAGTAGAGAACTGTGCCATTATCAACAATAATCATATAAATAAGATAGGTGCAGACACAGAGAATGTCATCATTAACGAGCTTGCACACAAAAATCTGAAAAGAATTTTCAAAGATGCAGACAATATACTAGGAATTAACCATAATTTCTTCAATCACTATAAATTTAAGTTCATAGAAAACAATAAACAGTTCAATGAACTCATGTCTGATATAGCCTCTATGAGTTTTAATGAAGAAGCAGCAACTATTAGGATACTAATAGGTGTAGCCAAAGGAATAAATAGTGCTAATTATCATGCAAGTCACACTATTAGTAAGAATTCATTAAATGCTTACCTTGCAAGTAAAAATTTAAGTACTCATCACATAGATAAAATCTGGCAAGAAATGAAGACATGGGATTTCAAAGAATTCAAAGCTAAATTCAATAGTTACCCTGAGCCTCAACAAAGTAATATTCAGTTTAATGAATTTATTTTACTGCTAGAAGATCAAATGCTAGAGATTGGTAATGAACTAATGGAATATCTAGAAAAAAACTACGCAGAATATCTTTTTCTAGAAAATTTATAAAACATTCAATCTCTTAACCTGAGCTTAAGAATAGTGTGATTTATTAGTATTGTAGACGGAACTTATGTCCAAGCAAGAGATAACAAACTTAATAAAACAGATTTTCCAAATAAATTTAATAATGGATGAACAAAAACTAACACAGATTAGAGGAGATAAACATGGAAGTTAATAACACAACAGCAGCAGACCCAACTTTAGCAAACAACAACAGAGCAAATGATGTCGATGAAGATGGTGTCAATGATGTAACTGGTGATACTCTACCTGATACAGTAACAGATGAATCTGCCCAGACTACAGTAGCAGATGCCCCCCCTGAAACTACAGTTGCAGATGTGCCAGTAGCAGAAGTTGAAACTACTAACGCTATAGGAGCAGAAACTGATGAAACAGGAGATGTTGTTGCTACCGGAGATACTAATGTTGATGATCTAACTATAGATGATCCTGACATGGTTGACGACTTAGATCCTACTGACGACATAGTTGATGACGCATCTTATATGGCTGCAAAAGGTTTTGACGCTGACGCTGATGGCGCACTAAGTTTTGAATTAACTAACGCTATCAAAGGTGGAGCAAACATGCAGGAAACCTTCAAGAATGAACTTCTTGGAATAGCTGAAGAAGAATTTGGAACATCCTCTATGATTAACCAAATCATGGATGATGATGGTAATAACATCATGGTTTACAGAGGTGAAAATGGTGATGAGTTTAGAATCATAGAATATAGCCACGATGACATGCATGATCTTAATAAATCAGCATTAATCTTCGCAGATGACTCAGCAATAGAGTTACAGATGCTAGACAATGGTATCAACGGAGTTGGTGTGCATCGAATCTCAGCAGAGAATGAAGATGGCGAAAGAGAATACTCCTTCGTAAATGCAGCAGTAATCCAAGAAGGTACAGTTGGAACTGACGAAAATGGTAACTTTGTACAAAACTACGACCAAATCAATAGAGCTGACGGTTCAGTTATAGAAGATGCTCAAACCACATTCCATCAAAACGGTATGATTTCAACCGAATACGATGACGAAGATGGTATTGGACACTTACTAGTTGGAAATGCAAACCACACAGCAAGCAAACATTATACAAGTGAAGACAACTACACGAACGCTATAGACGAAAGCTATGCTGTTCTTGGTGAAGATGGCTTTGTAGCTGACTGGGATGACGGTTCAGGTATAGACACAGCTGATGCTTTATATAAAGGTTTTGATGACTCACTAACCATAGATCCATTCTTCGCAGAATTACTCGCTGAGCTTCAAGATCCTAACTTCGTAGCTATGGTAGACGGAGAAGATGGAACTGAAGAAGTTGACGAAGTACCAGATGGTGAATTTGACTCTGAAGCAGCTTCAGTAGTAGATACAGAGCTATTAGCACAAGGTTTAATCGATGAAAATGGTAACCCAATTGAGCCAGATGGAGCGAATACTCCAGTAGACACAGTTGATAACAATACCAATGTTAATCCAGATGAAGTCGATGATATAGGAAATATAGCTGATAATAATGTTGAAGATGAATCCCAAAATCAGCAAGATCCAGCAGCAGTTGGATAATAATAAAGAATATAGTAAAAGCAGAGATATAAGAGACAAGACTATCTTCAATCAACCTCAAAATCCGCACCATCAATTCACTGATAGTCTGTCTTACTCTGCAATATAAACAAATCATAATCTCTAAATGATCTAATACAAATAAGGGTATAAATAGTTTAAGAAAAGGAAATAGAATCAATGTCAGTCAATAGCACATCTAACGTAGATCCAACTTTAGTAAATCAAAATAGAAACACTGAAAATCTAGCTAATACAGAAACAGAAGATGAAAATATTTACGCTGGAGCGATACCATCAAATAATGCAGAAGTAGCTACTCAAACTGTTGAGACAGTTGCGATAAGTGATATTGAAGCATCAAATGAAATTAGTAGTTTAGATGAGCCAGAAGATATACCAGAATTCACGAATAAAGCTGCTGAAGGATACAATGGTGAGACCGATGCTCAGCTTGCTACAGATATAACAGCTCAAATTTTGGCTGGTGCTGATATAGATGAAACTTTCAATGCAGAGTTACTAAAAATCGCTGATGAAAGATATGGTGCAAACTCATATGAACAGATAGGACAAACTACAGATGACAATGGCGATATAGTTCAAAATTATTTAGTTGGGGAAACTGGTGAAGAGTTTAGTATTACTCAACATCAATATAACGAAACCTATGGAATGAAAATGTCCTCTCTAAATTTCGATGATGACTCCAATATCCAACTTTTCATACTAGATGGAGCTGTGGGAGGAGCTGGCATACATAGAGTTTCTGGTGAAAAAGAAGATGGTACTAAAGATTTTACTAAAGTCACAGAATACATGATCCAAGAAGGAACAGCATCCATAGATGAAGATCATAATGGTAATCAAGTTTATCAAGAAAACTATAATCAAATAAACAGATACGATGGAACAACTCAAAACGACAATTCCACAACCTATCACAACAATGGTATGTTAACTACTGAATATGAAAAAGATGGAGTTGATTACCTTTATGTAACCAATGGTAACCATTCCGCCTCAAAAGTTTTCAGTAGCGAGGATGATTTTACCAATGCTGTAGAAAGTAAATATGCAGTACTTGGAGAAAATGGCTTTGTCTCAGACTGGGATGATGGAAGCAATGTTGACACTAGTGATCCACTATATAGAGACTTTAATAATAAATTAGACCCATTTATGGCTGAACTCTTAGCTGAAATCAACGATCCTTCAGCTGTAGGTGAAGTAGATGGCGTAGATGGAACTGAAGAAATTGATGATAATGAAGATGGAGAATTAAGTACAGAATCTTCATCAGTAGTAGATACTGAACTACTTGATCAAGGTTTAATCGACGAAAATGGCAATCCCATAGAACAAGATACAACAAATACTGTTGCAAACAATACTGAGACTAATAATAATCCAGATGAAACTGGAGATATAAATCAATCTGATGATAGCACTGACGATGAAATTCAAAATCAACAAAATCTACCTAATACGACAGATGAATAATAATCGTATATACATAAAATTATAAAAGCAGAGAAACCTAAGCGAGGACTATCTCATCAATCTCAAAATCCGCACCATCAATATTTAGATAGTCCCCGACCTCTGCACCAAGATTTTTCAATTCTTCAAAAATACCTAAAGCTTTAGCAATTCGATAAAGATATTTAAGAGATTCAACTTCACGAATATTAGTAACTCTCATCTGTCTTTCAAGACGACCACAATGAACCAGCCACACTATACCTTCTTTGTTATGACTTTTTTCAATGTAGAAATTACTATCATCGTGATCCCTAGCTACTTCGTCGTCGTGAACAAGCACTGGATCCACCACAAATTCAATTTCATCTAGCGCTTTAGCTACAGATAGCTTAAGTTCATCCAAACCCTGCCCTGTAGCAGCAGAGATGAAGTGCAGGCCTATCACTCGAGTATCACTTTGCATTATGGTTTCAAATTGTTCTTTTATCTCCGCAAAGTTTTCTTCAGGATAGGCTTCAATCTTATTTACAGCAATAATTTGTTTTTTATCAGCAAGTAAATCACTAAAATTAGCAAGTTCACTATTAATCTTATAGAAATTATCCGCAGGATTTTGGTACATAAATTCTTGAATTTTATCTATATTAGAGCCAGTAAAACCCCAAATATCTACCAAGTGAACCAAAAGCTTGGTTCTTTCTATATGTCTAAGAAAGCTATGCCCTAAACCAATACCATCTGATGCACCTTCTATCAATCCTGGAATATCAGCAACTAAAAAACCATCGCCGCTTTCTTTTCTGACCACACCTAGATTAGGTTGAATCGTAGTAAAAGCATAATCTGCAATTTTAGGCTTAGCAGCACTTACCATACTAATAAGAGTAGATTTACCAGCATTAGGAAAACCTAGTAGACCAACATCAGCTATCATTTTCAATTCTAGTTCAAGATCACGCTCAATAGGTGGTTCACCTGGTTCACAATAGTACGGTGCATTGTTTTTGTTAGATTTGAAGCGAGCATTACCTCTTCCACCTCTACCACCTTCTGCCACCAACGCTTCTTGGGCATCTTTAGTGAGATCAGCAATAACCTTTCCGTCTTTCAAATCTCTTACTACAGTACCTAAAGGCACTTTAATAATTAAATCCTCGCCAGATTTCCCTGTTCTATTAGCTCTTTCACCTTTCGCTCCATCTTCAGCTTTGAAAATAGATCTATTCTTAAAATCCAAAAGAGTATTAAGTGACTTATCGGCAATAAGTTTAATATCACCACCGACTCCACCGTCGCCGCCATCAGGACCACCATAAGCGATAAATTTCTCACGGCGCCATGTAGCAACGCCATTGCCGCCTTTACCGCTAGATATTTTGATAGTGACTGTATCTACAAACACAACTACGAGGAGTTGATTATAGCAGAGTTAAACCTTCTCTAATTCTTTTTTAGCATCAAACTTATCAGAGAGTTTTTTTATTCTAGAAAGTTCATCACCAAGTAAAGAAGCAGGAGTATCTAGCAAGGTTTCAATATTTTTACTGTATTCACGCCACAAATCTTTAATATTCGCTCTATTAATAGCTAGGATTTCCTTAGACATTTCGATATTACCCTGAGCTAGCCTAGTCATACCTCTGAATCCTGGACCAACTATATCAGCTGTACTGTCTTCTTTATCCAAAAGATCCAGCAAAGCAAAACTCAATAACATCGGTAAATGGCTTACTGATGCTACAAATTTATCGTGAGAAACTGGATCTAGTAGAACAGTTTCCGCTACTTTAAGAACGTTTCTGATAAGATATTCAAGAATCTTAGTTCTTTCTGATTTTTCAGTTAAAACCCACTTAGAGCCTTCAAACAATTCAGGAAAACTTGCTTGATAACCTTCTTTTTCAGTACCAGCCATTGGATGACCAGGAACAAAATTAGTTAAACCTAAGTCTATAGCTTTTTGAGCAATTTTTGCTTTAGTACTAGCCACATCTGTAATAATAGAACTAGCGAAAGGCTTTTTATCATTAGGCTCAGGCTTTGCGATAATCTTAGCAATCTCATCTAAATCCTCAATAATTTTACTTTGTGGCGAGCAGAGGAATACGAGATCGCAATCCCCCAGATCCTGTATACTATATTCCCTTTTTTGGCTTTTACTAACGGTTTTGATCCCTGATATACCAAGCTCAGCCTGTCTTTCTAATAAACGCTTCTCGATTGAACCACCAATAAGTCCAAGACCAACTATACCTATTTTTTTACCTTGTAACACAGAGATATATTATCTCATAAAATTTATTAGAGAAGTAGCGTTGTATTATCTAGAATGGGATTCGTATACATAGCTCAACCATTATCAGTAAGAGAGGAGGTAAATTATAACCCCTCTGAAAATGGACAATATGCAGATATTGGCTTACCTGATCAACTAAAAAGTTTGACTTATAAACAAAGACAAGATTTATGTGTCGCACTAGATAAAAAAAATTATTAAGACTATGGTGGCTATGTAGGATTCAAGTTAGATGGAGTAAATTTCCTTATCAGTAGGTTAGATGGAAAAATCATTAAGCCCAAACAAGCACAGCAACTCAATAGAGATATTATTCTTAAGAAAATTGGTATTGGCAGAGGATTTAAGGAACATGAAATTCAACATGTAGATGTACTCGAGCTCTTAAAAAAAAACTATACTTATAATCTTCAAAATGATTATGAACAAATTTTAGTTTCCGGTCCAACAGTAAATAATCATGGTACAGGTGAAAGTCATTATGAGCTTAAAATAAAAAAATTGGCAAATATGTTACTGAATCAATTTGATTCTATTAATCAAGCTTATAACGAAAAAAAATCTTTTCAGGCTAAACTCCTAATGTTCAGTCCAGGTAATTTAGTTACAAATCATAAAATTCGAAATGACCAAAGTATTAATCTAGATGATCAAAGTTTTTTGGATAACTTAGTTGAAGTAATTCGAAAATATCCTGATAATATAGAATATGTTCAAGCTACAATTGACATATTCATAGAAGGCAATAAACCCGCTTGTAATGCACTAATCAATTTTCAAGATCAACTTCGTAAAACTCAAGAAGATAAAAAACTTAGACCTATTTTTCAAAACAAAAGCATTAGTATTCAAAGTAAACCTATACTTAAAGAAACTCAAAGCAAAGCTGCAACAGAGTTTGGCTTTAGATCAATACTGAGAGGAGATTCAAATTATGCTGATCTTTTAAGCTTTATGCCAAATACCTACTTAATTACAAGTTCTTCCCAAAATCCTATTGAAGCTAAAAAAATGCTAGGAAGAGAACAAAAAGAAATAGTTGCCTATATTGGAACTGGCTATATAAATCAAGCAACAATATCAGAGCTAAATTCTGATGATGTAGAAAAACTAGGATTTGCACAATTAAATTTGAGAAGTCAAGATCCGGACTCTAATTTTGATCAATTAAAACCTTGGATGACTGGAGGTTTCATTACCTACAAAAATGGAACAACAAAGCTCTTGAATTTAAGAGATATTGAATTTTCTGAAAGATCAGGTTACCTCAAAAACTTATCAAACTCAGAAGATACTCTATCTATCCAGATTATTGGCAAATTAATTGATCAGAAAGCTTCTCTTAATCCAAAAAAATATCACCTTGAGGATATTCTAGATGGAGAAGAAGCTTGTCTTATTTTTGATAATAATTCAGGAAATGTAATCGGATCATTCTACACAAGTGGTGGTGTAACTCCTAAAACTTTATATGAATTTGCAAGAAAGGAATTAATCACCGATAGAGAATTCTCTCTAGTAAGGCTTGATACCGACTGGTATGCAAAATACTTTATTGAAGATGCACCAGCCACATCACTCAATCATTATGCAGCGACTGATTCATGCAATCAGATTTTATTAGTTAAAGACCTTGATACAGAAAATTCAAGCATAGACAATATTTCAATGCTTCAATCCTTGAAGAAGAAATCAATGCAAACTATACAAAAACTTACAAGTCCAATTAATCACACAGTTGATGATATGTATCAAGGCTTAACAAGATACCTGCTGGATATAAACCCTAATCAAGTTGATAAAGAAACTATTGTTAAATTCCTAACTAATCAAAACCAAGATGCAATAAAAGTAACACCCAAGAAATTTGTAGCGAAATTAAAAACAACTCCATACTGGAAAATGCTACCAGAGGCAGTGCAGTCTAAATTAAATAAAATAAATAAAAATTAACCAATAGGTCCTAAATAAGAATGATCATTATTAGATTTTTCAGCTAAAGCTATAGCCTGGTTATAATTTAATTCGCTTGGATCTAAACCTAACTGAGGTCTAGCAACATCCAGCTCATTCTTCATCTGTAAAGCTGATTGAGCAACTTGGAAGAAAGTCATCATTCCAGCTACCGGAAACATTAATCTAGGCAAAAAGCTATTGCCTAACATTGGTAATAAACTAGTAATTCCACCACCCATTTGCATTTGAGCAGCAATCTGTGCCTGGGTCATTCTTTGACCCCCCATATTCTGCCCTGGCGCTATACCCATCATCGCATTTTGTTGGATACCACCTGACATCTGATTAAAGACATTAGAGAAAGCTCCGCCTTGACCGAAAGCAGAGTTCATTCCAGCTGATGCATCTTGAAAACCACTAAAAACCATGTTCCCAGCTAAGCCCCCTGAATTAAATCCAAATGTGTTGTTCATAATCTTTCCTCAATTATCACTTTTCTTTGTTAAAAACTAGTTAAGGGCTAGACTTAAAAATCTAGACTAAGAAAACTATAAGTTTCTGGAGATAGTAGAATTCAAATCACCATGCATTTGATCCAGAGTTTTAAATATTTTCATCTCCGCTTTAATCTGAGTATTAATTTGCAAAATCTTGGACATTGCGCTTACGGAATCAGCGTTAGATGACTCAAGAAAACCTTGAAGAAGCTTGGTTTCGCCATTCATAGTACCCACGGCTACATCTTTCAAATCTCCAGCTGTTCTAGTAGGCATATATAGACCTTCACCAATATCTTTCATCCCATGTAAGTTAGTAAAAGTAACTAAATTAATCTTGCCGAGTACATCACCATTAGGATCAGTTAACTCACCTTTATCATTAAGATCAACACTTACTCCTGGTGGAATTTTAATAGCTGCTCTTGAGATACCTAAGCTGAAATTTTGTTGACTAGGATCAGACATATCTTGCTGAGATCCAGATGTTGAAATTTCGTAACCATAAGGAGTCTGTAGTGTTCCATCTGGCCCTACAATAAAACCACCATCTCTAGTATAAGCAACTGTTCCATCAGGCATTAAGACTTCGAAGAAACCTTCACCTTGTATCGCAAAATCTAATTCTCTGAAAGACTTAACCGGTGTACCAGACGAAAAATCAGTCATCGTTACTTGTTTGACACCATTCAAAGTTTCATGAAATGTAGTCTGTTTACTTTTATAACCATGAGCCATAGACATGTTCATATTGTGAACAGTCTCTCCTAAAAGCTCCATATTCAAGCCGATTGTACTGTATGTTTCGTTCTGGAGTATATTAAACATTAAACATTTCTTCCATATGTATCTATCAGCGACTTCTCAACAGCAAGATTCATCGCCATCATATTCTGTAATGACTCGTAATGCCTCTTCAGTTCAACAACTTTCATGATATTGTCTTCCAAATTAACATTAGATTGCTCTAAATGTCCCTGTAAAATCTGTGCGTACTCACCTGGTAGTCTCTTATGATAATCGATTGCTACTTTACCGCAGAATTTACCTTTAACTCTGATCTCACCAAAGCGGTTAATCTTAATATCTTCTGTATATTTAATCGAATCACGAATATCAAGATCAGTCGGTCTATTTAGAACTACTAGCTCCTGTCCTTTGAAGTTAACGATATTACCGTCTTCATTCAAACGAAAACGACCGTCTCGGGTTCTTTCTGGTCCATCCTTACCTTCGACTAGGAAAAAAGCATTTTTGCCGTCTATAGCCATATTAAGCGGAGCATTTGGAGTTTTAATATTAACTCCTTGAGATTCATTTCTGAAATTCGCTGATCCCTCTGGATCTAGCATAATTGAATTAGTAAAAACACTTTTAAAACCAATTGTATTTGCATGCTTAATATTATTTTTGATTAATAAACCTAATCTGTCTTCAGTTTCTTCCATCCCACGAAATACAATATCGTTTGTGGGGGTATAAGAATATTGGTTGGCATAATTTGGCATACAGTTATAAAGTAGAGTAATTTCATTAAGCAGTGGTTAAGGAAACGAAAAAAATTCATATAATTGATCTAGTTAGCAAGTTTTTTCATTGCGAGAAGCAAGATTTCAATGAAAAAATTACTGATTTCTTAGATGAAATATGTGGTTATTTCAAGCTCGAATGGCTAGAAGCTAGAAGTTTAATTGATCATAGAATTTATAGAAGTAAAAACTGCCCTGCTCGGGAAGATATAGGATCTAGTCATGACGATGAAACAAATACTGAGAAAATTATTCTTGAAAGTTTAGCAGAATTAAAATTCCTAAGTAAATCTGATATCGAAGTCGATAGAGAAGATTTACAAGAAGCAGTGAGGCTTGGCTTATCTGTACTTATAGAAAAAGAACGAAATACACTTGTCTATGAACTAACTTCAGAAATCAGAAAATCCCTGAGACCAGATATCGCGCTAGAGAAGCTCTACACAAGACTTAAAGGATATTTAGATTTTAATTTATTCTGTTTCTTTTTGAAAAACGAAGACGTTGAAGAGGAATTTAACATATCTTTCTTTGAAAGAAATGAAAACTCTGAGTTAAAAATCAATAGAAAAGATAGTTTCAGCTATAATTTCATCAGCAAATTAAGAGAGCTTGCAGAAACTAAAGCTGAGAAAAATATTCGTGTCTTTGAGTCGACGTTGAGAAATGAGAAATTTGGTTACTTACTTATCGAGAAAAGAAGTGAATGGACTCAGGCTCAAGAAGACGTTCTTAAATTATTCGTAGAGCAATTAGCTGTTATCCAAAACCAACATAAACTAAACGATGAAGTACTCTCAATAGTTCAAAGAGAGTTCTTATTAAACCAAGTCACAACCAGAGTTAGAGATTCTTTGATACTTCCTGAAATCATGGATATAGCTTCACAGGAAATTGGACAAATCATGGGAGCTGATTCCTCGGCTCTATATCTATTCAATGATAGTGAAGTAACGAATGAAGCCAAACAATCGATCTGGTCAGCCAATGAAAGCTTTAATCCAGTAATGGAGAATACTATTGAAACTTGTAAAAATAATCTATTTCAAGAGAATTCAGCATTAAGCTATTGCTATCAAAACTTCTGCCCTAAACAAAATATTGAGCCAAGTATATTCAATTTGCATGAAAAGCATTCTATTAAAAGCTTTCTAGCTTCAGCCTTAATGGATCAAGCCAATAAAAAAGTAATCGGCTTTATTGTTCTTGTCGCTTGCAACTCAGAAAGAGACTGGAGTGAAAAAGAAGAAGAATTACTAGAAGCTTTAGCTCTGCAAGTATCTATGGCTTTGACCCAAGCTGCTATTTACCAAGATTCTCAGCAAACCAAAAGAAAAATGGCGCTATTACATAAACTCAGCAACGATATTAGGAATTCACTAGACTTGCATATAGTTCTAAGTGCTTTAGCCAAAGGACTTGGAGAAGTATTAGAAGTGGATAGATGTTTTGTAAGAATGCTCTCAGAAGATAGAACTATCATCAAAACTA
Organism: Candidatus Caenarcanales bacterium; assembly: GCA_022447685.1. GTDB lineage: Bacteria > Cyanobacteriota > Vampirovibrionia > LMEP-6097 > LMEP-6097 > DT-14. The sequence continues at coordinate 35,423 of JAKVAO010000006.1, read as the reverse complement.
ACGAAGAGTATACCAGTGAAAATATCACAGAGTGTGCTGATATAATTTTTGGTTTCGAAAAACGCTGGATATCTTCATTACTGAGTAGAAGCGACTTACACCAAACAACAGAAGTATTAAATTTTTATTCACTTAGAGAAGAGTTTAAACATGAAGCACCACCACTACAAAAAATCACGGAGTCACTAAAAATCAAAAGTTACCTCTCTGTACCATTAATATCACACGGCAAATTACTTGGAACTATCACTGTCCACCAGTGCGATAGAGAAAGAGACTATTCGCTTGAAGAAATAAATTTCATACTTCAAGTCGGTTCTGAAGCTTCTGTTGCAATCAAAAATGCTGAATTATTCGACACTATAGATACTATGAGTAAGACTGACCCAGACACTGCTCTCTACAACAAGAAATATTTCAACTACATAGCCCGCAAAGAAATAGACAACGCTAAATCCAAGCACAGGCATATTTCTTTAATGATGGTCGATTTAGATTATCTCAAATCAATCAATGACACTATGGGGCACGAAGCTGGTGATGAAGCGATATTAATCACGGCAAATGTTTTAACTCAGACTCTAAGACAGACTCCAGTGAATGAGATTCAGAGAAGGGTCGCTGATGTTGTCGGACGTTATGGTGGCGATGAATTTATAATCTTACTACCGAATACTGATATCGAATCAGCTTACCAAGCTGCAACTAGAGTAAGAAAGAATTTAGCTAAATATAAGCATAGCACCTGGAAGCAGCCACTTACTTGTAGTATCGGTATTGCAGGTACACCTTGTGAGAATTATGATTTTAGCCAATTGAAAATTAAAGCAGACCAAGCATTATATCTTTCTAAGAAGAAAGGTAGAAATGCTATTAGTACTACTAGAGAGCTTTAGTTTTATTCTGCTGGGGATTAAACTGTGTTTCAGTTTCACTCTTCACCTCAGTAAAAATTTTAGACCCTTCTGTAGCTAACTGATCAACATCTATACCAAACAGCTCAAAATATTTATCTCTAAGCTCAGGATTATAAACAAGACTTCTTCTCTTGAAGAGATCTGTAAGACCTCCAATCATACCCTTTTTCACAGAGATTATGGCTAATTTCTTTTCTTCGGGTGTTAGGGTCGCTAAGTATTCTTTATCTAAATCTATTCTATATTCCTCGAATCCTAATATGTACTTTCTATCATCTTTATCTGTGAAACTTGATAAGCGAGCATCATCTTCGGTTTTAGGTAATGAATTAATCATTTCTAGGAACTTATCATCATCAACATTCTTAATATATTCAGTAAAAACATTGTCAATATTATCGTACAAATTTAAAACTAGTGCATCTTCAAATTTATTATTACCTTCGTCCCCAACTGCTACTTCAGCATTATATTTCTCGATCTCTGAACTAAAACCAGGTACTTGGGAAATAGCTACACCTGGAAAAAGAAATGGTGCCTTATCATCAGAATGCCCATGACCATGATCAACCTGATCAGTATAATCAGGCTCAGTCACTTCGAAATCATTCCAAGCATTTTCAACCTTTCTCATATTATTAATATCATTTGCATCAAGTGTACGAGAAGGACTAAAACCATCGAGCTCTTGAATATTTGCAGCCATTAATTTTTGCCATTCTGGACCTTTGAGCTCTTTAAAACCACCTTCTTTGCTGTAATTATTTATGAGTTCTCTTAAATCTCTATCCTCTATACGGTTTAATAAGTCTCCCTTAAATTCAAGTTCACCATTACTGCCTCTTTGGAATATATCTAAATCAAGCTTAATATCTTTTTGAATGTCTCCATTCTTATCAACTAAAGTCCAATTACCACCTTCCCTGAGTATCAGAAGTTCACCGCTATCAGAATTTGCATACTCATCTTTTTTAGATGCAATTGGGGTACTGATATCTGGCTTATTATTTGCTACAGTAATTGGCTTCATTTCAATCATGTTTTGACTCTAGTCTATATAATGTATATATCTTTCCCAAATTTGACGATATTATTACATATTATTTGAAATTTTGAGTTTACTTGACGTAAATGATAAATTTAAATACAAGCATAACGCGGAAATTGGAGAATTAAACAAGCCTTGGATACGATCGCAGCCATAGTAACATCCCCCGGCACCGCCGCCGTTTCTATTATTAGAATCAGTGGTGATACTAGCCATGAAATCATCCAAAAAATCTCCAATATCGAAGATAAAGACTTAAGCCCTGGAACTTTCAAACTTAAATGGATTATCGAAAAATCGAATAAAGAGAAAGCTAGTTTTGAAAACAAAATAGACCAAGCCTTGATTCTAAATTTCAAAGCTCCTAAGAGTTTTACTGGGGAAGATGTAATTGAAATTCAGTGCCACGGTGGCTCATGGTTAAGTAAAAAGATACTTGAGTTATGCCTAGAGAATGGTGCGCGCCTGGCAAAGCCTGGTGAATTCACAGAAAGGGCATTACTGAATAAGAAAATTGACCTAAGTCAAGCCGAAGGGATTTTGGATCTAATCAACTCTAGAACTAAGCTTTCTGGAGCTAATGCTGTGAATCTATATCAAGGTTTTCTTGGGCAAAAAATCAAAGCTATGCGTGAAGCTTTATTAAAATTACTAGCTGAGCTTATAGCTTGTATTGATTTCCCTGATGAAGTTGATGAATATCCCGCAAAGAAGTTCACCGAGAAACTCAGTTTTACTATTCTAGACATAGAAGATATTTTGGCTAGTGAGAAATCAGGTCAAATTCTAAGAGAAGGCTTCAAAGTTGCACTTGCAGGTAAACCCAACGCAGGAAAATCCAGCTTGCTTAATACACTTCTCAGGAATGAGCGCGCTATTGTTACTGATATAGCTGGCACTACCAGGGATATAATCGAAGAATCTATGAACCTAAATGGTATTCCTGTGGTTCTTACTGATACCGCTGGAATTCGTGATAGTGAAGATAGAGTCGAGAAAATTGGGATTGAGCTTAGCAAAAAAGCGATACAAGAGGCTGATTTAATTTTATGGTTAGAAGATGTTACTAGAGTAGAGAACTACGAAGATTTCCAAGCTGAACTAGAAGAACTAAAGAAAAGTTTTTCGGATAAGGATTTTATCGGAATAGGAACTAAAGTTGACTTATTAAATTCTAGTAAAGTTGAAGATTTCAATACAGACTTAAACTCAGCTAATTTCAATTTAGTAATTTCGAGTGAAAGCAAAGTCAATATAGAAGAATTAAAAGATATTATCTACAATAAAGCCAATCCTGAGTTAAGCTCTGTAGCAGATTCCTGCAAAGTAAGTATCAACTCCAGGCAGGCAGATTTACTAAGACGGTCTAGAGAATCTCTAATAAAAGCTTTAGAAAGTGCAGATAATGGGATGGAGCATGATTTCTGGACTATAGACCTCAAAGCTGCTATCGCAAAATTAGGTGAAATTACTGGAGATGATCTCACCGAAGAGATACTTGATAATATGTTCAGTCAGTTTTGTATTGGTAAGTAATAAATCAATGATAAAATCATAAATATGATATTTGCCGGCATGTGGAAAGGTGTTTTATTAGGATTTACGATACTTGCTTTCGTTTTCACTATGTTTTTAACTGTTTTCTCTAAAGTTATGCCTGGTATCAATGATGAGGGCGAAGAATTGAGCCCTGAAGAAATGTAGATCCTTGTGGATATTAATTCTTAAGCCCAATACTTTCAGTCAAATTCAAAATCTTCTCCAAATAAAGCAAAGCTGTGTATGTAGGTAAAACATTAAGTGACCTATGCTCTTGATTTTGACTCGCATAATCTAAAGCCAAGCTAATATCTTCTTCAACATAGATCCTAGAAGCTGAAATACCGGCGTATTTAAGCCTTAGAGCCATATCATAAGCTCTATTACCACTACAAACAAAATCAATATCTACTGAATCTTGTTTAGTTGCAGCTAAAAGCTCAAAATCAGCATCCCATAACCAAGAAACATCGCGTCCATCAGCATAATCGTCGTTGATAATAATCAAATTCATGGCATTCTGATCTAATTTAATCAGATTCAAAACCTCTGAGCAGCCCTTAGGATTCTTAATAAGAAAGATATTCGAGCTTTTACCATTAATAATCTTATTCTGGGCTCTACCGAAACTTCCTTGATAAGCTTCCAAACCTTCTTTGATCAAACCCAAAGGACAATCATAAGCAATGAAGACACTTGCAGCCAGTAATGCATTGTAGACGTTGTAAATACCAGGTAAATTTAGATTAACCTCTATCGACTTACCTGAGTAAATCAAATCAAAAACAGATCCAGAACTAGTAATTTTCTTCAAGAAAGCTTTAATTAGATACATCTCATCGATATCATTTTCTAAATCAAGATCCTCTAAACTAGAGTCTTTATCACTTACCTCGTAGTTAAGCTCACTTTTCAGTTCATCTGCAATTTCAAGCTTATAAAAATATCTCTTAGAACCTGAAGATGATTTAAGAGACCTAATCTTAGTATCATCATAATTAATAACTAAATTAACATCCTTTACCTCATCTATAGCTTCTTGGATAAATCGTCTAGTGGTATCAATTTCACCGAAACGATCCAATTGGTCACGAAATATATTAGTGAGCGCAATTAAATCAGGTTTAAGATCTTTTACTACAGATCTTAAGGCAGCTTCATCTACCTCTAGAATAAAATCCTGCTTCTGCTTAGCAGCTGACATAGATAGAGCAAAGGCAGTAGCAACTCCATAGTATAAATTCGCTCCGAGACGATTAGAAATTAGATTATCTTTAGATGCGTAAACTTCATAGATAGAATCTAATAGACCTACAGAAGTAGTTTTACCATTGGTTCCACTCACAGCAAGTCTTACTGAAGAGCTTCCATCAGCTAAAGTCCCAGCGTAATCTCTTAGCAAACTCGGGTATATCTTAAGCGCCAATCTACCAGGTAAACTACTTGCATTACCTAGCTTTAGTGCTTTTATGAGTTTTGCAGACATCTTCGCTGCAAAAATAGCGATAGCTTTTCTCATAATTAAAATATTATAAGCTATAAAACTTAATCATCAAAAAGAATGACAAAGTTTCTTTGGGTACATATAATGTAGATGATGAAAGATTCTGATATTGCTTATCATGACCAGATAGCCCGCGGTAGCGTTCACATGAAGAAGAACGTTCACTGGTTCCAAGATGCGGTATTCTACCAGCTTCATGTAAAATATTTCTTCGACAGTAATGGTGATGGTTATGGGGATTTTCTAGGTTTAGCAGAGAAACTGCCATATCTAAGAGACCTTGGAATAAACTGTCTCTGGTTAATGCCCTTCTTCGAATCCCCAATGTTTGATGATGGCTATGATGTTGCAGACTACTACAAGGTTAAAGAAGAATTTGGAACACTAGAAGACTTCAAATACTTCATGAAAGAAGCTCACAAAAATGGTATTCGTGTAATCGCAGACTTGGTTATGAACCATACCTCCATAGAACACCACTGGTTCCAAGAAGCAAGGCGCAATCCAGAATCTAAATATAGAGACTACTATGTTTGGTCTGACACCAAAGAAAAATACGTAGACGCTCCAATTTTATTCGATCAAGAAACCTCTAATTGGACTTGGGATGAAGCCGCTGAGCAATACTACTGGCATAGATTTTATTCAAGTCAACCTGACCTAAATTTCGAGAACCCCGAAGTTGTAGATGAATTCAAAAAAATAGTATTCTTCTGGCTAGACCTTGGTCTTGATGGTTTTAGATGCGATGCAGTTCCATTTTTATTTGAAGAAGAAGGAACAGACTGTCAGGACTTACCAGCAACTCACCAATTCTTCAAAGACCTAAGAGCCGCTATAGACGAGAGATACCAAGACAAAATCTTACTTGCAGAATGTGCTTTCCAGTACGGTGAAGAGCTTGCTGAATATTTCAGTACCGGTGATGAATTCCATATGTCTTTCCACTTTCCGATTATGACTGGCTTATTCTACGCCATCAAGAAAGAACACTACAATGTCATAGAAAAGATTGTAAAAGATACACCTCATATTCCTGATAACTGTCAGTATTGTCTATTCCTTAGAAGTCATGATCAAATAGTCTTGGACACAGCAACAGAAGAACAGAGAGACTTTCTATTTCAAGAATATGCACCACACCCCAAAATGATTCGTCACAATGGTATCAATAGACGTCTGACACCAATGATGGAAAATAGTAGGAGAAAAATTTTACTTTTAAATAGTTTCCTATTCTCTTTTCCTGGAACACCAATCATCTACTATGGTGATGAGATTGGTATGGGAGATAATATTTACCTCAGAGACAGAGACGGTCTAAGAACGCCAATGCAGTGGAACGAAAACAAAAACGCTGGTTTCTCGACAGCAGAACCACAAGCGCTATATCTTCCAATTAATACTGACTCAACCTACGGCTTCCATTCACTGAATGTAGAAACTGTAAGTAAATCTCCAACTTCACTCTATAACCAGATGAGAAGACTCATTAAAGTTCGTCAGAAACACGCTGCGACCTTTGGTAGAGGATCTATTAGATTCATTCCAACTTCATCTGAAAAAGCGATTTGTTACCTAAGAGAATATGAAGATGACCAGATCCTAGTTGTAGCCAACCTTTCAGGCAAAGCCTTAGCTATGGATATAGATTTATCAGAGTTTGAAGGTAAGCGTTTAATCGAACTTAAAGGTGATATTGATTTCCCTGTAGTGAAGAAATACCCTTATCAATTCACTATGTTGAGGCATACTTTCTTCTGGCTTAAGGTAGTTGATTAGATTTTAATTGTAAGCAAGCTTGCATCATCTTTCAGCAATCGTTTTAAAAAATTAAACACTCCTATATCTGAGTCAAGAAATAATTCTTTGGTATCTACAAGCAGATCTCTTATACTAATTTCTTCATTATAATAATCATTTCTGTAGTCATCATAGATCTCTAAAATATTATTAGCAAGAGTATTATCAGTTAAACTTCTCATTGAATCAAAGATATTATCTAATTCATTCATTACATTATCTGGATTTTCATTTTGCATGAGACTTTTTACTCTAGTTTTAAGCTTAGCTAAAGTAATTGCTATTGAACTATAATCTTTAAGGCTATCGTCACTTAAATCAACAGATTCACCCAATTGTCTTTCAAAATGTGTCTCCAAACCATTTTTAATATTCTCTAATTCGCCCTCTAAATGCTCACACTCTTTTCTGGTAAAAGATTCTAATTGATTATTGTCCTGGGATAAATTTATAAAGTCATCCTCAGAATTAATCAAAAAACCATCGCTTGCCATTTTTATTTCTATATTATCTCCCAATTTAGACTTAGCTACTGATTTAATACTTAAAGTATCAGGCAGTTCAATATTATTATCAATCTCAGTATTTCTAATACTAATATCTTTACTAGAACTTTCAAGATGACTCATATAATTTGGTTGACTAATATTAGAAAGAGATTACCCGTTATTACCCAAAATTAAATTACTTGTATCACCAATGGTCAGAGTGTAGTAGTTATTTTCATCCTCTAAAACTGCAGACATAACCCCATTAGCAAGAAAACCTAAGGATTTATCATCAGCTGCATAAACTTGATTAGCGACATATTTTAATGCTTCGATTAAAGCAATTTTAATCATACTAGCCTGTGGAGAATCATTATCAACAAAGAAGTTAGTGTCATAGGGTATCTTTTTTTTAACTTCATTAACTTTATCTTTTAATTCACTAGAAGAAACTTTAGAAACTTCAGCTATATAGTGATTAAATAAGGAGGGGAATTTTTTCATATATGGTACCAAACCAGGAGCAGAACTAGTACTGATATCAAGCAAGGTTGCTATTGGCTTGAAAGACAAATCAGTATTTTTAGGAGCAATAGCTACTACATCCTGATTTTCGGGTGTTTTCTGTCCCTGCCTAGTTAAATAATTAAATTTCCTTGAGCCTTCCCCTTCTCCAACTTCATAATCAGATGAAATAAACAAATTATTAGCAATATCACCTTCAATATCAATTTCACTAATTCGACTTGGTCTTACTTCACTAACACCCAAATTTATTCCTGCTTGCTCATTTGAAAGCTCATAAGTATTATTGGTATTTGTTGTAGTTAGAGTTTCTTTTTTACTTGATAAATCAGCAGCAATACTTCCTTCATTCTGTTTTACAGGAAAGTTACACTGGTAGTTAACACCATTAGAATATTTAGAGCCTAAGTCATCAGTCGGGACCATTGTGCTATTATCTTAACCCTTTTCATGTAAAAATGCTTTAAAATCTATGAACCTTACGCACTAACTTTCTATTACCGTCCTGATCTTCAATCAAAAATCTAAAACTATAAAATCTACCAGATCTTAAATTCTTCTTGGAAAAGAGTTGATTATTCTGGATATAGAATCTTTTAGCAAGCTTTCTAGATTTATTGACATTAAGTACCTTAATACTATGACCAGATTCTTGATCTGAATCTATAACCTCTAATTCTGCAAGTGCAGCTCCAGCTGTGACTGAAGCAGCGTTTTTGATGACAAGAGTACTTGGTTCCATACCGACACCCGAGCTACCTGCTCTAGTTAGGTAGAAAGAATGTTTCATAGTACTAGAAAAACCATTAGAATCCTCAACGAAAATAGAACATTGGAAAACACCTGATCTCAAAAATTTTCTTTTGATCCTAGATACAAACATACTCAAACGAATATTGCCTTCTTCGTCTATCCTGAACAGACCTGGAACAGTATCACTACGCATAGTATATTTGAGCTTGTCATTAGGGTTATATTCATCAACAGCATCCACTGTAGCTATTACCGTATTTATTGGCGTGTCATAATCGATAAACTCCTCTGAGATTGAATTAATTACTGGAGGTTCACTGTCTTTCTCTATAACCTTAATCGTAAAAGTTTTAGTAGCTGTATCAGAGCCATTTCTTGCACTTATCGTGACACTCATAGTCTTAGTTTCATCATAATCCAGAACCCCTTCGAATCTTAGTTTACCTGCAAGCTCAGACAACCTAGCATCGCCTGAAACTATGTCATAGGAAGTGAAAGATCTAGAACCACCTGTAGTAGTAAATTCACCAATCTCTTGTCTTCTAAATGATAGGTATTCACCTTCTTCAATTTCGTTATTGGAAAGACTTATATTTAAATTATTAGCCACTGGTTCTGGTTCATCATCTGAGCCACTTGAACCACCAGAGTCAGAAAGCGGAGAAATTGTAATTCGATACTGTGATTCTAGAAGGTATCCATCTATTAATGAAATAGCTTCTACAGTCAAATCATAAGATCTAGTCGAAGTATAAGAGCCTGATTTTAGATAAAGGCTAGTACCCCGAATTGAAAACCTAGAAGAACCGCTTTTAACTGAAAATAAATATGTATCTGGGAAAGCTGAATTCTCGATACTAAAAGTTCCAATCTTAGTATTAATACTAAGATCAGGATAAATTCTTATAGGCGAAATCATACTAAGATTTATTCTTGGAGCGCCTAAGCTAAGTAATTTAAGATCCTTATCTGTTTCTACCTTATCCCGTACGATTTTTTCTAGCTGAACGCTATAAGCCTGCCCATTTTCATCAGCTGATGCACTTGCTGCAAAGCCTAAACTTAAAATACAGAATAATAAAGAAATTAAATATTTTATTTTCATAATACAATAACATCAAGATAATCTTTTTATATATTAACAGATTAAATTTAAATTTTTGTTAAAGTTCAAGAAAAATAATATTATTAATTATATGAAAGACAAACTTCATCCTAACTGGGAAATAGAAAAAGAAAGCTCACACCATAGGTTAGTTAGAAAATTTGATTTTGATACTTACATGGAAGCTGTTAAATTTCTAAATTCAGTAGCAGAAATAGCTGAAGAAATAGATCATCACCCAGATATGTTGCTTAAGTGGGCCTCACTAGATATTAGTACTTGGACTCATAGTGAAAAGAAAATTACAGACTTAGATTATGAGTTAGCTACTAGAATTGATTTGCTTGCTGGGTCTTAAGCAGCCGAAGAAGAAATATTCTGAATAGTCTTAATCTTCTCGAAAAAAGCATCCATTTTCTCATGATTTTTCAAACCTGGCATTTCTTCAAGTCCAGTACACAAATCAATTATCCCTGTAGAAGTTTCCTCTAATGCCTCTTCAATATTATCGATATTCAAACCACCAGCAAGGCACATTCTAGATTCAGGTAAAATCTCCTTAGCGCAGTTATACAAATACCAATCAAAAGCTTCACCAGTACCACCCATGGCTGTTGGATCTTTAGTAGATTTGGTGTCGAGTATAAAATAATCAGCAGATTCTAGGTCAATCTTCATTTCCATCAAAGATCTTTTATTCTCAATATGAATAACTCTAAAAACTTTCATCCCTAGATCTCTAGCTTTTTTGAAGTAAGCATCGACATTAGTATGCGAATCTTCCGGAATATATGGTTGAATCGCCGTAATACCCATAGATTTAGCGAGTTTAACAATATCCATAATATCCTGTTCACGAGCAAGTAAAACACATTTATCTCTCAAACTCTCAGGTACACGGTTAACGATCTCAACAATATCAGCGACATCCATAAATCGCTTGGTGCCTTTAATATTGTTAAAACCCATGTAGTCAGCAGAAAGCATTAGTGCTTTTTGAGCATCGAAAACATTTGTAATACCGCATATCTTAATTTTTAACATTAGGGAACACTGTATTCAATTTACCAAAAAATGCACGCATTTTATCATGTGACTTGTAAAAAGAATGCTGATTTTCAAATTGAAGTGATAAATCTATCAAATCTGGTTGCCCAACCTGTATGAACGTAAATATACTCTCGAGATTTAATTCACCACCAACTCCATAGAAATCAAGACTGACATTGGCTTTTATATCAGAGAATATGTCTCTTACTATTCTTGCAACTTTATAATTACGAGTGAACCTATCCATACGTGATACAAAAGAAGGTCTAATATCGAAGATCACATAATCATAGGTATCTTTCTGTAAATTGATATTAAAAATATCTGAGGAACTACTCAAAACTATCTTGTGAAACACTTTAATCCCCATTCTCCGCAGTTTCATTAAGTCGCTTGGCTGCAAACAGTTATTACTAGGTTCAATCATCTTAATCTCAGACTTAGTCAAGAAATGAAGCAGTGAATCATAGCCAGTCATATTCGTTGCAAGAACCATTTTACGTCTCTGGTTCACTGACATATTTTCAGCTATAGCTGATATCTGAGTAAAGTCCAAAAATCTTTTGGAGCTATTTATATGATCAAAAGAAATATAATCTGCACCAAGATCTATGGCCGTACTCGCGTCGTCAGCACTAAATATTCCAGATATTTTGATCTTAGGTCGCACTAGCTCTAGTTATAAAAGTACTTTAATCTTGCCATCTTGTAAATTCATGAAATCCTCAGAATTTTTCAAATGATCAATAATACTTCTATTAATTATTTGCCCAGGAATGATGACTGGAAAGCCTGGTGGACATAATGCAAAGAAATCAGCCGAGATTCTATCCAAGGAATCATTCAGATCAACTAGTTCAAAAGCTTGAGTATAAGCATATTTGGGGTTTATGACTTGCTTTGCAAAATTAAAATTATTTACTTGCTCTAAGTCCTGTTTCACTTCAGCAATTGGCTTCGCATGAATCGTATCTTGCTCTAATTTCGAGTAAATCTTCTCTAGAATACTCTCTAGTTTCTGGAAATCATCTTCATTATGATAAACACTCAAAAACAATAAAACTGATTTATTCGAAAAAGCCTCATAAAAAACCCCATTTACCTCCAGCAAAGAATCAAAATCTTCTAAACTCATAGAATCAGGGACCTTAAGAAGCATCCTAGTAAAATCATGATTAGTTCGGGAAAGATATTTATCAGAAACTAATCTTTGATTAAGTTCTAAGTTTTTTAGTAAGCTCTCCCCATTAGACTTAAACAAAGTAAACTGTTCCAAAATACTTTTAATAATCAAATAACTAGGACTAGTAGTATGCAGCAGCCTGAGAGAATCTTCAAAAGATGCTTGAGAAATTTTAGAATCTTTATTCAAATGAACCACAGCAGACTGAGTCAAAGCTCCAAGGCATTTATGCCAAGACTGAATTACAAGATCAGCTCCAGCACTTAAAGCTCCACTCGGTAAATCATCAGAGAAATAATAATGTGCGCCATGAGCTTCATCAACAATAAGAGGAATTTCAAGATTATCAAGGAGAGATAAATCCGTGTAAAAACCCTCATAACTTGGATTAGTGAGTATAAAGCCACAATATTCCTGGTTAACGAAGTCCAGAAATTCATCAAAAGTATCAAATCCAGATTCCAAATCTTTAGAGCTAATTCTAGAAAAATCAGGAGCAGTGTAAAGATCTAAGCCAGAGTTATATTCAAGTTCAAGAAAATCAATATCAAAACCAGTTTGTAATATAGCTGCAATCACAGATTTATGGACATTTCTAGCTAGCAGTAATTTTTTCTTTCTTGCGGTAAAACCCTGAGATCCTAAAGTATTTCCATCAATATTTTGTGATCTATAGAACTCTAAATCTAATGCAAGCAAAGCTACTTGCAAGCCAAGGCTTGCTCCACCTGTAAGTAGATAACTGCGCTCCGCTCTAAAAAAACTTGCAATTTCTTCTTGTGCTAAAGCTAATTCAGCAGAAGGGTATTGTAAATTATCCAAACCAGGCAATTCAGTTAAATCATCAGCAAAACCATTTCTACCTATATGAGTAGGACAATGAAATGCTAGGTAGTCATTTCCAGAATAATTACTGATATTTTCTATAAGTTTCATTAAAATTTTGGACTCACTACAACTATTCATAAATAATAGCTAAAGCTAATAGACTTGATTCTAAATACATGATAAATTCATTATTATGGATTATAAAAGTATCAAACGTGAAACTAAAGCAGATATCAAGGCTATATGTGAAAACTACGGTTTAATTAACCCTCTAGACCTTCAAGGACAGTCAATCAGTAGTATTTCTGGTTATGTTCCTAATGTTATTGAAACTACACCTAAAGGTGAAAGAAGTTTTGACCTATTCTCAAGATTATTAAGAGAAAGAATTGTGTTCTTGTCTTCAGAAGTTAACGACATAGTTTCTAGTATTTTTGTAGGTCAGCTTCTATTATTAGATTCTGAAGATTCTAGTAAAGATGTTTATGTTTATATCAACAGCCCTGGTGGTTCTGTAACTGCTGGACTTGCTATGTACGACACTATGCAACATATTGGACCTGACGTTGCAACATTCTGTCTTGGTCAATGTGCAAGTATGGGAGCTTTCTTATTAAGTTCTGGTTCTAAAGGCAAGAGAATGGCTCTTCCTCATTCTAGAGTTCTTATTCACCAACCTCTTGGTGGCGCTCAAGGTCAAGCTTCTGACATTGAAATTCAAGCAAATGAAATTCTTAGAATGAAGAAAATGCTTAATGAAATTCTTGCAGATAACTGTAATCAACCTCTAGATAAAGTTACACAGGATACAGATAGAGACTACATCATGAATGCACATGAAGCTAAAGAATATGGTATCGTTGATAAAGTAGTTTCTAAGAAACCTACTAATATGGACACTGATGAGAATCTTTAAACTGTATTTAAATTGATTTTCTTAGTGATATAAAATAATAAATGCTCAAAAATAACGGATTACTTAAGTGCTCTTTTTGTGGAAAGAGTCAGGACCAAGTAAAGAAATTGGTAGCTGGTCCTGGAATCTATATATGTGATGAATGCATATCTTTATGTTTAGAGATTTTGAAGGATGAGGGAATTATTGAAACTCTTAGTCCTGTTGAAGCTGCTAAAGAAGAAGAGAAGCTTCTGGATGATTTAGATTTCACTAATCTACCTAAACCAAAACAAATCAAAGAGCATTTAGACGAGTACGTTATCGGTAACGAGATCGCAAAGAAAACCCTATCTGTAGCTGTTTATAATCACTATAAGAGAATTAATAATAACGCTGCTAGCATTGTTAAAGAAGCTGTTGTTGATTTAGAGCAAGAAGCTAGTGAAGAAGAAAATGTAACAATTAACAAATCTAATATTCTTCTTCTTGGTCCAACTGGAAGTGGTAAAACCCATATAGTTGAGACTTTGGCTAAATACCTGAAAGTTCCATTTGCTATGGCTGATGCTACAACCATTACAGAGTCAGGTTATGTTGGTGAAGACGCTGAAAATATGCTACAGAGACTTTACCAAAACGCTGATGGTGACCAGAACAAAGCAGAAATGGGTATTATTTACATAGATGAAATCGATAAAATTTCAAGAAAGTCTGAGAATCCATCTATAACTAGAGATGTTTCAGGTGAAGGAGTTCAACAAGCTCTGCTTAAATTAGTTGAGGGAACTAAAGCTAGTATTCCAGCTCAAGGTTCTAGAAAACATCCACACGCTGAAATGATTGAACTTGATACTCATAATATTTTATTTATCTGTGGTGGTGCCTTCGTTGGACTTGAACAAATCATTGAGAAAAGAAAAGAGAAATCCAATGTAAGTGTAGGTTTTGGTGCAGATAGTTTATCTGAAGATGAAAAAAATCAAAAACTATCTAAAGCATTTAAGTATGCAGAGCCAGAAGATTTAGTTCAGTTCGGTATTATTCCTGAGTTTGTAGGTAGAGTTCCAGTTATAGCGAGCTTAGATGCTCCTGATACCGAGACTCTCAAATTAATTCTGACTCAACCTAAAAACTCACTAGTTAAACAATATAGAAAATTATTAGAGTTAGATGGAATTGAACTTAATTTTACAGATGAAGCTATAGAGAAAATCGCTCAAAAAGCCCAAAAACGTAAAATGGGAGCAAGAGCACTTAGAAGTATTATCGAAGAAATAATGAAAGATATTATGTTTGAAGCTCCTTCTCAAGAAGAAATCAAGGAAATCACCATTACTGAAGATATGGTTGAAGATCTCAAACTAGCGACAGTAACACCTCTTAAGAAAGTAAACTCTGAAAATGTTACTAATAAAGAGAAAAAATCTGCCTAGATTCTGATTTAAATATTTTGATTTAACTTTAAACCCCGAATATAGCTTTAAAACCTGGTAGTGGTATATGTTGCAATTTCATTCTGGTTTTAAATACTAAAGAACCAATTACTTTAGTAATCCCTCCGAATAAACCTCCCTTTTCTTCTTTGATTTCACCCAAATCTTTAGAATCATTATTCAACTTAGAATTAACAAATTTCTTAGCAGAACTAAAAGTCTTTTGTGCTCCAGATTTAGTTGCTGTCACAGCTTTGCCTGCTCTATCTGCGACATTTTCTACTGTTTCATAAGTAGAATCTACGATATCTTCAGCATAGACTTTAGCTTTCTCTCTACCACTATTTGCATTTTCTAATTTTTTCTTGGTCTCAGCTTTTCTTTCTTTAGTTTTATTGTTTTTCTCTGTTTTTCTTTTAGCCTCATTTTTGACTATATTATTCTTAGCTCCTTTTTCTTCCTTTTTCACTTTCTCATCAAGATTTTGATTAGTCATCTCAGCGTCTATATCTAAATCATCTTGATCTCCTTTACCTAATAGTAATTGTCCTCCTTTTTCAAATAAAGATCTTTGAGCTTCTTCAATAACATGCTTAGCAAGTAATTGATAAGGTAATTCACCTTGCTTTAAAGCCTTGGAGAAAAAGACCATATCGCCATTTTCATCCATGAAGTAATCGTTAGCATGTTTAATAAAATTAGGATCATAAGCCTTACCTATGATATTCAATATCTCTTCTGCAAATTTTTCATCTATTTTAAAATTAAGTTTCTTGAAAATCTTATGGTCAGAGACTTTTTTAGTTACATCGCTGACTTGAGATATTCCTAAGATCTTATCTTTTATAGATTTCAAAGAGTTTCCAATTAACTTATGTGGAAAGAATCTGTAACCAGTGATATAAGCTTTATCAACAAAACCATGCGCAAACTCACCGAGTATCCCACCAGATACTTCATTTGCAATTTTTAGAGGTCTCATGAATGGTGCGTGAAGAGCTTCAAGTACATGCTTTAAAACTGCCTCCAGCTTATCCATATGCTTACCAGGTAAAACACTACTTGGTACTGCACCTAAAATATTACCTTTATTTCTTCCAACTCCTGAAGATTTAGAACTTCCTTTTCCCGCACCTAAACCGTAAATCTGGTCATGACTATTCAGGGATCCCAATAAGCGATCCATACCAGGTAATGATTTAGTGGCTGAGATGCCCAATTTACACTATACTCCTATGGTATATACGTATTATCCTAGCAAAAATAATACGTATTGTCAATTTAAGGGCTAATATAGCGAACTAAATCTATTTGCCTTGCTTTCTGGGGATATTCAGCATCTTCTAGATTTACTGCTGAAATAGTGATTTTTTTAAGTAAAGGTGCTTCCTCTATAGTTATCGGATATATTTCTGGACTTATACCAGTTCTAGGGTCAATACTTTCAACCTTAACTTTAAGCAGATACTTTCCATCGTCTATAAATTTAATATTAGAGGAGCTTGTGTTAAGTGCACGCAGCTCAGAACTTGAATAATCTTTTGCAATAATAGATTCCATTTCTTCAACAGCACGGTAATATAATTGTGATCTTTTCAGTTCTTTAGAGTTATTTAGTAAATTTGTCGAATAGAAATTTATAATACTAAAAATTACGAGACTAATTATTGCAAGTGAAATTAATAATTCAGCTAGAGTTACACCTGAAGAATTACGCAAAGTATGAGAATTATTAAATTTAAAATTCATGTTTCTCCAACTTTGTTATCTTCTTAGTACCAGGCTGAACGATAAAAGGTAAATCAAACAATAACTTATTAATTTCTAACTGATTATAAGCTAAAGCACCCTCTGAGTTAATTTCAATAGTAGCTCCTTCTTGAGGTGATTTAACTATTATTGCTCCCTGCATATCTAAGCTGCCTTTTATCTCAAGATTACCAATAATATAAATTAAGCCTCTAAATTGACTCGGAGCTTTAGAACCACCATCAATAGAAACAGTTCCACCTTGAGGATTTCTACCACCTTCAGTTGTATCAATAATCAAAATACCTTGACCATAAAGAGGACTAGTTTTAGTAAAACTTCTTTCACCCTGAAGAATATTTAATCCAAAAAACTCCTCTTCGTCAAAATATTCACCAAGAGCTAAAATATCACTTTGGTTTAGGTCAGCAATATAGCCGCCAGGATATTGATTTTTTTCATTACGTTTAAAGTAGTTCAGTGAAGGTATCTGAGCAAAAAGTAAATTAGTTAAATTTTGAAAACCACTAATATTTTCAAGCTCTAACCAGGCATATTCAGGTTCCAAATAACGCTTAGCTGACCTTTCATCAATAGATTCAGTACTTATAACAGCTGGTATAAACTGCACCAATCTATCTCTAATGAAATGTGGTTCTTTAAATGCGGGCTTCTCAAGTACAATAGCTTCATTAGCAACTTCCTTAATAATCGCAAAATCAGAGACAGTATCAAAATTAGATTCAGAGACTACTGAAACCAGAGCATCTTTTTCAAAATTAACAATCTCTTGACTCTGAAAGCGATTGTTAGCATTATCAAGCTGGAGGTCTTCAACAACTGCTGAACCGTCGAGTACCTGCTTATTCTCATCTTCAATATCAGCGTCCAAAGGAGGAAACTCATTAATAAATTCAAGGAAAGTATCTCCTGGAGAAAGAGAATCATTCAGCTCAGCTTGAGCAATTTCTTGCCCCTGTACCTTAAAGTTTTTGGATGCAAATCTAACTCTAGTATTAGTAATAAAAGGAGCTGCAATTTTTGGTACAGTTCTTCTAACAATTGAACTTTCCTTGTAAGTATAACCATTAACCGTAGCAATAGATTCTAATAGCCAAACTGTCTCTAAATCAGAGTTCAGTAAATTAAAATCACGTTCTACTGTAGTATTTGCATCCTCTGGTCTTCCTTCCTGCTCCTCAGCTGAATCTTCAACTTCACCATCAGCAGGATCATCTTCATCAAAATCATCATCAAAGTTCCATGGTAAGTTTGAGAGTGAGTTTGCTTGTAAAAGTTTCAAACGAGTTGAGTAAATCGCGGTAAAAGGCTCTAAATTATTCTCATCACTAGATTTTTCAACAATATTAACAAGCCATGAATTACTCTCTCCCCCTTGGTTTAAAAGTTTAATTGCAAAAGTATTATTAGCTGGCAATGACCTTGCATCTAAATCAAAAACTATTTCATCATTTTTGAAAGATTTAATGGTGAAATTAATTCCTCTGATATCAGGAACAATTACTGGAGCTATAGCAGCATGAACCAAGTCTTTCCCTCTGAGAATCAAAGATTTCATAGTGCCATTATTATTGATCTCAGTCATTTGTTTCAAACCAAGCTCTTCATCTTGCATAAAAATATCGTAGATCTGTGGTGGATTGAAATTGGGATCAAATTCAGGAGCTATATAAAAATTGATTTTTTTACCTGAAATAGTAATAGTGTAAGTACCAGGTTTAGCTTCTTCATTGATATTTACAGTAAGATTAGCAGCGTCATCACTAGCTTGAATTAATTCAATATCACTTGAAGAAAACTTTATTTCATTTGCACTTAAATTTTCGCCATCAACAAAAATATCAATCAAGTCTCCAGGGCTTGCATAATTAGGGCTTATGGATCTTAAGATCGGTTTTCTTAAATCATAGTCACTATCAAAACTTATACCTAGATATTCTTTGAGTATACTGTCTTGCTTAATATCAACTCTAACTTTATCTGCAATTTCCAATTCAAATCCAGGTTTCAAGTGAGTTTTCTCAGGAATTTTAATTAGTCCAATACGTGAAATATTAACCTCAGGTAAAGGTAAGTATAGATCCCTAATATCCAATTCTTGACCAGTAGCTTCATCTGGTCTATTTTCCTGATTCTTAGCTTGGTTTGCAACGAGTATGGAGTATTGTTCTTGATTTACAACTTCTCCAGTTTGAATATTTATATAGAAAAGATCTTCAGTAACGTAATTCATGTAACGTGGTTGAATCTCTAAGATTGACTCCTCAAAGTCATCTCCAAAGTCATCGTCGTCTTCTTCAAAATCCTCGTCATCATCTTCCTCAAGATCATCGTCATCACCAAAATCTTCATTATCGTCCTCGAAATCATCGTCATCTTCTTCAAATGCTGGCAGAGTTCTTGAATTTAACAGTGCAAGTGCTCTTGCATTAGCTGATTCGGCTATATATTTAGCTTGTAGTGAAGAGTAAGATTTAGATGATAATCTAGTGTTAGTATTTGCAAAATAGCTCAATACTGAAAACAATGCGGCAAAGAACAACGCTAAAAAAAGTGCGAAACTAAGAGTAAATCCAGAAGAGGATCGCGCCCAACAATAGTAATCTAAGTTTCTGTGCTTAAACAATAATAAAGCCACTCTTGAAATTTCACAGGTTCATCCTCCATTAAAGCATGAGAAGACCATTTAAACAATTCAAAACAAGAGTTTTTTGTTTTCTCGTGAAGTAAATAAATCAAATGAGCGGGAGAAACCAAATCAAATCTTCCAGCAGCAAAGAAAACCCTAGCTTTTAACTTAGGTACTTTCCGAAAAGAGTTCCAAGATTTGACATGTTTATATATTTCTCTCAGAACTTGTGCATTAGTTGTAATTGATGATTTATAACGAGGTCTAAGAGGAGTGTTTTTGAAAAAGTCTAAATTTGCCTGAATAAAATAAAGTGGTTTACCTAAAAGAAAATGTAAAAAATGCTTAATTGGGAAAATCAACTTAGCTGGAAGACAAACTAAAACTATTTTTTCAACAAGATCAGGATACCTTTCTGCGATATTCACAGCAACAATGCCACCAAAACTATGGGTAACCAAAATGATAGGACCATCAACTCCTAAATGATTGAGAGTTTCTATGGTGTCATGAATATGAGTATCAATATCTAACTTAACTTTTTCAGATGGTTGAATAAGATTTCGAGTATCACCATGCCCTCTTAGGTCAAAGGCCAAACAGTGAAAACCTCTAGAAGCAATAATGTTAAGTTCATTTAACCAGACAGTGGCATCGCTTGCACTGCCATGAATAAACAAAATAGTCTGATTATTTCTATCGCCTCTTTCGTAGTAATGTAAAATCATCCACGCACTATTAAGGCTTGATTAAGCCCGTAATAATTATTTACCATTTATTGATATTTTTTAATCAAAGTTTAACTAATCTTGAATGAGTACATCAAAAAGAATCAAAATAAAACTTTGTATATCAAATTATATAAATTTCTAGCAAAAATAAACACTTAAAAGAAAGAATGAATCAAACAACTTCAATAAATTTACAGAAATCTAAACTAGTTAAAGCTTCAGTTCCAAGTCGAAAAGAACCATGGTTTGAAAGAGGTTTAAGTAATAAAGATATAGTAAGAGCTTTAGACGCTATAGACGAGCTTGGAAATAAAACTCCAGATTCAGCAACAGTTGCAGTTCCAATATTCAATGCTAAACAAGGCAGAAGAAAAGCTTTTGCTGGGAAAATCGCAATTGTACCTAAAAAACAGCTTCATAAGCTTCGCCAACAATTACTGAGCGATAATAAGCGTTTGGAAAGTAAAAAGCAGACTATTAATGTTCCTGTAATTACTGTTAATAATGGTGAATATCTAGATTATCTTACTGAAAAACAATGCTTAAGAGAACTCTTAGTTGTACCTGCTTTCTCTAAAGATGATTTTATGACTATTGCTGAACAATTCCCAACTAATAAAGTCAGCCAAGAACATAATAGATTAATGAACGCTAAAGCTGATGGTGAAATAAATTCTCCTGAGCAAAAAACAGCTTCTACAATTTCACAATTATCATTAGTAGATCAGAACCATTCATTATCTAAAGATTGGGCAGAAAGAGGCCTTGATATTAATAAAATATTGAAAGATCAATCTCTCAATTCAGAAGAATTAACTAGTGTACCGCTAGAAACTTTAACTAATATACTTTCACCAATTCACCCAAAGATCACGAATAAAGAAAGCAACAAAATAATAACATCTGAAAAAATTCATCAATTAAAAGAAACTTTGGGAGATAATTTCAACGATTTTATTAATTGGTCATTAAGTATCATGTCATTAGAAGATTCACTGAAAGAACAACAAGAATTCCTTAACTGGGATAGCTCTGATAGTGGCATATATATTCTTGAAAAATTAAGCATCTGGGGAACAAGGAAACTGAATAATCCAGAAACAATAATTAAAGCTTTCAATGAGAGAAACAGTGATCCAAATATCAGTCCAGAAGAGAAACAGCAAAACTTAAAAATCATAAAAAGCATAAACTACTATAATCTTTTCATCCCTGAGTTAGCAAAATTACCCAGCAAAGCTTCTAATGAAGAAACTCACGATATAGTAATAATTACAAATCAAGATGCTGCATTATATGCAGATTGGCAAAAAAAAGGGCTCAACAATAATGAGATACTATCATCTCTAGATTTAAGTGCCTTTATATTTCCTTCTACAAATCCTGAGACAGCAGAAGCACTTAGATTATTTTCTATAGAAAATAAAGAGGAATACTCTATCACTCCTATGACAGATTTACTTAGACCATTTTCTCCAGAAAAAATTGAAGAAGACTACTCTTTATTAGATATATCAATGAAAAATCCCGAAAATTCCGAGAGTTTTAAATATTATGCTAACTCTATTATAAGTTTAGAATCATCACTTTATCTACTAAATGCAGGACTTCAATTAGAAGACGAAGCCAAAATTACCTTGGCTGAAGAATCTCTTAAAAGAAATCTATTAATTCGACAAAAAATGCCCAATCCTCAGAAAATCATTGAAGATTTGGAAGAAAATGAAACTAATAAAAAACTTACTGAATTCATTAAATATTACGATATTTTAATCCCTAAATTAAAGTCGATTTATATACCCGATGAAGAGAAAGCATATATAGAAATATTCGGAGATCCTAGAGAACAAGCTATCATTATGAATAAATAAGTAGAAATATGGGAAAGTCTATATTAATGCCTACAAACTACAAATCCAGTTCAATAACTGAGGCATTAGGGATTGACTTCAGTCAAACTCGGATCGAATCCGTCCACGAATCATGCTCATGGTTCTATCCACACTATGAATTTGATGAACTAATTAATGCTTTTTGGGGAATTCCCACCAAATCAAGAATAATTGCGGTATCCAAAAACATCAACGATGACTTATGGAAAGGACTTGTCTCAGAATGGGACAGTTTTACTCCCACACCTGGACAATTTCGCTTCAGCAAGAAGCTAGTATTCAATCTTCTTCGTGATAGCTTAGGTAAAAGAAAGTCAGATTTTGAGTTGAGTAAACTTACAGAACTTGAACTTAAAGTATTCGAGCAGTTCTTTATGGAGTTAGAGAAATATTGGAAAAGTCAATGGCGCATAGCAGACCCAAATTCTTCAGGAACCAATGATTACCTGATCTGCTCTATTGAATTCCCGAATACTGAACTTGGGACACTTGCAATCAGTATCCCACCAGGTTTACGTCCTAAAACATACCTGGAACACAGTCACTACCAAGTAGATATAGAACATATGATCCATGAACTTAATTTCAAGGTTCCTATAGATTTAGCTGCTGGACAAACTAAACTTCCACTTTCAGACCTAAAACAATTGGAGGAGGATGATATAGTATTACTAGAAAAAAGCTCCACCGAACAGTTGTGGTGGGCACGTAATGACTACGACAATCTATATATAAATGTTGAATTACCGTCTAGAAATGACATTAAATGGGCAAATTTATATTACGACGATTTAGAAATACCTGAAATGCCGAACCACCAAATGCCAATTGAAGACAATGACCTTTTTACTGACCTGAATATTGAGCTAACTGCTCAGTTCAAGTCTATCAATCTTCCATTGAAACAAGTTATGGAACTAAAAGACGGTGGCGTATTGCCACTAGGTCTACTTCTCGATAGTGAACTTGTTCTTATAGCTGCTGGAAACAAAATTGTAGCTAAGGGTGAATTAATAGTAGTTGGCAATCAATTTGGTCTTAAAATTAAAAACACTAAAATTAAATCTGATAAAGTTACAACAGAGGTACAAGAGCTAGCAGATCCAAATGCTCAACAAGCTAGAGTTGCAGCTCCGACAATGGACCCACAACAGCAAGCAATGGCAGCAGCCCAAGCTCAGGGCCAAGCTCAGGCGCAAGCACAGGCTCAGGCACAAGCTCAAAACCAAGCCATGAATGAAGAAGAGCAGCTTCAAAAAGAACTTGAGGACGTAGGTCTTGACCCGGATGAATTAGATGAACTTGGTGAACTATATTAAGGAAATACCGACAAAACCTTACAAGCCCTTAGTTTTAGGAATACTGTTTTTATCTTTATTTATATTAAGTTCCTGCAATAGAATACAATTTAATAATCAAAGCAGTTGCATTACTATACTCTATAGTAAAGAACATCAAGGCATAATTAAAATTCTAGAGAATAAATTTGCCCAAAACAATCATTTTAAGTTTGACAAAATTGACAGAGAGAAAAGCAAAGAGCTACTTCTAAAAAATCCTAACTCAATTTATATTGGCAGCATAGACTCCCTTATAGAAAGTGATGACGAAATCAACAAAATCCTAATTGCAAAAGATAGTTTAATTTTTGTTGTCAATCCAATAAACCCGATAAGAAATATTTCAAAAGTTGAACTATACAAAATATTCTTCAACTCAATCAAAAACTGGAACAAGCTTACTGATTTCAATCAAAGTATAACTATTATCAATAAGGACATAAGTAACGAAGATAGGCAGAGCCTTGCAAGCTATTTACAAAAAGATAAAATCAACACAAGAGATTATCAATTTGAAGTTAATAGCGATGAAGAAGCAATCTCACTGGTTCAAAAATATGAAAATGCTTTAGCTTATATAAGCTATTCATCTCTAGACAATAGAGTTAAAAGTATAAACATCGACAATATTAGTCCAAGCAAAATAAATATCAGCTCTGGAACTTTCCCACTCTATAAACTCATAAACCTTTACTATTCCTCAAATTTATTCAACTCAGATAAGGCACAGGAAATTACAAGTGAGCTAACAGATTACCTATGGTCAAATGAATTCAAAAAAGAATTCAATAATATCCATCTCGTGGCTCTTTCTGAAGCTGAGTTGCAAATTCTAAAAGAAAATTCTAAAGCAGTAAAAATTGGTGTTTCAGCTCCGATTTCTGGACCGTATATTGATCTTGGTAAAGCAATTGTAAATGGTGCAAGATTAGCAGTTAGAGAACACAATAAGAGTAAAGGACTTAAAGAGAAAGCTATTGAACTCATTATCTGTGATGATAAAGCTGAAATTAGCACTGCCATAAAATGCGCTAATAAGTTTGTAAAAGAAAAAGTTGTCGGCGTAATAGGACACCTAAACTCACAAATCTCAATAGAAACTTCGAAGATATATTTGAATAACAATATTGTTCAAATTAGCCCAGGCTCTACCCATCCATGGTTCACGAATAGAGAAGAAGCTAAAGGTAAAGTATTTAGGACTATAGATATAGATGAGAAGCAAGCTGAAACTATAGCAAAAGCGATATCAAAACTAGAAAAAGAAAAAAGCAAAAGAATAGCAATACTGCATAACGGCACTATCTATGGATCTAATCTTGCAACCTTAATTGAAAACTATGTACTTAGATATCTAGATCAAAATACCAAAATAGAAAGCCATAGCTTTTCAGTCAGCGAAAGACATTTTCACAAAGTCTTTAAAAAATCGACTCCAACACTAATCATCTTCATTGGAGAATATGCAGATGCAGCACAAATGCTTGTAGATCTAGCCTTAGATAATAAATCGGGAATCACCTTCTTTGGTGCAGATGGAAACTTCAGTAGAAGATTTATAGATCTAGCTGGCTTAAAAGCAGAAGGCTCATATGTTGTCGGATGTAATATCCAAAACGATAATGGTCAATTGGATAACTTCATCAAAACTTATAAAAAATCTTTCAAATCTCATCCCGGATCTTTCTCTATCTATAGCTATGATGCAGGTAACATATTAATTAATGCAATCAACAAAGTAAATTTAGATAAGTCAAAACAACTTGGAGAAGTTATTCAAAATACTGAAATGGACACACTATGTGGAGCACTAAGCTTCGACGAGAAAGGAAATCCAAAACAAACAAGAATGGCAATTTTCAAAGTAGAAAATGCGAAATTCATAAAAGCCGATTTGTAGTGTTGATAAAACTGCTTCATCCCGGTAAAGGAAGGGATTGTGTGTGCGGCTGATGATTTTGCAGTTTGCTTGAGGGCACCGATCCGTAAACAAAAAATCATCAGCCGCACACACAATCACACAAAACTAATCTTTTTTAATATCAAGAATCAATCCGTCTTTTTCAAGAAGCTTAGGGTATTGTTGCGGATCAAGTTTTAAGTTTTGAACGTATGAAGGATCCCTTTCTAGACTAAGTTCAAGCTTCGCTGCTGTGATCATTGATTCCAAAAATTTAGCATTGCAGTTCTTGGTATCAAGTTTCTTAGAGAAAGAAGCTTTAGCGCTGATAGATAAGTTAGAAAAATTATCGAAGCTACATGAAGCTGAAGGAATTGGTTCAGAAGCAGCATTCAGTAAACTTATTTTCAGATCAAGAGGGTCAGTTTCTTTATCTACAGTATTACTATATTTAAATCTCAAATCTATAAACTTAGAGTCCCCTGCGTTTACTAATTCAGCACTAGCTTTCTCAGCTTTTCTAAATTTAGGACTATCAATAAATTTAAGACTAATATTTTTGTCCAATTCATCTCTAATTAAATAATCTAAACCATTATCAGACTTGAAGACAAGTGCAAAATCAATATTCAATTTCTTAATAACAGTGTAATCAGAAAACTCTTTATTCTTTAGAAAAAAGTTTCTACGCTTTTTAAGTTTGATATAGAAAGGTAATTTAAGTATCCCGTCCTTAAGGACAATCGAGTCAAAATCTTGGAGTATAGAGAATTTAACGTTGCGACCAGAGTTTAGCGAAAACGCAGACTTTTGAATTGGCTTTAAGGCGAAATTTTTATAATCATTAAGATTGGTTTTAAATGAGCGAATTTCTTTAACCTTAAATTTTTCTTTATCATAGTTAGCGTTTAAGAAGAGTTCTTCACTTAGATAAACTCCTCTGTCCATATCAGGATCATAGCTCATGACTATTTCATTATTATTCAAACTAAGATCAGTAATTTCAGATTTCTTTGCCTTAAAACTAATAATTGAACTATCATTTAGCTTGGCGTTTTTGGGATAATCTTGAACCTTTTCTTCAAAAAAGTGCCTAGTATCTATACTAAACCTGTAAACTTCAAAATCTTTAATCGTGAACTCTTGGGAATGAAAGTGAGTGAGCATAGTATCAAACTCAGCAAATTTATTGGAACTGTCTTTCACTAAATCAAATTTAAATTCTTCTGTTATATCCTCCTTCAAACCATCTACTGTGAATCTGTAAACTCTTAAATTTCTGAGAAGAATAGACTTACTAGCTTTAAAAGACTCTAAGTCTTCTGCTGGAATATATTTCGGGTCGTGCTCAAAACTTAACTTAAAACGAATTGGCGTGTGAGCAACTTTAGCTGGAATCTGACTACCTGACTTAGCATCAATAACTCTTGTTCTCAGCTTAATTAATTTAGGTGCAAAAGAAAAGTCGTCTAAAGCTAGAAGCTTTTTATCACCTAAAAGCTGGAGTTTTTTGAATCTTGCAGTTAAGCTATTGGCGTTAGTAGCAGACTCAGTCAAAACAAGCTTAAGTTTCAATTCTTCTTCATTATTAACAACGAGAGCTGATTTATCGAAACTAATTCTTGCAAGATTAGGCTTATCAGGATTATCAACTTTCTCAATTGAAAAATCTGAAGCCTCAGAAATAACCCTATCACCTAAAAAAACTTTTATACGCTCAGCTGCAAAGCCTGTTTCTGATTTAAGAATAGCTTGCACTTTCAAATCAAAATCTTCACCTATTTTGATCTCACCGGGATTAGTTAATATCCCAATTCTAAGCCATTTATGCTGAAGCTTAGTAGAAGCTGCTTGAAGAGGAAGCAAGCTTAGCAAAGCTAAAATTAAAAATAGAGAAAAGCGTTTCACATATAAATTATACTTGCTTAATTGCAACTAGAGAAGATCTAGCTTTCTTATCATTATTTAAATTTGGCCAAATACTTTTTGTATTCTTTTCTCCAGGATGCTACACAGAGAGAAATAAGGTTTTCGATTCTTTATCGAAACAGATACCACAGAATTCCGCTCCTCGAGGAGCGGAAGCGAAACGCAAGGCTTTGCCGGCGTGTTCACCAGAAAGTGGAATTGCAAATAAAGCATTATTACCGTGAAATTCATAATCTGAACTGGAAAGCTTAGAACCACTGATATCAGTAGCTAGCCATAAAGTATTTTCAGAATCAAAGGCTAAATTATCTGGACAAGCAAAACCAGCTTCCATACCACCTATAGCATAGTTTTCATAAGTAAAACTCATTGCCCCATGATCAGAGCTGTCTTCTCTAATTTTGAAAATAGAACCATATTTATTAGCTTTGCTTGAATTATTTGTTAGAGGAATAAATATTTCTTTGGAAACTGGACTAATTGCAATAGCTTCAGGTCTATCAGTAGCTGTAGCATTTAATAGCTTGGCTGCTTTCCTGGTATTCAATAACAGCTCAGCATCAGAACTGAAATGTGGCTCTAGCTTTGGGTTTCTGATACTCATCAATTCCCAAGAACCTTTACCTGTAATTTGATCCTGAAAATCAAGTTCAGATTTATCCATAACCGCGACATAAAGAGAACCATGTTCCAAGAAATCTTTGTCAGTTTCATTAATAGCCTTACTAGAAACAAATTTGTATATATGTTCATTCATGGCGTCATCTCCCATGTAGACTACGAGCTTCTCTTCATCGGAGCTTGCAAGTGCTGCATTTTCATGCGCCATCTTACCAAGAGCACTATGCTTCATAGGAACAGATTCTTTATCCAAAGGATCAACTTCGACTATCCAACCATAATGCCTTTTGTCATAGTTTTTCCATCTATAGGTATCACCGTAAACTTCATAATTCTCCTCACAGGTAAGTACAGTTCCCCACGGTGTTAAAGTTCCACTACAGTTAGCAAGAGTTCCTCGCATCTCAGGCAGCACGGAAGCTACTGGACCAGTTACTTTCGTCATGGTATTAGCATCAATTCTTCTATTATATTTTGCCTGCTTAATAGTATCTGTTTCATAAACCCAGTCCCCATTAGTATCTTTCCTGATCTGGAAAATTGAAACTCCTAAAACTTTTCTCTGTTTGGCTTCAAAAGGTGTTTCCAAAGGATTTACAAATTCATGGTTCACAAACAACAAAGCTTCTTGATCACTATCTTTATACTTAATAAAACCAATATAATCGTTATTGGCGCCATAGGCATTATTTAGCTGCTCATCACTAGATTCAAAAACCTCATCACCAAAACTCCGAATTATATTGTATTTAAATCCTTCAGGAAGAATAAGCTCATCTTCAATACTTGCTGCAATCCCAGAAAATTCACCGATACTAGATTTAAAATCAAGTCCTAGATTAGTTTTACTTAGTTCAGTTATTTCAGAAAAAGTATCTTTACTAAGAAAAGAACATGAACTTAGTACTGTAGCTGCTGAACCTAAACCCAAAAATTTCAAAAAAGCCCTGCGATCAAAATTGCCCATAATGTAAGATTATAATTAATGATTCAAAGTCGAAGATTAAAATATTTTCTATTTCTCAGCTTAGCTTTTATTAGTCTCGGGAAATGCTACGCCTACAGTTCTCCTCTTATAAACCAGGAGGCAAGTTTTATTGAAGTAAGTGCAAAAGCTTCACAGAATTTCAAAGCTGACTTGGCTTACATCAATTTCTCTATAAAAAACTTATCGAATACAGTAAGTGAAGCTAATACTATAAACGAACAGGAAAGCAAAAAAATCATCTCAGTTCTGAGAAAACATAGAATTAATTCTAAAAATATCGAAATTCAAAACTATAGAGTAAGACCAAACAAAGAATATAATCACCGTACTAAGAAATCAGAACTTAAAGGCTATGAGGCTAATAAATCATACAAAGTAAAAATACAAGACTTAAGCAAACTTGACCTAATAGTTGCAAGTATCAGTGATAGTGATTACTCAGAGATCAATAATGTTTTCTATGATCTCAGCGATAGAGAAAAAGCTAAGTTAGAAGTATATAAGCTTGCTACAAGAAATGCAGTAAATAAAGCTAAAACTATAGTTGCTGAAATTCCATCTATAAAGTTGTCCAGAATTCATAGAATCAAAGATAGTTTCAGTGACTTCGTGAAACCTGTCTATAAGCACAGATCCAACTCTCTAAGGCTTATGGCAAGCTCTGCATCAGCAGACGAAGAGAATTCATTTACCAATAAAGATATCAAAATCACTTCAGAAATTAGTATCAGTTACTTTTTAGAATCTGCTGAATAGGAAGCGTCCATACAAATTTCTTGGATGGTGACATGGTCTCCAAATTCAAGGCTAAAGAGAAGGAAATAGAGCAGTTACAAGTACATGCGGCAGCAGTAGACGCTTTACAAATCCTAACCTCATTCACCCCACTAAACGAAGTTTTGTGGGGTGAATAAACTGAGCATTTTGACGCCGACAAAAACGAAGAAATTATAGCTGTATCAGCATCTCTAAGGGTGGACATGACCGGTGCGGCGATAATAATCTGCATCCCTTGCATAATTTGGCTGCTGCTGTGTAAAAGCCATAGGCGGGTTATTTAATCTAGTAAAATTTGGATCTCTTGATATTGGGTTTGTTGGTTCAATCGAATTATAATATTGCACTGGGTAATCAATAAATTGTTCTTGAGCCTGTAATGCCCTATCATAATTTTCCTGGTCTCGTTTAGCCTTACCGATACTACCAACAAGACCACCAATCGCTGGTATCGCACCTAATGACCAAGCACTAGCTAAGCCCAAATTATTACCTCCATAAGTCCCTGGATAATTAAAAGGAGTAACTGTACTTAATGGTGCAATTCTCATAAAATCAAAGATATGTCCTGATACACCTTTACGGTTATCTACGGTCTTATAACCCCATCCAGGATTTAAACGTTTATAGTCATTAATTTTATATTCATCATTTCTAGCCTCTCTATGAGGTCTATAAGGATCAACAAGACCACCATTAGCATAGCCTGGGTCTCTCCAGTGTTTAGATTTCTGAGTTTCGACTCCATTCGGTAAAAATTTCTCATTATAGTAAGAAGGTATATCTTGATCTTTGAGAGTAATCTCTCTAATAAATTCACCTTGAGCTGTATACAAGCCGCAGTAACCACTCTGGTGTTTGACAACAACGTCTACTGCCTGGACTTCACTTACAATATCTTGCCAACCATCTATTCTGGTAACTTCTAATATTTTTTTATCATTAAAAATATCCATCTCAGAATCAGCCAAATCCCAAGTATGTAAATCTACTAAAACT
The DNA here is from genome assembly GCA_022447685.1 of Candidatus Caenarcanales bacterium. Lineage (GTDB taxonomy): Bacteria > Cyanobacteriota > Vampirovibrionia > LMEP-6097 > LMEP-6097 > DT-14. Next base: position 4,773 of record JAKVAO010000006.1, on the reverse strand, counting down.
ATTACTGGAGCTTCTTCTCCAACTGCATATGAATAAATATTAGTCTGGAAAGCGATTAAAATTATCAATTGCATTGCAACCAAGAAAAACTTGAAAAAAGCTCCGTTACTTTCCATCTTGTGTGTATTATTCCCACATTTGGACTAGTTTAAACGTTTGACTGCAGCTATATCTTGATGGATCTGCGCTATCAAAGCTTCAGCCGAGTCAAACTTTTGCTCATCTCTAAGTTTATCTTGAAATACAATTTTCATTTCTTCGCCATAAATATTTTCATCAAAGTCAAGAATATGAACTTCGACTGAGATTTTTTCTTCAGATTTGAAACTTGGTCTAAAACCAATATTAACAAGCGCTTTATTAGCTTTCCCCCAAGGTTCTTTATTTAGAGCTGCTTTTCTAATATAAGCATCGACTAGATAAACCCCGTTTGCAGGTAAAATGAGATCATCGTCAATTTTCAGATTAGCCGTTGGAAAACCAATAGTTCGCCCGCGTTGATCTCCTTTGATCACTAGACCAGATAAAGAAAAACCATGCCCTAGGTATTGATTAGCAGCACTAATCTGACCTTCCGTTATTAATTCTCTGATTCTAGAACTACTGATAAGCTCTGACTGATACTTAAAAGCTTGAACCACATCAAGGTCAATATTATTAGCTTCAGTCCATTTAGCAAGAAAATCAGGATTACCTTCACGGTTTCTCCCAAAATGGTGATCATAACCAACAGATATAGCCTTAGTATTCAAAATAGACTGAAGGTACTTATTGAGGTAATCTTCTGGAAGCATATACATGATATCCAGAGAGAAATTTAAGGCTAAGACTTGCTCAATTCCATATTCAGCAAACAAATCAAGCCTGGTAGCAAAATTAGTAATAATCTTAGGGCATCTATTAATAGTTAAAGACCTTGGATGGTTTTTAAAGGTAAGAACAGAAGGAATTAAAGAACTAGCTTTAGCTTTATTTACAGCTGCTATAATAATCTCTTGGTGCCCCAAGTGAACGCCATCGAACATACCCAGAGCAACAGAAGACTCAGATAAATCAGCAAATGGTTCTGAGAGAGATTCTTGGGTTTTTAAATTGAATAATTGCACTTAGAGTCTTATACAGTAAGGTTGAACAAAGTACTAGGAACTATTTTGCGAGCATATAAAGCTTTACCTACTATAACACCTGAAACTGGGTAATCCTTGTGAACTAAATTGATCAAAGATTTAATATCATCAATATTAGAAATACCACCACTTGAAATAGTATTTACCCCTGTAGCATCAATAAATTCAGTAAGTTGTTGAATATTAGGTCCACGCAAAGTACCGTCTCTATTGATATCAGTATAAATAACATGTTTTAAGCCGTGCTTCTCTTTGAACTCTTTAACTATTTCAGTTGCTTTAACGTCAGAGTTCTCTATCCAACCATTAACAGCTAGATAACCATCTCTACAATCAATTCCACAAACAATTCTATCTGGTCCAAAATGCTTTAGAGCCTCTTCAACGAATTTAGGATTCTTGACAATAGCACTACCTAAAATAATTCTATTGACACCACAGTCTAGAATCTGCTCAGCTGTGTGCATATCCCTGATACCACCACCAACTTGGACATAAAGACTGATATTCTTAACTATTCCCCTGATAAGTTCAAGGTTCTTAGCAAGTCCATATCTAGCACCATCTAAATCAACTAAATGAAGGTTTCTAGCTCCATCCATTTCTAACTTTCTAGCAACAAAAAGAGGGTCTTTGTTGTAAACAGTTTCATCATCGAAATCACCTTGGTAAAGCCTGACACATTTACCTTCCATGATATCAATAGCTGGAAAAATCGCAAATCTATCTTTTTGTTCTGCAGAGATACTAGCTCTTGCACTTTCATCCTGTTCCATCATTGCTTATTATACCCTTACTTAGCGTAATTTCTCAAAACTGGCTCAAAGTGAGATAAATCGACGCCTTCATAAGAAATCTCAACTCCACCATTTTTGTACTCAGCGATTGTTGTTTTCAACCAATCAGCATCATTTCGATCTGGATAATCAGGCTTATAGTGAGCACCACGAGATTCTTTTCTCATGAGTGCACTTTTAGCAATAATTTCAGCTATATCAAACATATGGAAAAGCTCTCTCATGTAGAACAAACTCTGATTAGCCCATTTACCAGTGTCAGGGATTTGCACTTGTTCAAACTTAGCTCTTAAACCTTGAATACCATGAAGAGTTTCTTCTAAATCTTTATCGTATCTAACTACAGTTACATTTTTAGTCATCATATTACCAAGTTCAATATGAATAGCCCTAGCGTTCTCTTTTCCTTCCTGAGAAGTAAACTTAGTAACTAAATCTTCCTCTACTTTAACTTGCTTAGAGAAAACCGCATCATCTAAATCTGTGTATGACTTCTCAAGTCCGTCCATATATTTAGCTACATCTTTACCTGTCTCTAAACCACCAAAAGTACAAGAAAGTAAACTATTAGCACCTAATCTGTTAGCACCGTGATACTGATACTCACATTCTCCAGCCGCAAAAAGACCAGGGACATTAGTCATTTGAGTCTCATTCTCGATCCATAATCCACCCATACTATAGTGAACTGATGGGAAAACTTCCATAGGAACTTCACGAGGATCTACACCTTTGAACTTTTCATAAATTTCAAGAATTCCCCCTAGCTTTTTGTTTAAGAATTCTCTGGGTTTATGAGTCAAGTCTAAGTGAACACAAGGCTTACCATTCACTCCTAAACCTTGTTTATGAACTATGTCAAAAATCTCACGAGTAGCAATATCTCTAGGAACCAAGTTTCCATACTTAGGATACTTCTCTTCCAAGAAATACCATGGTTTACCATCTTTGTAAGTCCAAACTCTACCACCTTCACCACGAGCAGACTCAGACATTAATCTGTCTTTATCAGAACCAGGAATAGCAGTAGGGTGAACTTGGATAAACTCACCATTAGCATATTTCACACCTTGCTTGAAACAAGCAGAAGCTGCAATACCATTATTAATAGTACTATTAGTAGATTTACCGAAAACATTACCAGGACCACCAGTCGCTATTACGACAGCGTTTGCTTTAAAAGCTCTAAGTTCCATAGTATCTAAATTCTGAGCAACAATACCTCTACAAACACCATCGTCATCAATGATATTAGAGAGCATTTCCCAACCTTCATACTTGGTAACTTTACCTTGGTCTTCAAATCTTCTAACTTGCTCATCTAAAGCATAAAGTAATTGCTGACCAGTAGTTGCACCAGCATAAGCAGTTCTATGGTATAAAGTTCCACCAAATCTTCTGAAATCTAAATGTCCCTCTGGAGTTCTATTGAACATTACTCCAAATCTATCGAATAAATCTAAAATCTTAGGTGCATTCTCACACATTCTAACGATAGGACCTTGATTTGCAAGGAAATCACCACCGTAAATCGTATCGTAGGCGTGTTGCTTAGTGGAATCACCTTCACCTTTAATATTCTTAGCGGCGTTAATTCCACCTTGAGCACATACTGAGTGTGACCTCTTCACTGGAACTATAGATACGATATCGACAGTACATCCCGACTGAACAGCACTTAAAGCAGCACCTAAGCCACCGAGACCACCACCAACTATTACAACATTTTTATCTATATTAGCCATCTATTTAAATATTACCCAAATAACATTTTAACAGTAACTTCGCTTTAGAGGGATGGTGGATTGAGGTCTTTTATGATGTTTTTTTGTTTTAGCTTAAGTTTCAATCCAATCACATCAAGATTTTATACTAAATTCATACCTTAACTTCACTCTTGATTCATCTGGATAAAATTCTAAGAATTCATAATCTTCAGGAATCCGAGTCTCCTCTATGAATTTAGCTCCAAGTAACTCAATAGTTTTCCTTGAAGCTAGATTATTTTTATTACAAGTTATATAAATCTTTGCTAATTCAAGAAATTTTAAAACAGGATGTATAAGCTTAACTGATCTTAAAGCTAGTTTAAGACCGCGAAACTCATTTTTCACAGTGAAACCTATGTTTCCACGATAATTAAGGATGTCCTGCAAAACTCAGCATGAATATTGAAGTAAAAAAACCATGAAAGAGTAATCACAGATTGAGATAGCTAGTAAAATATAATAATGCAGGGTTCATTTTTAGATATTTTTTGTGCGACAAGTAAAGGAACAAAGTCCTCAAAGTTTTTAGAAGAGATTGATTCAGTAATGCCTTGGTATCGAATCAATAAACTACTTTCAAAGTGGAAAGATGGTGCTACTGGTCGAAAAGGTTTTAGTCCAGAGACTATGTTTAGAATGTCACTGTTAAAAGATTTCTATGGTTTGAGTGATGCAGATACTGAGGAGTTAATAAATGATCGAATATCATTTCGTAAATTTATGAAAATTGATATTTCTCGTCCTGCACCTGATGAGACCACACTTTGTAGATTTAGAGCTTGGCTCACAGAGAACAATTTACAGGAAAAACTTTTCAATTTAGTCAATAAATACCTTGATAAAAAAGGTTTCTTTGTAAAGAAAGGTAGCTTAATTGATGCAACTATTATCGAAGCTCCTATGAACAAAAACAATGGAGAAAAGGACTGGATTGATAAAGATGCTTCATCTACAAAGAAAGGATCTAGATGGTATAGAGGTTACAAAATTCATGCGGATATTGATCCTGCTCATACTTTGTTTGCTGGTGTTTTAACGACAACAGCAAAAGTTGCTGATATTACTTGTTTAGAACCATTA
>JAKVAO010000059.1 GCA_022447685.1 Candidatus Caenarcanales bacterium | reverse complement strand
TGGGGTTCCTTTCGGCATAAGATTTCCTTTTTTACTTTTCTCATATTCTCACACCTTCTGATATACGTATTTACTGGACTGAATTTCTCAGTACACTACAGTAGCTGAAGTGCTTAAAAAACTAAAGAAAGAAGATAAATCAATTTTTGAGACAAATTATGGTTTTGATGATTATTCAAATATAGATAGACTTCATTTAAAGCAAACAAACTCTCCAGAAAGAAAGAGGAAAGGAAAAACCTTTCCAGCTAAGGAAGAACTATTTTTTCAAAAATATCAAGGAAGTGGGCTGGATAGAATAGTTTTTAATGTTAAAAATGGTGAGGTTCAAAGTTTAAAGATAGGGCGACCGGGACAAGAAACTAAGATCAATATTCCTGATTAACATTTTGTTTGATGCATTTATATCTTGGGTGAAAATAGAAGATATGATTAAAGCAGACGTATCTTTGTCAAAAAAATCATACATTATAGATGAATAGTTTTAGGCAGTCGCCTAAGAAGTCATCTATAATGATGCTTCTATGTCTCAAAGTACTGATTTATGGTTTCAAGAAATTCATCAAGGCAAGCAAAGTATTGCCATGAAAGTATCTCAAGTACATCTTCAGAAAAAATCTAAGTATCAAGAGATTTTTATTTTTGAAAATGATAACTATGGAACAGTTATGGCGCTGGATGGGGCTTTGATGTTAAGTGATGTCGATGAACATATGTATCATCACGCACTTTGTTCTTATGGAATGCAAAATATTGATGCTGCTAGTGAAGGCTTAAATATTCTAGTTGTTGGTGGCGGTGATGGTGGTATAGTGAGAAATTTGTTCCAAAGCTATGATTCACGCATTAATAAAGTAACTATGGTTGAAATTGATGAAGAAGTTATTCAAGCCTCCAAAGAATTTTTCCCACAAATAGCTTCTGAGCTTAATAATCCAAAATTAGACCTTCATTGTAAAGATGCAATCCAGTTCATAGATTCATGTGATAGTGAAAGCTTTGATTTGATTCTTTGTGACTCTACTGACCCTGAAGGATTTGCTGCAGGATTAATAGAAGTAGATTTCTATAAAAAAATTCAAAGAGCACTCAAAGCAGATGGAATATTTTGTGCACAATCAGGATCTCCATTCTTTCAAAAAGACGAGCTTAAGAAAACTAGAGAAAATTTAGCTAAAGTATTTGATGATTTTCACAGTTATTTAGCTCCTATGCTTGTTTACCCTGGGGCGATTTGGACTTATACTGCAGCTGCTAAAAAACTTATTAATAAAAATAATTTGGATATTTCTGACTTTGTTCAAATCTAAGTTATTATAGATTTAGCATGGATAATCCTTTAATTTCTGTTGTTATTCCTAGTTATAACCAAGCTAAATATGTTGCAGATAATATTAATAGTATCTTGCAGCAGACTTATAAGAATTTTGAAATAATTTTTATAGACGATGGTAGTACTGATAATACTGAAGAGGTTTTAAAGCCTTTTATTGACAAGGATTCACGCCTTAAGTATTTCAAACAAGTTAATTCTGAGCGTGCTGTTGCTAGATCTTATGGGATTAGCAAGGCTGAAGGTAAATATGTTTGTTTGGTTGATTCTGACGATACTTGGCTACCCAATAAACTTGAGACTCAGTTAAATATAATGGAGAATAATCCCAATATTGTTCTTTGCTACGCTGCTGTAAATCGAATTAATCCAGAAAATAAACCACTAGCAAATGCCTCACGCCAACAGAAGGGTGCAAGTGGTCTTGTATATTTTCACCTTCTAAAAAGAAATTTTGTACCTTCAGTAACTCCAATGATTCGTAAATCTGCTTTAGATCAGGTCGGAACTCAGGTTACAGATTTTATTCCATATGAAGATTGGGATTTTTGGTTACGCTTATCTCGTTTTGGAGAGTTCTTTCATATCATTGAGCCTCTTGGTAATTACCGAATACATCCAGGTCAGTCTGTACAAAATGTCAAAGCCGAGAAAATTGAAGAAGTTACTTTGAAGGTTTTGGATGCTAATACTAATATTGATAATTTTGATGCCGTCAAAGAACATTTACCTGTCAAGGTTTCGAGTGATAATGATTTAAGTAAAATTCTAGAAGCTGAAAAGCGTGAGGCTTATAGTCTTGCTTATCTGAGATTCGCTTATTGGTATATTCTTGCTGAGAAACCTGAATTTGCGCGCTCTAAGTTAATTGAATCTATTCAAAAAAACTTCCTTAGAATACTTGATATTAGGTTTATTACTTTATGGGTTTGTAGCTATGTTAGTAAATCTAAAATTTTTGGAAAAACTATAAGAAGCTTACTTGGTAAATTTCATTAAAATGAAACAAAAAAGATATTATTTAATCCGCAGTTTCACTTTGATAGGAAACTTATTTCCACAGTTTTTAGTACTATGCTTCATAACTTTCTTTGTTGATTTCGATAAAGGAGCGTATATAAGCTCTATTTGGTTTTTTGGTTATGCGGTAAACTTACTTCTCAAAAATACAATCAGAAAAGCAAGGCCAAGCTCAGAAAATGCCAAGGTCTCAGTTAAGGGTTATAGTTTACCTTCTGGGCATGCATTTATGTCTACGGTTTTTTTCTTCACTGTTTCAAGTTTCTTTATATTCCCGGTCTACGTTGATTATCTTTGTACTCTTGTCCCGATTTTTTTGGGTTTGTCGAGATTGTACCTTAAAGTTCATGATCATTGGGACATAATTGCTGGCTGGTTTTTTGCATTGGCTTATCTGTTTTTATTTTCCAAAACAGCAATCTATATATGCTCAAAAGTACTCATTCTTATGGATATTCTCTTGACTCGTGCGACTTAGTGTAAAGATAGATTAAAAAAAATTTAGCATAAAATCTTAAGAATTTAGATATACTTAATACTAATTCCCTTAATACCTAAAATTATTCAAAAGGATAATTTAATTGCAAACGACAAAGGCTGTCTCTGCAGAAGCACCTGAATTTGATTCAGTTGCTAATGCAAGGGAGGCACTAGAGAGAACTGTAAAAAAACAGGTTGATCCGCTTGTTCTAGATGAGCTAGAAAAGCTGGATAATACTCTTATTGGGCAAGACTTAGCTCAAGCCGACGCTGAAGATAATTCTACTGAATATGCTGAGCAGCCTCTTACTCCAGATAATCCCGACTCTCCTCAAATTTTAGAGGAAAAGGGTGAGACTCTTTTTGATAAATTTGCAAATCTTTTAAGTCCAGTTCCAATTTTGAAAAATGCTTTTGTTACTTATGCGGGCAATCAAAAAATGGCAAATGGGGTGAAAATCCAAGATTTTATCGCAAAGACTGCAAATCAACTTTCCATAGCTAGCAATTTACTTGGCTTGGTTTTACCTAATAGTAAGCCTATTGAGTTCTTAGGTAAGTATGCGTATCGGGGTATGGTTGGAATTGCTGCTCTTGGTAAGTTCTCTAAAGTCTCGAAAAACAATGATTTGATTGCTTCAGCTTCTGGTTTATTTAAAGTTTTATCTGCTTTCAACGTTTTCCATTTACTTTCCTTGCCACTTAAGGCTATGGGAATGAAAGACCTGAATCTGAATATTGGTTTTAGTAATGTTTACAGTTTCTTTGGTGCAGCCAATGGTCCTATGAATATATCTTCATCAGCAAATAAGCGTAAGATGGGGGCTGAAGGCTTTAAGAATCCAATGGAAAGTGTGAAAGCCTTTACTAACCAGCTCAAAGACGCATTTGCTGCAATTTCAGAGAATGGTGTTAAAGCTTTTGATCCAACTGATGGTACTGGTGTGAATGGTACTATTGGTGGTATTTTACAAATTATTGGTTTTGCTACGAAGCAAACAGGATTGCACATGCGTAATTCTGGCAATGCGATGGGTGAAGCGCTGATCACAACAGGTAATGTATTGAGGGATAATTTAGCCTGTTTCTGTACTGATCTTGAGCGCTTCTCTATCGATAATATGGAAAGAGGAAGAATACAATCTGTAGCATCAGGTGGTAACTATTCAAGTGAGGGTGTACTGGATGTACTCCTCAACCTTCCATTTATGAAACCATATGAAAGACAGATAGAATCACTTATGGGATTATTTGGTACCTGGGCAGCTGCATGTAATACCGCAGCAGTAAAAGAAGAGAATGCTGAGTTTGTTGGTGATAATCCTATTCCAGCTAAGAACTTACCTCACTTCGTTGTGAGAGTATTTGAGGCTATGGTGAAAGCTAATGCAGGTCACTGTCTTCCTGAATCAATCGCTAATATGTTTAATAAGAAAGCAGAAGAGCCAAGTCTAGAGTTTCAAATGGCTTAGCTAAGGTTATAATATTGAATGATGAAGATTGCTTATCTTGGACCTTCAGGTTCTTTTTCCCATATTGCTGCTATTAACTTAGCTACTAATGAATTGAATATTTTGGATGATCTCGAGTTTGTTAGTAAGCCTACTATTACAAGCTTAGTTGAGTCTATAAGCTCCTCTCAGGCAGATCAAGCTGTAATTCCTGTCGAGAACTCACTTGCTGGTGGTGTTGGTGAGACTATAGATGCGCTTCTGAAATTTAATGGTGTTTTTATTAATAAAGAATACTTATTATCAATTAAGCATTGTTTACTTGCTAAAGAAAACTATTCTTTAAGTGAAATTGAAAAAGTGCTATCTCACCCTATGAGCTTTGCTCAGTGCCAGGATTTTATTAATGCTAATTGTCCAAATCTTGTCATGGAACCAAGTGCTAGCAATAGTCAGGCGGCAATTGATGCTGCGCAGAATGCAAATGAGCAGAAACTAGCAGCTATAGCTCCAGAATTTTGTGCTAAATTATATGATCTCAAAGTTCTTAAAAAAGAGATTAATGATTCTCAGAACAATGTCACTCGCTTCTGGCTTCTTTCTAATAAACCTTCAGATTACATAGAAGGCAAAGCTGCCAAAACTACTATGGTTTTTCAGATTGTAGATGAACCTGGGAGTTTGTCTAAGGTCTTGAAGTCTTTTGCTGATCATGGTGTGAATCTTTCTAGGATTGAATCTAGACCATCTAAGAATTTACTTGGTAGTTATTTGTTCTGTGTTGATTGTAATGCACACCGTGATGAAGAGCATTTTGCAACTGCGATGCGTGACTTGAGTATATTTTTCAATTATTATAAGTGGTTAGGATCTTACCATTTGTCTGTTGATACCAAGGATCAACTGAAAAAGGGCTAAGGGAAAATTCAACTTTATGAGTAAGTTTCGTTATCGCTTAATTCAATTTCTGGTTTTAGCTTCCTTCTTCGTTGTTATTGCAAGGCTATTCGACCTGCAAGTTTTGCAGGGTTCTAAGTTTTACAAAAGAGTTAAGCAATTGAGAACTAATGTTAAATCTGTAATAACCAGAGGGGAAATAGTTGATAGAGCAGCTAAAACTTTAGCTATGGATATTGAGAGATATACCTTAGAATATAATCCATGTGCAGCTTCTAAGAAAGAAAACAAAAGCTTACTTGCTAAAAAGCTTAGAGCAATTTTTGATTTTCCTGAGTCATCCAAAAAACTTCTCTACAAAGATTCAAGTCAAACACTCGCTTTTAACCTCACAAGGGAACAGATGAAGCAGATTAGAGCAATTAATTCCCCTTCATTGTACATGCGTAAGGTTATTACTCGTTTTTATCCAGAGGATAGCTTTGCCTCTCATATACTAGGTTACGTCGATTTATATGGTAAAGCAAGGCAAGGGATTGAACTTTATTATCAAGATTTTCTCGAAACTAATTCCAAAGCGAAGTTAGAGCTGAGCTTGGATTCTAGATTACAAGGCTTCGTTGAAGAGAAGCTTGAGCAGCATATAGAGAAAACTAAAGCAGCCAAGGGTTCTGCGATCGTGATGGAAGTGAAAACTGGTAAGCTACTTGCTTGGGCAAGTGCCCCTGCTTATAATCCTAATTTCTATCGAGATTATAATATTGAGCAATTGAAAAACTGGAGTATTGTTGATGTTTATCAACCTGGCTCTATATTTAAAATTATTACTGTTGCTTCAGCACTTGATTCTAAGACTATTGATAGTGATTATAAATTTCTAGATGAAGGCTATATCACTGTAGATAAATGGCGTATACAGAATCATGATTATGTGCCAAATCGAACAGAGTCTAAAGAATTAGATCTAACTGGCTTGTTCCAGACCTCTAGTAATCCGTTTGCTGCACACTTAGGTCTAGAAATGGGTTCTGAGGTTTTTTATAATTATTTGAAAATGTTTGGCTTTGGCAATAAGACTGGCATTGGTTTGCCTGGCGAGAGTTCAGGTTTACTTAGATCCAATTCTACTTGGAAAGATTCTGATTTAGCTTCTACTGCAATAGGGCAAGGTGCTATCGCTGTTACTCCTATTCAAATTCTCGCCGCTATAAACACTATCGCTAATAATGGTGTTTGGATTACTCCTACGATTTTGAAAGATCCAGGTAAGCATAAGTTTATTCAAAGCAAAGTGAAAGTTGTCAATTCCAAGATCGCAAAAGAAATTCAGTTGCGCCTAGCTGACTCTGTAGAAAAAAACATAAAAGATAGATGGGCTAAAGCAGGTAAAGTGAGTGGTATAAGAGTTGCTGGTAAAACAGGAACCGCTCAAAAAATTCGCAAAGATGGAAGATATTCTCGCTACAATACAATCGCTTCTTTTATAGGTTTTTATCCAGCTGAAAAGCCTGAGTATATTTCGCTTGTGGTTATTGATGATCCGAAAACAGACGGTAGGTGGGGTGATACAGTCGCTGGACCGTTGTTTAATCAGATAACAGCCTATGTTAAGAATTTATATCTCTAAAAACTTTACATAGTTTTTCTGAGGCTTTTTGATGGTTTTCTTTCCAGTCTTGATGAGCATTTGCATTAGTGAAGTTGCTAGTACTTAGAAATGTATTGCAGGGGATTTGGTATTCACTTGCTAATTTTGCTACTCCGTATAGTTCCATATTTTCAAGAAGAATTTCTGTATTGCTTTGTGAATCTAGGATTTTAGAACTCAGTTCGGCTGATTTGCTAATTTCAAGCGAAGAAATGCAGTTAGCTGTTGTTAGTGATTTTAGGGTTTTATTAGTATTGGCATTATTTAATGAATAGCTTGGATATGTCACTGGAGTATAGGCAGAGCCTGTAATAGTTAAGGCTCTTAGTAATGAAGACTTTTCTATTCTGTAAACTTTTGTATCATTTATACTAAATTTCTCTTCGGTGTTTTGGACAAGTCCAGCTGTGCCTAGAAAATTTATTTCTGTAAGCTTATTTTCGAGGATTATTTTTTGTAAGTTAAGAGCGGCGCTTAAATATCCAATACCTAGATGGTAAATTATGAATTTTTCTCTCACTTCTTTACTTAAATATTTAGTTTCTTCTTCCCAAGCGGAGCAAATAATTCGCATTCTGCTTTGAATATAGCAGAGTTTCGAAGCATCTGGGTCAAGATAAAAACAAGAAACTTGTATTTAATAATTTCTTTATTGCAAACATTTCTCAATAAGCTATAAAATAAATATATTGAGAATCATTCTCATTAACTTCGGGAAAGGTTAGGGACACTGAACGCCACAGCTGTAAATTTGGCTAATAATACTGGGACTATTGCGCCCCAGAAAATCCCTCTACCTAAAAAGGATGAGGCCGCTCAGAATAATATCGTTGATTTTCCCGGATCTGAGCAGGTGAAAAATATTCTGGAAGAAGAGATCAAAAGAAAAAAAGTTCTTGCAAAAGAAGTAAAAAATTTAAGTAATAATTACAAAGAATTAGAAAAAGAAGGTGAGAAAATAGAAGATTTTACAGCTAAGGCTGCTCTGATGGAGATTGGTCTTGGTTTGACTTCTATGCTCTTAGAAGGGAAAGTGAATGGTGATAACTCTATCTATGTAATTAATAGTGGCTTCGAGCTAATATCTAATTCAACGAAGTCTCTTCCAAGTCCTTTAAAGAAAATGATGATAGACGGTGCCCAGTTACTTGGTATGAAGCTCAATGAAGCTTCTGAAGAAGTAGATCCAATTGAAAATACAGATGCAGAGTCTAAAAAGCCAGAACAAACTATAGATGAAATTTACGAAAATAATAGAGAAAAGATTTTGGCGTCATACTTGAAGATCTTGTCCCTGTTCACGATGGGTTTAAGTACTATTAGCTTTATAGGTAAGAATCGCAAGCCTGCTTCTTCTGAGGAAATACATCCAATGAAGCGTATTACTAAGATCGCGTCTTCTCTTATAATGGCGATTCCTGCTTTCCCTATGCTTGGTACATATTCAGCAAAACATAAGTTTGCTGAGCAAATGCTGAAAGCCAAGCCTAAAGATCCTAACGCTGAAGCATTAGAATTAACTGCTAATGAAGACTTTCTCTGTTTTACTGAAGCTAGTTTCCTGGGTGCAAGAAAATTACTTACCAGTTTAGTTCCTAAACATGAGAATTTAATGGAGCTTGTTGCAAGCTTTGCTTTATCTGGTTTGAGCTTTATGAATGCTAATAATACGTTGAAAGACTGTGACGGTCTTGAATCTAACAATTTCTTCAAAAGTGAACTAATGAGTAAGAAATTACCAACAATGCTTTACGAGGGAACGAGAAAAGTATTGAACAATATAGCAGGCTTAGAATTATTTTCAACTGAGCGTTTGCAGAAAATAGAAGAGAAAATTCTTAAGAGCCGTAAGCAGATTTTGCAGTATAGTAGTTAATAGTGAAAGCTGAGTATATTGCAATTGGAACAGAACTTTTGATCGGGCATGTAGTGAATACTAACGCTGCATATTTATCAGAAGAGCTTAATGCAATAGGTATAAGTACTTATTACCATGTAACTGTTGGTGATAACCATGAAAGAATTATTGATTCACTGAAACTTGCTGCTTCTCGCTCAGATATTATTATTTGTACTGGTGGTTTAGGACCAACCTCTGACGATATTACTCATGAAGTTATTGCGGATTTTGCTGAAGCTCCACTTCTTGAAAATGCTCAGCAGAAAGAAATTATCAAAGCTAAGTTTTTGAAAACCAAAAGAGCAATTCCTGAGAATAACTTCAAGCAAGCCATGATTCCGGAAAATTCGATTATAATTCCAAATCCAGTTGGAACTGCTGTGGGCATAATTCTTGACTACCACTATAAAGTTTCAGAAACTGAAATTAAGTCTGTGAAGATTATCACTTTCCCTGGTGTTCCATGTGAAATGGAGGCAATGTTTCAAGCTACAGTTAAAGATTATTTGGCTGACTATCTCCGTGAACAAGAAACTGTTGGAGCCATAGTCTCAGAGAAGATCAAGTTTATAAATATCGGTGAATCACGGATGGCAGAACTTATTGGTGATGAAATTTTTGCTGGCGCTAACCCGAGTGTGGCTCCCTATGCAACTTTAGGTGAGTGCTATGTGCGTATCACTAGTAAAGCTGCAAGTGAAGCTGAGGCTTATGAACTGATGCAGCCAGTGAAGCAGCAAATAGAAGAGAAGATGCAAGACTATATCTATGCTTATGGGGATCTTACTGTACCAGAACTTCTTGCAGCGAAATTGAAAGAAAATTCTTTGAGTATCGCTTTTGCAGAATCTTGTACTGGTGGTCTTCTGAGTAAGGCTATGACAGATCTTCCGGGTGCTAGTGCCTATACGAAGCTTAATTTAGTTACTTACTCTAATGAAGCTAAAGTCGAGATTCTTGGAGTTGAAGAGCAAAGCTTAGATGAATTTGGGGCTGTCTCTGAAGAAGTAGCCAAGGAAATGGCACTTGGTTTAGAGAAGATTTCGAAAGCTGATATCAATGTCTCTATTACTGGTATTGCTGGACCTGATGGTGGGTCTGAAGATAAGCCTGTTGGCACAATTTTTATCGCTATTAATTATCGCGAGCAGCTAGTATCGCAACAACTAGATTGGTATGCAAGAACACTTAGTAGAGCTCAGGTGCGAGAGCTTGCTTGTTTAAAAACTTTATATGAGGTTCTTAAACTTCTAAATTCTTCAAACCCCTAAATCCTTGACATCAAATTCCACAAATTCGACTTTGCTTTTTTTAAGCTCTGCTTTAATGTCTTGAATTAAGTCTTGTATTTCAAATTTTTCTTGATAGCCTGGTTCTATATAAAATTCTTTGATAGAGGCTAAGTCTTCATTAAGTATAAAGAAAGTAAATCCACATACTATGTCTTGGTATAAAAACACCAAGAGTTTGGATACTTCCATTTCTGAAAGTGAAATTAGAAAATCTTGCCAGCTTAGACCGCTTTGATTAAATTGATCCATCCAGAATTTTTCACCGCGCATCTGTTGAACCATGCACAGATTTCCCCAAAGCTCAGCGAGTCTCCCTAAGTCAGTTTCCTTGTCAAATTCTTTGATTTTAAGTACTTCTTTGGACAAAATTCTAACCATAAGTATAGAATGAAATGGGCAAAATCGTAGCTAGTCAGTTTTACAATCCTTAATTTTTTCTAAAAGCTGGTAATTTGTGTATCAAGCTGTTATAATTTTCGTTTGTCAATGCCTACTTTACAACAACTAATCAGAAATCCTCGTAAGAGAAAAAAGAGAAAGAAGAATTCACCAGCATGTGAGGGAAATCCTTTTAAGAGAGGAGTTTGTACTAATGTAAGAACTGCTACACCTAAGAAACCTAACTCTGCGATGCGTAAGATTGCTAGGGTTAAGCTTAGTAATGGTATTGAGATTACAGCTTATATTCCAGGTATTGGTCACAACTTACAAGAGCACAGTGTTGTACTTGTAAGAGGTGGTAAAGTCAAGGATTTACCTGGTGTTGGTTACCACATCGTTAGAGGTGCTCTTGATGCACAGGGTGTTAAAGATAGAAAGCAAAGCAGATCTTTATACGGTACTAAAAGAGAAAAAGCTAAAAAGTAAGTAATTAATTAATTAGGAAAGTTATATGCCACGTAAACCAAGTTTTAAAAGAAGATCAATAGTTCCAGATTCAGTGTACGGTGATAAAGATATTGCACAGTTCATTAACCGTATGATGATCCAAGGTAAGAAATCACTTGCTGAGAGATTATTTTATTCATCTTTAGATTTTATTGGTGAAAAAATCAAAGACAAAAAACCTTTAGAAGTTTTCAAAAAGGCTGTTGAGAATGTTACACCGGTTGTTAAGGTTAAAGCTAGAAGAATTGGTGGAGCTACTTATCAAGTTCCTGAACCAGTTGATAAAGCTAAAGGTTCTGCTATCGCTCACAGATGGATTATCCAATCTGCTCGTAAGCGTGGAGCTAAGACTTTCATTATGAATCTTGCTAATGAATTATTAGATGCTTTTGATAACAAAGGTAAATCTATAGAACTCAAAGAGCACACTCATAAAATGGCTGAAGCGAACAAAGCTTTTGCACATTATGCTAGAGGTTAATTCTTTAACTTTAAAACTGAATATTTAATTGAAAAAATCTTATTTCTATAAAGATACATTTAAGGCTATGCCTTCTTCTTCGCTTGAATCTTTATTTGCTTCGTATTGTCCTCTTGATTTCATAGATTCAGAAGCATCTATGATTTGCTGATTGAAAATTTCTTGCATTTCTGGATCTTCTATAGAATTTATATCTTCGAAGAGTTTTTCTAAGACTTTATAATCATCTGAATCTTCATTTACTCCGGTTATAGCTGCTGAATTATCCTCAGGTTCTATAAGGTTTCCAATTACCTCAGAAAAATTATCAGCTGTTATACTAAGATCTTCATTTTGAGCAATTTTAGCTAAGATTTCATCAATGCTTTGGCTTACAGTAGCAATTTGCTCTTCATTAGCCCCTTCAGCCTGGATATTTGCTAACTTAGCCTCCAGAGTCTGAAGTTCAGCTTGATTATTAATATTATTCGCGCTAACTCCCATGCCTCTTAAATAACAAAGTAATATTAAGAAAAAGTTATATTCAAGTCATACATGCTAATATTTGTCCAAATGGTAAAGGTCGCACCCTCAATTTTAGCGGCAGATTTTGCAAAGCTTGAGTTTGAACTTAATAAGATAGAAGCTGACGCAGACTGGGTTCACGTCGATGTCATGGATGGTGCTTTTGTTCCAAATATTACTATCGGGGCACCTGTTGTAAAATCTTTAAAAAAATACACTAATTTACCTTTAGATGTTCATTTAATGATCAATAACCCCCATTTACATATTCCAGATTTTGTGAAAGCGGGAGCAGATATTGTTACTTTTCATTTGGAAGCTTATGATTTTAAAGAAGAAGAAATACGAAATACTATAGCTTTGATTAAGGATTTAGGCAAGAAAGTTGGCATTTCTATAAATCCACCTACTGATATATATACTGTCGAGCCATATATTAAGGATATTGATATGGTTTTGATTATGTCAGTAAACCCAGGATTTGGTGGACAGAAGTTCATTGATTCTGCTTATGAGAAGATTAAGATATTAAACCAAATCCTCCAAAAGTATGGTCTGAAAGCTGGGAACAACTTAGAAGAAGGAACTGTTGCTATTGAAGTCGATGGTGGGATTTACCCAGGAGAAATAGCAGAAAACCTCATCGAAGAAGGAGCTAATGTACTGGTAGCTGGTTCTGCTGTTTATGGAGCAGAGAGTATACCAGAAGCTATTAGAAGCTTGAAACATGGGAGTAAAGAAGAGTAAAACTGCAATTATGAGTCATGACCCTGCACAGCTATTAGAAAGTGTTTCCCGTTGTACTCAAAATGGTTTTATTGGATCTGATCTTGAAGACAAAGTTACTTGTTTTAGCCCGATATTAGAGAATTTAACAGGCTGGTCTGAGGAAGAAGCTCTAGGTAAAGATGTAAAAAGTTTCTACTTTATACCTGAAGAAGAGAATTTAGCCAAACAAGACGCTTTTTCTGCACAAGTTGCGATTTTATTTACGAAAGACGGTAGAAAACTTAGTTTTCCAACCAGGCAAACAGAAATTCATGATAAATACGGCAAAGCAGACGGTAAATTACTGTTTTTTGTGGTGGATAGTTTCAATAAAGACATAGATCAGCTGCAAAGTGAGTTTGTAAGTACTGTTTCTCATGAGTTGAGAACACCAATTACTAGTATTAAAGGCTTTGCTTCTACATTGCTTCAGCACAAAAGTCATTTTCCAGAGGAAAAAAGAAACAAATATATCAAAATCATCAAAGATCAAGCTGAAAGACTTGCACGTTTAGTAGAAGATTTACTTGCTGTTTCGAGAATTGATGCTAAGAAACTTCAATTTACTATACATCCAGTACAGATTAGTCAGTACTTGGAGACAACTGCTCTATTAATTGAGAACAAATATGGTGGTTCTCATAAAATAACTGTGGATATTGAGCAAAATATACCTGATGTTTGGGTTGATGCAGATAGGCTTGAGCAAATTTTCACAAACTTAATAGATAATGCGGTGAAATATTCACCAGATTCAGATAAAGTCGAAATTCAAGTTGGGAAAATCCATAAAGATGAGAAGACCATGGTGAAAGTTGCTATTCGTGACTATGGTATCGGTATTGAAGAGAAGTTTTTAGCGAAGATATTTAGTAAATTTAGTCGTTTAGATAATCCTTTAAGTAGAAAAACTGAAGGAACTGGTTTAGGTCTCTATATCAGTCATTCACTTGCAAGAATAATGAATGGTCATCTAAGTGTTGAGAGTGGCCCGGGGGGAAGTACATTCAAACTCTATTTACCGACAGAGTTTTTTGAGGTTGGAGATAAGTCGTGGGATTAATTCCGAAGAAATATATTGTTCATGTAGCTTCAGATAAATCTAAAACTAGGCTTAAGGATCAAAACGATTTCCTTAAAGAATGCGAAGAAAACGGAATCTATCTTCTAGAGTGCAATAATTCTGAAGATTTGAAGTATATTTTTTATGACTATAAGCCTGAAATTCTTATACTGAGTGAAGAAATGTATTCTCAAGGATTCAGTTTTGATGAAATCTCTCAAAGACAAAAATCCAAATACAATATTTATAAACTTATTCAATTAAGTACTAAGCGCAAAGATAAAAAGAAAGCTTTTGCATATCTTGAAGAGGGCTTTGATGATTTCTTGGATTCTGATCTTAGTCCTGAAGAGGTTTTTCTTAAATGCTTTGCCTTCCTTAGAAGAAAAGATATTCTTGAAAAGAATAAGCTAACTAAGCTTCCAGGTATCAATAGAACTTATGAGATTATCGAACACTGTTTACATGACTTGAAAGATTGGCAGATGTTGCATTTAACAATTGATAACTTGAATCAATACAGTTATATGTACGGAGTCAAAAATGTAGATAATTTAATTAAGCTCTCAGCATCCAATTTGGCTGACCTAATCAATGATTCTGATCTTTTTATTGGTCACTTGGGTAAGGACAACTTTGTACTTTTGGGTTCGCGTCAGAGCGTCGCTGATATTCGTGAAGAATTAGACAATGAGTTTAACAAGATTTTGGAGAGAGTTTATAACAAAACTGATTATGATAATCAATACATTATTTATTCTGCTCCTCACAAAGTAAGACGTAAAGAAAGTCTAATTTCATTAAATATTTCTTCTTGTACTAGCTTAGATAGGAAGTATCTTTCTGGCTCTGATCTAGTAGAGCAGGCTTTATTGAATAAATTTAATGAGAAGCAAAAGCTCGCAAACAAGAAAGTCTTAATAATAGAAGAAGATAAAGATTTTGAAGAGTTGTTAATTGATAGATTAAGTCTTGAATCTTTTGAGGCTGAAGCTAGTTCTGCAAAGACTTTAGTTGAGGATATTGAATCCTATAAGCCGTCTAGTATCATCGTTGAAGCTGCTGAAATGGGTTTAAATGGTTTTGAGAAGCTCTGTGAAAGTATTAAAGAATTAAAGCAAAGTTTAGGCATTAATATAATAGTTGCAAGTAATGTTCCTGGTTATAGAAACTTTCTTGCAGCTGGGGCTGATATCTATATTCCTAAGCCCTATGAGCTTGATATTTTATTAGATGAATTGAAAATTCTCTAATTCTCAATTTTGTTCATGATAAAATCAAATTCTGCGAATTTATGGCAGCCGTTGCCAAGTGGTTAAGGCCCCGGGTTGTGATTCCGGTATTCGCGGGTTCAAATCCCGTCGGTTGCCCCATTATAAAAGAAAAGCCCTGCCGTAAGGTGGGGCTTTTCTTTTATGTCGAGTAATTGTCAGGTTTTAATCGGTGAATGCATACGTTTCCGGTGTGAGTGGAATTGAAGGGTCGTAGCAAACTGTGCACTCCCAATGCAAACGATAGCCCCCCTTCAGCAGGCAAGCAAATTGCAAAGCAATTTGTGCAGACTATAATCCCACCTATGATCGTTTTTTATGGGGAGAGCCTAAAGTAATTTAGATCTTCTACCATAATAATATAATTGTATTAATGTTCCCTTGGTTTTGTTTATTTGTTGTTCTTTTTACTTACTTTTTTGCAAATTCTATAGTTGGAAGTTTATATGGAATTTTTAGTTATAGTCACAATAATTGGCTAGCTTTATCAATCATTTTAGCTAGCGTGGCAGTTATTTTTTACTTTTTGAAATTTATACTCCCAAAGTATATTCCAGTGACAATAATTAGAAGAACTCTAGCTCTAACTATGGCTTTTCAGTTTGGTCTAATTTTACATAGTTGTATCAACAACTTAGAGCTTGTTTTAACTAGAAAAGCCTTTATTTATGAAATAACCACACAAATTATTGTTGATAACCAAAAGCTATATGTTGAGACTATTGAAGTAAGTTCAGGGATATATATCAATATTTTTATTATTTCGATTATTTTATACTACTGGTTAGGTAATCAAAAAAGCTTAGAGGATGAAATATCAGAAATTCTCAATTCAGATAAGGAAAAGGGGCATGCTATTAATTATGGAGGTTTTCTAACCGATGAGTCTCCAGAAAATATTGTTAGCTTTTACTCTGGTGTTGATTATGATTCCACTGTCCGTAAAATATTTTCAAGAATAATTTCAACCAACTCTTTAAATGAAGCACTTGCCATTGGAATTATTGGCTCTTGGGGTTCAGGTAAAACTGTCTTCGCGAAATACTGTTACAAACTTCTATATAATGAAAATCGAATGAGAGATTTAATATTACCAATTTGGTTTGAGCCATGGTGGCTCCCCCTCGATAAAATATACCAATAAGTGAAAAGAAATTGAGGTAATTAATGTCCAATAAGAAATTAAG
>JAKVAO010000058.1 GCA_022447685.1 Candidatus Caenarcanales bacterium | reverse complement strand
TTTGCTCCAGTCTTTCAAAAATCTCCTAAATGGTTCCTTGGTATTTACTTAATTCTTCATTGGGCTGAGTAGTTACCAACCAAGACTAGGTCAAGATAATAAACCGCAGTGTATAAATACTCACACAGGTTTAAATCAATATTATGAAAACAGAAAGATTCGTCATTCCATTCCCAAGCATAGATGCAAAATCATCTAAGGCGAAAAATACAAACCATACGGAAGAAAACACTGACTATAAAGTTTTTCAAACCAAAGCTGGAGAAAATAATTCTAAGATAAAAGAATCTGCCCAAGAATTAATCATTGAATGCTTTGATGGCGTTAATAAACAGATGGATTGGAATAAGTTTGCAAATTTATTCGACAGAATTATTGAACCAAGTGATGATCCAGCTGCTTTGAATTACAGATATGCTGTTGCAAAAGAAGTTAAAGAAATACTAAAAGAAGAAAAGATAGACCTCCCAGAACAACTCTTTCATAAACATGCTCAAATATTGCCACTTAGAAAATCCTCAAAAAGAGATGTCATCACAGGAATGAGCAAATTAGTTAAAGGTTTAAAGTCTCAAATCCCACTTACATGCCTTACTGGTATATCTGCAGCTTACTTAGCTGGAGGGTTTATTTCGCAAGAGGCATGCAAAACAATGGACAATAATCCAAACGATAATATTACACCAAGAATTAATGGTATTGAACTTGTAAAATCATCTGCAAATCCTCATCCATGTAAAGATTTAGTTCCATCAGATGCCTCTATGTTACTTGCCACTTTAGTAGGATTTCTTGCTGCAAGAAAATCAACCAAGATGGAAAAAATATCTTACCAAAATGAATATGAGCTTAAATCTTATATTCAGGACAATATAGCAAATTTTAAAATTGACCTAAACGAAGAAAGCTTATTCAAAAGCATTATCAATCAAGATTTACCCAAGAATATTGATATAGAAAAACTAAAGATACTGGGTAAAGAATTTAATAATGGTAGCTCCTTCTCAGAAAGCAATATGGAAGAATATTTTAATTTAAACAAAGTGCAACATAGTGAGCAAATAAAGACATTGAAAGAGTTAAGAAACTATATGAAACTTCAAGTACTTCTTAAAAGTATAAATCCTAGTGGAGGTAGAGCAAGTAAAGACCTAGAAACATTTTTCTCTGAGCAAATCTCAAAAACCCTGGAAAAGTTTACTGCTAAAGTTAAAGAAGAAGATCTAGACAAAGTTTTCTATCTTAAAGATACGATTAATAACTTTCTCAAGAGCTAAAAAATTTCATATAAAACAGAACATATTGACACCTTCCATATCCAAAGTTAAACTTTAGATATGGAAGGCAAAAAAAGATCATTCCTAAAGAAATTAAAATCACTTTTAAAAGAATTTCCCTGTGTTGCAATTCTTGGTGCAAGGCAGGTTGGCAAATCTACACTTCTTAAAGAATTCCTGCCCAAGGCAAATTTTCTAGATCTAGAAAAACAAGCTGATCTCGATAAAATTGAACCGGACCCAGATTTTTTCCTAGCAAAGCAAAATCAAACTTTAATCATAGATGAAGCTCAAATTTGCCCAAAACTTTTTCCAGCCCTTAGAGTTGCTATTGATGCTAAAAGAAACCAAGCAGGATCTTTTATCATTAGTGGCTCAAGCTCACCAGAATTACTAAGTAATATATCAGAATCTCTTGCAGGTAGGGTTGTAATAGTTGAACTCAGTACTTTTAGCTTAGAGGAAGCTTTTTCAAAACTTGGACTTAACGAAGATCTAGACTTAACTGATAAAGAAAAAGTACTCGCTCGCAAGAAAGCTTTTACTTATGAAGAAGTACTTGATTCATGTTTACATGGAGCTTACCCAGAGCCTTTCCTAAAAAGAGACAGTAAAGAATTTTATGCCAACTGGTGTGAATCTTACATTAAGACTTATATCGAAAGAGATGTACGCAGTCTCTTCCCTGGACTTAAGTTAGATAGTTACAGGCGCTTTATTCAGATGCTAGCTTCTGCCTCTGGGGATATAATCAACTTCGCCAAATTCGCTTCATCACTAGACGTCTCTCAACCAACTATCAAAAAATACTTTGAGATTGCAGAAGGCACATTTCTCTGGCGTAAACTTCCTAGCTATCATCAAAACTCAGCTAAAACTGTTATTAAAGCACCAAAAGGTTTTTTTAGAGATAGCTTGCTGAGTAATTACTTTCTTAAAATTAGCAATGTAGATTCTTTACTTGCACATCCAAATTTTGGGCAGATCTGGGAAAGCTTTATAATCGAGCAAATTATTAAGGTTCAGAGTTTAACTCTCTATAACACTGACTGTTATTACTATAGAACCAAATCACGAGCAGAGGTTGATTTGATCATAGATTCTCCAGGAGCCTTGATTCCCGTAGAAATTAAAACTGGTTCTAGTACTAAAGCTTCTAAGTTAGTGGCATTGAAGAATTTTATTGAGGAATATAATTGTCCTTATGGGATTGTGATTAATAACTCAGAGGAACTGGATTATTTGAGTGAGAAGATCATTCAATTGCCGGTTAGTTTTTTGTGATGGCTCTTAATTAGCAGCTTTATTAAAACCAAATAACCTCATCCACAGCCTGATCAAAATCCTCCCGTGGATACTTTTCTATAGCCATTTCTTTAACCCCCAAACCTAAAATATATGGTTCAGGAAACTGTTCTTGCTCGCGTATTTTCTCGATATCACTCGCGCTGTAAATCTTCTCACGAATCTTATAAAGCTTCTCGAAGAACCTATCATAGTAACCACCACCGCGCCCGAGGCGCGTTTTATCCTTAAAGAAAGCTAGACTAGGAACTAGAATCATCTCCAACTCATTAATCATATAATCGCTAACTTTCTCTAGCAAAGCATCTTTGAAGAGTTCTTCTTCCTCACTAAGTTTCAAACGATTCGTAAGTTTTATTAACTCAGCATTATCCTCATTATCCTCTATGAAAACTAATGATTTGTTTTTAGTAATAACCGGCACTAACCATGTTTTTTCTGGATGGTTCTCTTTAAGAAGACTCAAATCCAATTCATCTTTTAGAGATTTATAGTAAAGAATAATTTGTGAATTTTGGAACTTTTTGTGACGCGAAAGTTTAAAAACAAGCTCAGCTTCAATTTTTTCTTTAGTGATTTTATCTTTAAACTTTTCAGTTAATACAAATTTTGCGATCTCGCGAAGAGCAGCTTTTTGAATAATTATTTTTTCTTTCTCTTCAGCCTGCATTTACTCCATTTTATCCCAATAATTAGAGCTTTTAAACCTACCCTTATTAGTTCAACTAATCAACTTAATTAAAAAAAATTACATTCTTTTATATATTTTTTAACCTAAAACCCGTAAGTTAATAAATAATATGTGATATAAGCAGTAAGGGTCAAAAAGATTTGACATATAAAGAAGGCCTATGGCAACAAAAAGCGTAAAAAAGAAAAAAGAAGAAGACTTCAAATACTTAGTAATAGTTGAGTCTCCTGCTAAATCTAAAACACTCACCAAAATTCTTGGTAGTGACTATCTAGTTAAGTCCAGTGTTGGTCATATCCGCGATCTTCCAGCTAAAGGCATGGGAATTGACATCAAACACGACTTCGAGCCAACCTATGAAATCATGACCGGTAAACAGAAGGTCGTCGACGAATTAAATACTTACGCAAAGACAGCTGAGAAAGTTTATCTAGCAAGTGACCCGGACCGTGAAGGGGAAGCTATAGCTTGGCATTTGGGACAAATACTCAAATGTAAAAAAACAAATGTAACGCGTATAACATTCAACCAGATCACACCAGACGCGGTTAGAGGTGCTGTAGAAAGTCCTCGTGATATAGATATGAGCTTAGTTAACGCTCAGCAAGCAAGAAGAATCCTAGATAGACTTGTTGGTTTCAAAATCAGCCCAATTCTGTGGAGAAAAATCGGTGGCAGAAGCGCTGGTAGAGTTCAATCTATCGCCGTTAGACTTATCTGTGAGCGTGAAGAAGAAATCCAGAACTTTGTTCCTGAGGAGTACTGGACTTTAGTCGCTGACGTATTCGATCCTGAGAAAAACCCTGATAACTCTAAGAATGAGAATTTTGAAATCAAATTAACCCAAGTTGACCACAAAAGAGTTGTGGCACCGCTTAAAGATAAAGACTTAGATCCTAATAAAACTATAGTTATTTCTTCAGAAGAGGAAATGAACAAAGTTGTTGAAAGAATTAAAGCCGCAAATTTAAGTGTTACTAGTTTAACAACTAAGCCAGGAACCAAAAAACCTAAAGCTCCTTTCAAAACTTCTACATTACAGCGTGCAGCGAGTAACGCACTTGGTTATACAGTTAAAAGAACTATGCAAGTAGCTCAGGGACTCTATGAAGGGGTGAAGCTAGGTAAAGGTAGCGCCGAGCAAGTTGGTTTGATAACTTACATGCGTACCGATAGCTTGAGAATCGCATCAGAAGCACAGGAAGCTGCTAAAGATTATATAACTGAGAAATACGGAGCTAACTACTATCCAGAAACCCCTAATCTCTATGACAAATCTAAGAAAAAAGCTAACGAACAAGACGCTCACGAGGCGATCAGACCTACTTATATAGATAAAGACCCTGATAGCATTAGAGATTATCTCAGTGACGAACAGTATAGACTCTACAGACTTATCTGGCAGAGATTTGTAAGTTCACAGATGACTGAAATGAAGCTCGATGTAAAAAGCATGGAGATCTCTTCAGACGAGAAAGATTTACAGTTCAGAGTTAGCCAGAGCAAAGTTACTTTCCCTGGTTATTCTATAGTTTACGGTAAAGCAGCTGAAGTATCTGAAGACGAAGCTCAGAAAGAAGAAAATACTAAATTCCCAGATTATGTAGATAAGGGAAGTATCATTTCAGTCTTAGAAACCACTCCAAGCCAACACTTCACAGAAGGACCACCTCGTTACAATGAAGCTAGCTTAGTAAAAGCTTTAGAGGAACTTGGTATAGGTAGACCATCTACTTATGCTCCGACTATTTCTACAGTTATAGACAGGAACTATGTAGAGAAAGTGAATACAGGTGGAGCTTTAGCTCCAACCAAACTTGGTATCAGCGTAAATGGATTACTAGTAGACCACTTTGGTCAGTTTATTAATACTGAGTTCACATCACAGATGGAAGCTGATCTTGATATGATCGCTCATGATGAGATCAACTGGCGTAAAATGCTTAAAGACTTCTACAAAGGACCAAATGCAGACCTTAAACCTAAAAAGAAAAAATCTACTAAGAAAAAGAAAGAAGAACCAAGCGATGCAGAAGTTGCAGAAGCAACCAAACTTGAATTTAAAGAACCTGAAGAACATATACCTTTGGGGTTTGAAGAAGTCGTAAAAAAAGCGGCTAAAGAAATCGAAAACGTTGTTATCATGACGGAACACGATTGTCCGACCTGTGGTTCCAAAATGGTTCTCAAAAGCAGCCGTTATGGTCCATTCCTGGGCTGCTCTGATTATCCGAATTGTCAGACTATCGTTAACCTAACCAAAGAAGGTAAACCTGCTCCTCCTGATAGACCTTATACGGAAGAAGATTGTACTAAGTGTGGAGAGAAAGGTTCTTTGGTAATTCGTTACGGTCGCTATGGCGACTATATTGCCTGCGTAACTAAGGATTGTGGCTTTACTACACCTCTAGTTAAAAAAACTGGTGTTGATTGCCCTAGAGAAGGCTGTGGTGGTGAGATAGTAGAGAAAAAATCACGTTTCGGTAAATTCTTCTATGGCTGTAACAAATGGTCAGAAAATGGCTGTGAAGTTGTCTTCTGGTATCCACCAATAAACGAGAACTGCCCACAGTGTGGTAAGACTATGATGTACAAGACTCTCAAGCGTGGCGATAAGCTTGCCTGCTCAGATACTAAAGAGTGTGGCTACAATAGACTAGCAACTATACAAGAGCAAGAAAAGTATTCTCCAGCCAACAACAAAGAAGATGGCGGCGAAGCAGAGCAGAAATCTGTATTTAGCCTGTAAAGTACTATTACCTATTCGAAGCAAGTAAGGTCTAGGCACGCTAGAACCCAGACCAGATAAGAGAACTAAGCCATATAGTGTATTTTCACATGTTCTTAATCCAAGTTTAACCTATCAGAGTTATTACTAATTCAGGATGACTGGAGAAAAGATATGAATCATAGCTCTATAGGTTTAGGTAAGTTTACTGAGATAGGTCATATAGATGATTTTTGCTTAAAATAATGCTTTTTTAGCAATTTACTATTTAGAATATTAATAAGTGTCCGATTTATATGAGGGTAGGTTGATTTTAATACAAATTAGGAGATGACTCTATGGAGAACGTAGTAGATGAGTTCAAGAAATACGCAAAAGAATTAGGAATTCTTTATAAGACTAAGCGTGAACTCGATACATTAATCACAAAATACGAAGATAAACTTAAAAAACTTGGTAAAAGCCTTGAATTAGCTGATAGCTTTGAAGCTTCATTTAATTCTGACACAGCATACTTTGTTAATAATTAGATAAAATCAGAACTCCTATTTGATTATCCCAGGAAGCTCACCGGGGATTTCCCAACAACCTAAATTTAATGATCAGTTTCTACTGGAAGTCCTCTCTTTATAGACTCTTTATTCAACCCTTGCAAGCACTCGTAAAATTCGAAACACCATTTGCCACGATTTTTTGCCGCCGCTTTTCTATATCGATCTCGAACTTTTAAGAGGTAGGCATCTGTCCATTCTTTAACAGGGCCTTTTTTCTCAATATACTCTTGAAAGCTATTGATTAGCTTTTTTAGTTCTTTACTTTCAGGTATATCAGTAGTTGCCATATTTATATTTTACCAAGATTAAGATTAGATAAACTTAATCTAAGAGTAGGCTAAAAGGTTGAAATGACCAAGAATTCTTGATATAATTATTTAAATAATATTCAATTCCTCTTCGGAGGATTTTTTTGTTTATGGGCTTTGGTACAACATATCCGCCAGAAGAAGATTTTAAAAACTATACACCTGTAATGCAGCAGTACCTTAGGGCTAGATTAGGTATGGACCCTGGCTCTGTTTTATTCTTCAGAATGGGTGATTTCTATGAAGCTTTTTTCGATGACGCTAAATTATTAGCAAAAGAACTAGAGATCACGCTAACAGGTAGATCTGAGACTAATTATCCAGGTGGGAAAATACCCATGGCTGGAGTTCCTGCAAAAGCAGTAAAACCTTATATCGCAAAACTACTAGAAAAAAGCTATAAAGTCTGCATTGCAGAGCAAATGGCCGACCCTAAGACTTGTAAGGGCTTAGTACCAAGAGAAATTTGCCAAACTTACACTCCAGGAACTATTTCAGAACTAGATTTCCTTAAAGGACATCAAAACAACTTCATTGCAGCGATTTTTGAGAATCCAAGAATCAAGAAAGTTGGCCTTGCTTACGCTGATATTTCAACTGGTGAGTTTTATATAAGCGAACTTGAAAGAGCACATTTGAATCAAGAACTATATAGAATTTCTGCCTCAGAATTATTAGTACCAAGTGCAAAGAAAAGAAGAGAAGACCATCAATTAGAAAGCACTTATGAAGCTATGATTGAGAACTTAGACTTTCCTTTTGCTCACTACGACAAAAGATACTTTGATTACACAGCTGCCAAATCAAACATCAGAAGAGAATTTTCCATCAAAGCAATATCTAAAGACCTTGAGGATAATTTCCACCTAGCAATATCTGCAGCTGGTGCCTTACTTGAGTACATAGCCGAAAATCAAAAAACACTTTATGAAGCTAAAGCAGGTAAATTATTTGATTCTTTGAGGACTTACCAAGTTGGTTCATATATGCTGCTAGACTCTAGCACTAGAAGAAACTTGGAGATAAGTAAAGGTTTACACAGCAACACTAGAGCAGGGTCATTATTTGCTGCTATAGATAGAACCAACTGCCCACTTGGGAAAAGACGCTTACAGTCATGGCTAGAGCAACCACTCTATGATCTTGAAGCGATAAGAAATCGCCAAAAAGCTATCAAAGAACTAAATGAAGATTGGACAATTCAAAGAGATCTCTATGAATTTCTTGATGAGATGGCAGATCTCAATAGACTTGCACATCGATTAAGCCTTGAAAGTATTATGCCTAAAGAGTTAGTGGCCTTGAAAGATTCTCTGCTGCTAGTTCTCAAAATCAGCTCTAGAGTTCCTGACTTCAAATCAGATTTACTCTCTAGATTAAACTCTGTGCCTGAAGAGATCCATGACTTTATCAATCAAATTGAAGCAAGCATTCTTGAATCTCCATCTATAAATTTAACCGAAGGTGAGATTTTCAGAAAAGGAATCAACCTAGAACTTGATGAATATATCAGCTTGATGGAAGAGTCCTCTAATTGGCTCAGTACTTATGAAGCCAAACTAAGAGAAGATTTGGGTGTTAAAACATTGAAAGTTTCTTTCAATAAAGTTCATGGCTACTACATAGAAGTTTCTAAACTAAACCAAAAATTCATACCTGAGAATTTCACTTGTAAGCAAACCCTAGTAAACAGCTTAAGATTCATCAGTGAAGAACTTAAAGAGTTTGAAACTAAAGCACTGAGCGCAGAATCTAAGCGTAACAACTTAGAGTACAAAATGTTTCAAGACTTTAAATCTAGAAATGCTGTCTTAGCCCCAGTAATCAAAGTACTTGCAGAATTGATAGCCGACCTCAGTGCCATCCTCTCACTTTCTATGCTTGCCATAGAAAACAACTATGTTTGCCCAGAACTTGAAGACTCTTCAGTGCTTGAAATTGAAGCTGGAAGACACCCTGTTGTAGAGCAAAATCTAGGAATTGGTGAATTTGTAGAAAATGATTTGTTTTTGGGAACTAAGCACGCACACACAGACAGTGAAGCATCTTTAGTTTTACTCACAGGTCCCAATATGGCTGGTAAAAGTACCTACATGCGCCAAAACGCCCTCATCATTTTACTTGCTCAAGCTGGTTCTTTTGTACCTGCACGCAAAGCCAGAATTGGTTTAGTCGATAGAATCTTCACCAGAATTGGAGCAAGCGATGATCTAGCTTCAGGTCAATCAACCTTCATGGTAGAAATGAACGAAGTTGCCAGTATTGTGAACGGTATGAGCTCTAGAAGCTTTCTAGTTCTAGATGAGATTGGTAGAGGAACCAGCACTTACGATGGTGTTTCTATTGCTTGGGCAATAGCAGAATACATAGTCGAAAAAGACTGCCCTAGAACTATATTTGCGACACATTACCATGAACTAGCTGTTCTAGAAAAATACCATCCTAGGTCTGTAATCAATTATCAGATGCTAGTTTCAGAACCAGATTCGGTGAAGCACAAAATCGAATTCTTACATAAAGTTGCGCCAGGCTCTGCTGGTAAAAGCTATGGTATAGAAGTTGCTAAGCTTGCAGGCTTACCTTCTGAAATTATTTCTAAAGCTAACACTCTTAATAGAGAATTAGTGAAAGCACACGCAATGCCTAGTACTAAGAAGAAGTTTATTCAAGGTGCCAATGTTGACTTAGAGTCTACGCCATTGTTTCAGGCTTTGAAGAATCGATAAGTAATCACCTAAAGAATTAAATATATTCTTCTCTTAATTCATCATCAAAGTCTTCTTGTGATGTTTCATTTTTTGCATTTTCTGATTGACGTTCTTCGAAAAAAGGTATGATTAATTTTGAATATATTTCTAAGAGTATCTCTTGACCTTTATCGAGATTATCTGAGGAGAGTAATTGTGTTAGAGCTTCTATTTCTTTATTTTCAAAATTAGGTTCAAGAGCTTGCCTAGGATTTTCCGATGCAGTAAGATATTTATCAGGATCTTTAAACATTTTATCTATAAAATCATTTGCAGCAAAAGTAATTTTTCTATTAACTAGGCTTCTTTCTAAAGCTGTATGTGGTCTTACACCTAAAATAGCTTCAGCAATATTATTAAACTGGTTTGAATTATTAATATAGTCATTAAAATCATCTAGAAGGAATTGCATTTGCTGATCATAAATTACTACATCATCTGAAGCAATGATCATATGATAAGCATTATTCTCTCCATCCTTGTCGACTAATTTTTTATCTAAACTAATTTCATTGTAGTTACTTACAGTCTCTCCTGCTCTTTCTCTTAAGCTTTTTAAATATGTTACTAGTGGGCTTAATTCCTCTAGAATTTGCTTTTGTTTAGTTGTATTATAATCATTGAAACCTAAGTACTCTTCTTTTATTTTCCTTTTAGCTTTTTGTAAGCGATCATTTGCCTTTATAATTTCCCCATATAATTCTGGATCTTTTTCTTTTAGCAGTTGATATTTGTCATAGAGACTCACTGTTTTTAATATGGTTGTGAAGATATATGTATAAGGTATTTGATAGTAGCCAGATTGATTTTTCTTTGCGCGCGTGAATACTTTTATAAAATATTTTGTTATTTCTGAGTTCTCTTGATTGTCTGTTAGATGGGCAAGTCTACTTTCCAGTTTTTTAAGTCTTAAACTAGTAAGTTTTAGAAAGATATCTAAGCTCATCGTGATACTATGCTGAGCTGTTGTTTCGTGCTGACTTCCTTCTTTTAAATAAATTTGCAGAGCTGCTCTGAGTTCATCTGAATTATTTTTGTTATTAACCCCAACAAATAATTTTTTGTAGATATTGTTTTTATCTAAACTTTGCAAATTTATTTTTTTGTCAGAATTGGGACTTTTCATTAGGAAAGCTGCTAATTCTTTAAGATCTTTTTCTTTTCTTTCTTCACTATCAGCTTCTATATTGCAGAGCTGTAAATAAAAATAATTTGTTTCATACTTAACTTTAAGAATGTTATAAACTTTATCGTATATTGCTTGAATGCTTAATGGGGCTTTATCTATAGCATCTAAATGTTTTGATATTTTCTTGAAAGCGTTTACAGCGTGTTTACTTTTTGTATCTAAAGTTTCATTTGATTTGAGTATATTTTTAATTTCCTCTAATGATTTATCAATATTTGGTTTTATTGATGAATATTCTGCCTGTGTTAAGTCTTGTTTATCTAAATCGTCATAGATAGCTGAATTGATATTCTTTATTATTTGACTAATATTTAGATTTAGATATTTTTGTGGGTCATCAATATCTTTAAATTTGAAATCTGTCAAAGAAAATTTTTGTGCTTCAAACTTCAATGCTTTAGCTTTAATATTATTTAAAAATTTTTTGAGTCTCTGGTGAGTATAAATCTCTCCAAAAGAATCATCTAGGCAAAATTCTTCCAGCAATGACTTCTCTTTTACTATTTGTTCTTTATGTTCATCAGGTGTTAACTCAGCATCATTAGAAGTTACTATATATTTAAAAACATCTACAGGCTCTTCTTGTCCTAATCTTGCAACTCTGCGTATCACTTGTTCTTCTCTAGCATGAGTCCATGGATTAATGAGTAAATGTACTGAAGAAGCTTCTTGAAGATTTATACCTTCAGCACCTGCTGGAGAGAGGATGAGGATATCCTTATCTCCTTTTTTGAAATCTACAATGTCTTTTTTATATTCTCCAGTATACATCCCAACTGTAAAGTTAGGACACTCATCTAAATATTTTTTTATTTCAGGGATTATTTGATCGGTATATTCACAATAGATAACAGCTTTCTTCTTAAGATTTTCAGCTAACTCTGGTAACTTGTATTTAATTAATACCCTATCTTTCGAGCCAGTAGTAGTATTTGCTTTTAGTTCATTTTCATATCGTTCTTTAATTTCACTACCTTGTTCGTCAATATTAATTTTTATTTCATGATATTTATAAGGGTAATCTTGTTTAAATCTAACTGAATTTGAATTGTAAAGTATATGTGCATCTGTATGATTAATGAAAGTATTGTTAGGGTCATATTCTAAATCTCTTTGTAAGATAACGCTATGGAGAGAGTGAGCTTCTTCTATTTTATTAATAATAGGTGTTCCAGACATAAAGAGTATTTTTATATCTGGATCCTTAGCTCTTAGGTTTTTAATTAAGGTGTTTATATTTTTATACTGGTCACTATTTTTATCTAAAAGGTGGTGAGCTTCATCTATGATTATAAAATCTATGGGAATTTCACTTGATTCTAGGTATGATAGTGATTTCTTTGAAGCTTGTGCATTTAGCAATTCATAATTTAATAAAGTGAAGTTAGCTTTTTTATCATTTAGTTCTAACTGATTAACTTTAGCGTTAATTTTGCTTTGAGGAATCGCTTCTTTGATTTGTTTTTGCCACTCTTTAGGATCTGCTATAACTGAGTTTGGTCCGATAATTAGGGTATGCTCAGACTCTAAAATGGCAGATGCCAGTAATGAAGCAATTGTTTTACCAGTCCCAGGGGCACTCCAATTTCCGAGGGAATTGAATGGTGATTCTAGAAGTCTTAATACTGCAAGCTTTTGCATATCATTTGGTTCTATTTCTTTAGAGAAGTTTTTAGGTTTAGTAAAATCATTTACTTCCTTGAATTCTTCTAAAAAACTTTCTGCGATATATTTTGTTTGTGGATTTGAACTCTGAGATTCTTGAATTATTGACTCTAATCTTGTAGGATCTTGATTTACTTCATTCCAGAGTTTATTAAGGGTGCTATTTAGGAAATAGTCCTGAAAAGGGATTACAGTGTTTAGAATTTCACTGTCTTCAACCTTGAATGCTTTTATTTTATTTTCTTCGCGACCTTTCTGAAGGTCTAACTCATTAATAATTTTTTCTAAATCTTCACTGGATATAAATTCTGGTGCTGGAATATTTTTATCAATAATTTTCTTAATTTTATTTGATTTCAGTAGTTGCATGATTTCAGGGTTATCAGCAAAAATATTTTTTAAAACTATAAGTTGAGTTACTTCGCCATGTTCTTCTATAGTGTAAAGAAGTTCTTTAG
Source organism: Candidatus Caenarcanales bacterium (assembly GCA_022447685.1). Classification (GTDB taxonomy): domain Bacteria; phylum Cyanobacteriota; class Vampirovibrionia; order LMEP-6097; family LMEP-6097; genus DT-14. Next base: position 3,312 of record JAKVAO010000058.1, on the reverse strand, counting down.
TTAGTAGCTTCTTCTTATTTTCATCTTCTGGAAATAAAAGTTTAAGAAGCCTATATTGATCTTTTAATTTAAGCTTATTAATGTCCTTAAGTATTTCAGGACTTTCTTTTTGGATCTGAGAATAGAATTGATAAGGATTTTCTGGTAACGTCTTATTAACTGCCTTATATTCATTAACTTTGCTTTCAATCAATGATTTAGAATCGTTACTTAAGAACTTAAGTGTTTTAAAGATAAATTCACTTTCAGGTAACTCTTTTAATTCTGCTATATTGTTTTTAATATTAGTGAGAGAAGGAATCATACCTAAATCTCTTTTAGTTTGTAAAAACCAATCACTCAGATTAATTATTTTAGTTTGAGAATTTTGATCAAATTTTTCTAGAAGTTTCTCTTGATAGAGATTGTAAAAGTATTTTGAATAAGCTTCTTGAAGTTCAGTATCATTTAAGTTTAGCATGGGGTTTCTATGATCTAGAGTTGATAAATGTGAAATATCGATCTTATATTGATATTTGTCTTTATCTTTCAAGGCTTCATAAATCAATTGCTCTGATTCCTCTCTAGATAAGGCATCTAATGAGAAAATATCTCTAAGGATTTCAACTTGTGAAATATTTTTATTTTCATAGAGTTGACCTAGTTCTTCTATTTTCGGCATTGCATAACCTTGCTTTTCAGCTTCGACTCGACAGTGTTTATAGTAAAAATCAGTGAAACTTTTTGGATTTTCATTGTTTGTTTTTGCAAGGTAATCCTGGTAAACTTTTGTGCAGAGACTTTTTATTTGCCTTATGTCTTGAAAGTAATTTTTTTCTTCGTTGTTACTAATTATTTCATTGTAAGTAATAGGGTTTACGAAAGGATAAATTGATCTAAAAGCATGATGATGCTCATTTTCCCAAGATTTATCATAGTTTCTTGACTTAGTCATATTCGGAAGGCTGAATTGAGAATATATATTGCTCTCTAGTTTTTTATGCCATGGGCATAAATGATCAGCAATTAACTTTTTAGTGGCGTAACTTATTGGTGGCGAGCTTGATTCAATTGCTGAGTTTAGGTATTGAGTTTTTGCTTTGAATGGAGATTTTAAGAATTTTCTCGAATGAATAAAGAAATTTTCGATCGAAATATTATCCTCATTTGATAGTTCTGGGAATTGACCCTGAATATCTTTAATAAGATCATTTAGATATATTTTGAACAGGGCTTGTGATTCCTCAAAGCCTTTCTTCATTTTATGTTGTGACCTAATATTAATTTTGTTCTTAGCGTCAACTAGATGTGTATCAATATTTTTGTTTTGTAACTCGGTGAGTTTTGATCTTTTCCAAGTTACAAAAGCACTTAACGGCTTTTCTATCTTGCTATATTGAATTTCTATACCAGGTATTTTATGATAGTCGTAAAAAAACCGTTTTATATTATTAGTAATATGTTCTTTACAATTCATTTCAGTTTTAAATTGATCTAAGTCTTTATAGAATTGCTTTTGAGCTTGCTGATAGTAGATTCTTAATCTTAAGTCTGCTATGAATTTAAAATTCTTAACCTGATTTTGTTTTTGCGTTAATGGAAATAATGTTCTGTTTTCAAAGTTATATATCCAGTGGGTATTTTTTTGGATAGCATCAAATTGCTCTTCCTCTTCTTCACTTAGATTGTTATTCTCTTTAAGAATTTCTTTTAAATTCTCTAGGTTATTCTTGAATATTTCTAAGGTATTAGTATCTTTTGCAATTCTACTTGAATAGGTATTTTTAGTAATATTCTTTAAATAGCCTTGCTCAGGAAGAAATTTGCCTATTGACTTTTTATTTGAAAATAATCCTTTGAGATTTGGTTCTGTAAATCTTTTAACTAGTTCATTTGTGAAACCTGAACTAAAGCTGCTTTGATTAGATTCTATAAGCTCATTTTTGAATTTTGTCATCCAAGGTGAAAAGTGCGCCTCTATTAATTTATTAGTTACATTTTCATTTAAAAAATTATCTGCCTTAAAGTAATTTATTGTAATTGGTCTGAAAATTTCAATTTCTTTTAGCGCTGTGTCCAATTCTTTTTTTGAAAGTATTGTTTTAAATACTTTTACGAGCTCTGGACAATATATATGAAGCATTGCAGTATTATTTTCCATATTTTCTGGAAGTGCATACTTTTCTTTTAATTCCTTTATGAAGATTTCTTTCGGTTCTTGATAAACTCTTTTAAACATTTTTCCTGAAAAATTTAACTCCTCTAGAAAACGAGATTTTAAGTATTGTTTTTGTGGTAAGTTAAGAGTTGAACTGTCATCAATATCTGAAAGTAAATCTTCTATGTTTTGTTGAAATAGATCATGAAGAATTGAGTTGATAATATGATGAAATACTTGTATTCCTCTATGTGATTTATGAGTAATATTAAAAATACCAAGATCTTCAAATTCTTTATTTAATTGTTTTTCAAATTTTTTTTGTACAGATGTTTTCTCTATAATTTTAGAAGTAGAATATTGAATATCTCTCTTCATTCTTTCCAATAGAGGTTCATTCAATGTAAAATTGCTCAAATAAGCATCCTCAATAGCTCTTTGACTAGAATCTAAATTTTCTTGAAGACTTTCAAGCTTTTCAGAATTATTTGCCACACCATTTTTAATCGCCTTTAAAGCTGTTCTAACATTTTCTAAATAGGTACTTTTTAAATCCTTACCAAATCCAGTCAACTCCTTCTGTTTATTAAAATTCTTTTCAACTCCCTCACTAGGTTTAATTTCAGCTTCAAGCTTCTCAACTTTCTCTATAAGCTCAACTTTTTTATCTGCAGCTTTGATGGAATTAGTGTTAGAAACTTCTATCCTAAATAGTTTATCTAAGTAATTATTCAATTCTTTGGATTTAGTATTTAAGTTAGCTAGAAATTTAGTTAATCTAACAAGAAAATCTTTATTCTTAGGTTTCGGAAGAATATACTTGTCATTTAATAAGATTTCTGAGACTGTTTGCATTCAAGACCATGGGATTATCTTAAGCTTAAGATGTTGGCATATCATGAATATTATTTTGTGCTTATTTGGTATTTCATACTAGAATTCAATTTCTTATTAATTTCATTATTCACAACTGCTTTATCAAGTTTTTCCACTTCCTAATCTGGTAAATTTAAATCATTTTATTCCGCATGAAGCTTTTCTAAGTTTTTACTCAATTGATCCTTTTCGTTAACTTAACTACCACCAACTATAAGTTGGTGGGTTAGAGATCTTGGCTGAAAGCCGGTACTACTCTAAAGAGATATTTCCTTCTGAGTCTGGCTTATTTGCGTCAG
>JAKVAO010000057.1 GCA_022447685.1 Candidatus Caenarcanales bacterium | reverse complement strand
ACTCATGAATAACTAGATTTGGCCAGAGCTAGACCTATTTGTTTACATAATCTTTATTTTTTACCTGAGTAGTTACGTTTAAGATTGGCAATTAAGATAAAAACAGAAAATAAAGAAAATATAAAAAGAGCTTAGTAAAATATAGTTATGGGAGATTTAGGATAATGAGTAATGTGAGTAGTGGAGTAGTTATAGGTTCGGGTAATAGAGTACCTCAGCAGATTACAAGAGGTGATTCTTTAGCGGCTCAGATTAAGACTGATATTGGTAACAGAACACCAATTCAAAAAGAAGAGCAAGGTGGTAATAATATTGTTTCTTCTCCAAGAGCTCAAGGTTCTGAGTCTGCAAAACCTCAAATGACAATGGAACAGCAATTGGTGAATACATTGATTGAGCTTGTTAAGAATGATGCTCCAGTGAGTCAAGTTGTTTTAAAAGCGGGTAATGATAAAATTCCTGCAGAGCTTCAAGGTACTGGGCTTGATGTTCCTGTGTATACTGTTCAGGATGATAATAACAATAAAATTGGTGTAGCAATTAATATGGGACCTCAGAATGGTTCGATTATTTCTCAACCAGGACAAGAAAATGTGCGTGCTTCTACTGATATTTCTAAGCCTCTTCAGATGACACTGGAAAATAGAATTAGGGATATGCAAGCAAAACAGTCACCGGTTGCAGCTTAATTAAACACTAAATAAATTAAATAATTAAAATATCCAAAGCCCTCTGTATTTTTACTGAGGGCTTTTTATTAGGAGTTCGAATTATTTACAAGACCTGAAACTATTTATTTAAAGGCATTTTAGAAAAACTACCATCAACATAGTGATAAGTTCCCAGTTTGAAACTCTCAACATCACCATATTCATCAAACTTAAACTCTCTACCAAAAACCTCAAAAGTCTCTGAATGTAAGGATTCTGAAATTGAACTATATGAACCTTCGTAGTATTTTTCTAGTGAACTTAGTAATACTTTACTTGAGATAAAGGACAGAACCGCAGCAAAGTTAAAATCATAATCTTTCAGTGCAAGAAACTTAGTTTTAAAGTTCTGGAATTCTGGGTTGTTCATATCAATATCTAAAGCAACTATGAAAATCTCTGTATTAGTTAGACCTGAAAACTTATGTTTCGTATTGAATGGTGAAACCGTGTTCCATAAAGCAATTAGATTAAGGTTGGAATTTCTAGATTTATCGATTGTTAAAGCTATGTTTTCAAGCTCATATTCAGGACCAATTAAAACAATATTACTAAACTTACTTTGATCAATTTTTGAATCCCAGTTCTGGCTTTTAAGTTCTTCTATAACTATTGAATTAGAAATATCAGATTTTCTTGCATGGCTTACTAGATGAGAGATTATGTTTTGTCCATAGAGATTACCATTGTGAATTACTAGAGTTCTAGAATCTTTTGTTGCTAATTTAGAGAGTAATTGAGTAATAGTTTCTGGATATAAATGATCTACAGGCACTGTTCTAAAGAGAAGTCCTCTGTTGTTTTCTTGGTGTGTGAAACCTGGATGAACTGCTGTTGGAGAAATTTGCACTATATTGTTTTCTTGGTAAATTCCTGATGTCGCTATGCTAGCTTCTGAGCCTAGGTGTCCAATTACAGCTTTAGTTCCAAGTTTGACGAATTTGCGGGCACAGTCTATGGCTTTCAGGGCATCGGTGATATTAGCTTCATCGTCGCAAACGTGGATTTCTATTTTGCGTCCTTGTATAGCACCATCAAGTTTATACTCTTCAGCGACAAGCTTTGCAGAAGCTAATACAGCTTTACCGGCTTTTGCGTATTGGTTTTTGAGTGGCACACCAACTCCAATACGTATTGGTTCTTCAGCAAGTTCTTCTAGTAATAGTTCATTGCTGTTGAGGTTGAGAAGTCCCATGGACTTAATGATTATATGTACTTGATCTGAATTGAGTAAGGCAATTAATTTTTTACAGCCCCTACATTTGTTCTTAGTTCTTATTATTTGAGATTGATAGTAGAGTCTGATTTTTTTGATTAATGGGTAATTCCCAAAATTGAAATTTGATTGAATTGGAGCAATATCATTGATGTAGACAAGTTTTTGTTTAGCTTGGTCTTGATATTTACTAGCTCTGATTAAGGCTAATTCTTCTTGATTTTCCTCTATGAAAATATTTAGGCTTTCTAGTTCATTGAAAGTTTCTATATCCTCTAAGTTTTCTAATTTATTGAAATTATGAATGGGATTATTACTATGAGCTATAAGTAATAAGGCGTCTTTGGCTATTAATTTTTCTTTGAAGCTATTAGATTTGATATTTTCAAATTCTTTATCGCTTATGTAGAAATCCACGATCCCAGTTTCCAGCGCTTTTTTAGCTTGAGATGAATTCAAATCTATAAAGTTAAATCTGTAACCATTCTTCTTGAAAATCTTATGAGCAAATAGCTCTTCGATAAATTCAGTCGCTTCTATTGAGCTTGCGATGTTTAACTCTATCTTCTCTTCTACTTCGCCGCATGAATTACAGATCACAGACGCAAAAATGAAAAGTAGAAATAGAAGATATTTTCTCACTATCTGATTGGACACATATTTCAATATACAGGCACCAGCAAATATAATTTTAGCACCGTATAATATTTACTATGTTGAAAAATGAAGATATTTTAAACCGTGTCAGCGTCGGAGAAAATCTAGATAATAGTGCAATAAAACGTCCAGAATTTTCCAGCTATGAAGAGGAGAGACTATATATTAAGCAACGCTTAGCTGCCTCCTTTAGACTTTTTGCACACTATGGTTTCGATGCTGGTGTCGCAGGACATATCAGTGTAAGAGACCCAGAACATAGAGATAGTTTTTGGGTTAATCCAATGTCAGTTCATTTTTCTAAAATTAAAGTTTCTGACCTGGTTAGAGTGAATCATGGTGGGGATATTGTTGAAGGTAATAAGGTTATAAATAAAGCTGCATTTGCAATTCATTCAAGGATTCATGCTCTTAGACCAGATATTAATGCAGCTGCCCACGCACACTCCGAATACGGTAGAGCTTGGTCAAGCTTGGCTCGCCCTTTGGATCCTATTAGTCAAGATGCTTGCACTTTCTATGAGAACCAGGTTATCTATAAAAAGTACTTAGGTATAGTTGAAGATTGCTCTGAGGGTGATGAAATTGCAGGCTTACTTGGAGATAATGAGACTGTTATATTACAAAATCATGGTTTACTTACTACTGGTAAATTTGTTGAAGCAGCGACTTGGTTATTTATTCTTATGGAAAGTTGTTGTAAGTCTCAGCTTGCTATTGAAGCTGTTGCTAAGCCTGAGCTTATACCTCATGAATCAGCTCTTAATGCGAAGAACTACATCGTTAATGATGTAGTGCACTTCGCTAATTTCCAACCGCTTTATCACATGATTCTTGAGCAATGGCCTGATCTCTTTGAGTAAAAAGCTAGACCGAAAATAACGCTGTTATATAATATTGTTCTATGCGTTTATTACATACCATGCTTAGAGTTGGTGATTTGGAGAAATCCAAAGCTTTTTATACAGAGGTGCTAGGCATGAAAGTCTTGAGAGAGAAAGAATATCCTAGTGGTGAGTTTACTTTGTGTTTTCTTGGTTATGGTGATGAAAGTGAAAATACAGTGCTAGAGCTGACTTACAACTGGGGCAAGCAGGATTATGAGCTTGGTAATGCTTATGGACATATTGCTATAGAGGTAGAAGATGTTTATAAAGCATGCGATATGATTCGTGCCAAAGGCTGTGCTATTACTCGTGAACCAGGTCCAATGAAGCATGGCACTACTATTCTTGCTTTTGTAAAAGATCCAGATGGTTATTCGGTTGAATTGCTTGGGGCAAAGAAGCTAAGCGCAGTTAGCTAATCATTATCAATATATTGAGTTTTATAATAAGTAAAATAATATCCAGTAAATAAGAAAGTCGCAATATGCGAAAGCATGCAGAATTTACAGATAAGCTCGAGCTTAAAATACATTACATAAATAAAAATTAGTGCAAATATACAACAAGTTCCTAGTAGTAACTCGAAATTTCTTCTGAGCTTAGGGTTACTTGAATTATCGACTTTAAAAAATAGAATACTTAGAAGAATAAAAGCAACTAAGCCATATACAGGTGTCGGAATCCCGAAAAGAATCGCGAATTTAGAGAGCATTACAGCGTCACAGTCTGTGGAGCAGGCAAGACCATTAATATCCATTAATATATCTCTAAAATAATAAAAATTTATATATTTATAGCTAAGAAAAGCACTGTTAATAATCAGAACACCCAGCAACATATACGGAATCAAAGGTATTCTATCTTTATTTTTAATTTCGCTATTTTCAGGACTATCTTGCATAATGTTGTAAAATCATAGCTAATGAGACTTACATTAGCCCTTCTTATATTAATCATCGCGCAATCTTGCTCATCAATCAAGAGCAGCACTAAACAAACTCAGGCGAACCCTGCTAAAACAAGTAGCCAGAAGCCTAAAGCTGTTGAAAGTAGATTCAAAGAAGGCGATAGTTTAAAGAAATATTTCAAGGGTACTAAGGTTCAACTTTTAGACGGTAAAACCAAGAAAGTTTCTGAATTACTTGATTCGAAGAAGAAAAATATATTAGTTGCGGTGAAGCCACATTGTATCTTCTGCCAGACTTTACTTGCGACTTTGGTACAGAACTCTAAGAATAAGGAATTATTAGCTGAAGGCAAAACCTTAGCTAAAGATACGGTAGCGCCAGTAGATATTAATGCGAACATTATTTTCTTTACTGATGCTCACCATTCTAGTTTAGAAGAGTTTAAAGCTGAGGCTAAGAGCCATGAATCGATAGCGGCTACTTGGGTTTATGATCTTGATAACAAGCTAAGTAGAGACTTTGCTGTAACTGCGTTTCCAAGATTCTTGATTTTTGATCAAGACACTAAACTTGTTGTTGATAAAAGAGGACTTATCCCACCAGAGAACCCTGAAGAGCTTAAGGGCATGGAAGTTCCTGCAGTACTAAGAAAAATTTGTGAAAATTCAGTTGCATGGCTAGCACAGCAGTAAAGAAATAATCACTGTAAGGAGAAATTATGATAAAGACAATAGCAGACTTAAAAGACGATCAAATCAAATCTAAGCGTGTAATAGTTAGAGTTGATTTCAATGTCCCTCAGAATAAAGATCTTGAGATTACTGATGATTCTCGAATTCAAGCAGCATTGCCAACGATTAAGCATTTACAAGCTAAGGGCGCTAAAGTTATTCTTGTAAGCCACTTAGGTAGACCAAAGACAGGTCCTGAAGACAAGTTTAGATTAGATCCTGTTGCAGGTCATCTTAGTAAGCTTCTTGGACAAGAAGTTATCAAACTAGATGATTCTATTGGAGCTGTAGTAGAAGCTAAAGTTAATGCTCTTCAGGAAGGACAAGTAGCTCTTCTTGAGAATATAAGATTTTACAGTGAGGAAACAGCAAATGATCAGGATTTCTGTAAGAAGCTAGCAGCTTTGGCTGATGTCTATGTTAATGATGCTTTCGGAACTTCTCATAGAGCACACGCTAGTACTGCTGGTATTGCAAGTTATTTGAACCCATCAGTTGCTGGATTCCTCATCGAAAAAGAGGTTACTATGCTTGGCAGCAAACTTGATAACCCAGAGAGACCTTTCACGGCGATTATTGGTGGTTCTAAAGTAAGTTCTAAGATTGAAGTTTTAACTTCACTAGTTAAAAAAGTTGACACTATCATTATTGGTGGTGGTATGGCATATACTTTTCTTAAGGCTAAAGGAGCTAATATCGGTCAAAGTATCTGTGAAGACGCTCATTTAGATGTAGCTCGTCATATTATGAATCTTGCAGATGAGAATAGTACAGCTTTGCTTTTACCAGAGGATGTTGTGGCGACTCCATCTATAGATGGTAATGGCGAGGAAGTAAATGTATTTGATAAATACTCTCCAGAAGATAAATTTGAGATTCAGATAATGGCAGCTAATGATATTCCAAATGGCTGGCAAGGAATGGATATCGGTCCTAATACTAGACAGAAATTTGCAAATATTATTAGTCAGTCTAAGACTATAGTTTGGAATGGTCCTGTAGGTGTTTTTGAGTATACAATGCTTGAAGAAGGTACTAAAGCTGTTGCTATAGCGCTTAAGCAGTTAACTGAGAAAGAAGGAACTACCATAGTTGGTGGTGGTGACTCAGTTGCTGCTATTGAGAAGTTTGGTTTTGACAAATCTCAGTTTACTCATGTAAGTACTGGCGGTGGAGCTTCACTTGAGTTCTTGGAAGGTAAAGTGCTTCCAGGTATTGATTGTCTCGATAAGAAAGAAGATCAGGGTGAAGAGATTGAAATTAAGCCTACAAAATCTTTTAAGGAAGAACTAGAAAGCTTAAAGTAAGTTTTCTAGACCTCGAAATGTTAAGAGTAGCTTCGCTAATTGCAGGGTTGACTCTAGTCAGCAAATTACTTGGTTTGGTGCGTGATCTTGTGATCGCACATTATTTTGGTACATCTACTTATTCAGATGCTTTTAACTTAGCCTATCTGTTTACGGGAAATATATTCATTATCTTTGCTTGCGTAGGTGGTCCTATATATAGTTCAGTTATAGCTTCATTACCGAAAATAGATCGTAGTTTGCAAGGTGCTTTTTTGAGAAAAATTCTAGTTTCAACTAGTTTGGTTTTTGTTGTAGTTGCTGCTTTGGTATATTTTAGTAAAAACTTTCTACTCAAAGCCTTTATAGATCAGAGTTTAAAGCCTGAATATTTTGATTTAACTTTGAGAAATATTGATGTTCTTTTACCATTAATTTTAATTACTGCTCCAAATGCAATCTTGGCAGCAGTTCTAAATATTTATAAAAAGTATTTTGCTTCGAGCTTATCACCCGCGATTACTAATATTGCTCTAATTATTTCTGTCATGACTTTCAATACCGGCTTTGGTGGGCTTTCTTTAGCTCTAGGTTCTAGTGTCGGTGGGGTTTTTGCTACTATGCTTTTCTTGCCAAGTTTTCTAAAGATTATTATTCGGAAAAGTCTAAACGGTAATATTAATGACTCATCAAGCACTGATTCTCAAGAATTTAGTTTTGAGAAAATAAAAGAAGAAATAAAATCCTATAATCATATTTTAGTCCCAGCACTTATGAGTACTGGCTTTGCTCAGTTAATGGTTTTCGTGGATAGCTTTTTCTGCCGCGGGCTTGAAGAAGGTTCATGGACAGCCGTTACTCTTGCTAATCGTTTGATACAGATGCCTTTAGGGATTTTGATTACATCTATTGTTGTTCCATTATTCCCCAAAATCTCAGTATTGGTGAAGCACGCAAATTTTCAGGAAATTAATTCAAGGTTACTTAGGCTTGCACCTAATCTTTTATTACTCTGTATACCTGGAGTTTTGATTGGGATGCTCTTTCATGAAGATTTAATTAGATTGGTTTTTGAGAGAGGAGCTTTTGATGCAAGGTCCACAGCTATGGTTTCCTCGTTATTTTTCTATTTGTGTTTAGGAATTATTCCCTTGCTTTTTAAAGAACTGCTAGTTAGAACTTTCTATAGTTTTGGAGATAGTAGAACGCCATTTATAGTTATGGCTTGTGCGATTTTAGTGAAAGCTTCTTTGAATTATGTCTTGGTTCCAATTCACGGTTTGCCTGCAATCGCAATGACTATGCTTGGTGTGCATATATTTAATTTCTTAGTTTTATTGGTTTTGTTTGTAAGAAAATCTTTACGGTAACAAATTTAAAACAAAATAGTATCGCATCATTTTCACCATAGAATCATATCAAAATGATACGATTGATCATGAGCATTTGATACGATTTTAATGGATAAGCTGAACCAAAGACAAATAAAAATTCTAGAACAGTTAGGAATAAAAGAACTGTCTATTTCAGAATTACAGAATTATTTTCCAGAATTTACGAAAATCACACTTAATCGTGATTTAAAAAAATTAATTGATTTAAACCTAATAGAAAGTATTGGTAAGGCAAGAGCCACTCGCTACAGCATTAATCAATCATCAAGATTTTTGGCTCAAATAAATCCAAATGAATATTTCAAGCAAGATATAGATGATAGAAACATTCTAAAAAATTTCAATATGGAAATTTTTGAAACTCTTAAATCAGTTAAAACTTTCTTCTCAGAGAGTGAGAAAGACTTTTTATTAAAGTTAAATGAGGAATTTCAGGTAAATTATAAGAAGGCAAGTAAAGTTATCAGAGAAAAAGAATTAGAAAGATTTGTAATTGAATTAAGTTGGAAATCTTCAAAAATTGAAGGCAATACTTATAATCTCTTAGATACAGAAACCCTTATCAAATCTCAAAAACGAGCTAAAGGAAAATCTGAACAAGAAGCTTTAATGATCTTAAACCACAAAAAAGCTTTTGATTTTATTTATCAAGATCCTAAATATTTTAAGACATGGACAAAAAATAAATTAACTGAGCTTCACTTTCTTCTATTAGAAGGATTAGAGGTATCAAGTAAGCCAAGAGAAAATAAGGTGAAAATCACTGGATCCAACTTTGAACCATTAGATAATCAATGGCAAATAGAAGAAGCGCTAACAAAATTTATGGATTTAATAAATACTTCCTCTAAATCAACTCTGGATAAAGCTTTACTGTGTTTAGCAATTCTATCTTACATCCAAATCTTTGAAGATGGTAATAAAAGAACCAGCAGACTTGCTGCTAACGCAAGCTTACTAGCTAATGGCTATTGCCCGCTATCATTTCGAAGTATCGACGAAGATGAATATAAAAAAGCGGTGCTTTTGTTTTATGAACAGAATAATTTAAATTATCTTAAAAAACTTTTTATTGAACAGTTTGAGTATGCTTGTGAAAACTACTTGGCTTAAGAAGATACAGCAATAAACTTATTAAGATCTTTTTGGGAGTTTAATTAAGTCACCTGAAATTCAGCAAGATATTCAACATTTCCCTTGGTCCCCTTCACTGGGCACTCTACTTTAGTTTTTAATTTTAATCCTAAATCCTCTAAATTTATAATGAGCTTAGAAACAATCTTATCACGGACTTCATCATCACGAATAATTCCTTTACATTTATCTATGATTCTTTTCTCAGCCTCAAATTGAGGTTTGAGCAGTAAAATAATACGAGGAAAGGGATTGAATAATTTTGCAAGCTCTACAATTCTCTCAGCAACCTTAGTTAGAGAAATAAAAGATAGATCAGAAACTATGTAGTCAATTTGCTTTAAGTTATGCTCTTCTAAAACCCTCTCTAAGTCTTCAATAGTGAAATTCCTAAAATTAAGTCCCTCAAGATTAATCACCCTATCATCCTGCTGAAGTTTAAAGTGAAGTTGCGCTTTACCTACATCCAAGGCTAAAGCTTTTCTAGCACCATGTTGCAAAGAAAAATCGGTAAAGCCTCCAGTAGAAGCACCAATATCAAAGACAACAGTATCAGTGAAATCTAACTGGAATTCTTTGTATGCCGCTTCCAGCTTGAAAGCACCACGACTAACATAGCCTTGTAATTTATCATCTACTTTGAGATATTCAGAATTCTCATCTAACTTTTCATAGAACTTTTTTAGATTGATTTGATGACCGGCTTTATCAATCTTTTTCCCATGGATATAAATGCAGCCTTGCATGATTGCAGAGCGTGCTTTTTCACGGCTATCAAAATAGCCAAGATCAAGAATTAATTGATCAAGTCTGACTTTTTCTTGCACGGAGACTAATCTTAGCTTATTGTGATCTTGATAATAAACTATTAATGTTTTTTGTGAATAAGTATAGTAGATTTACTGATTTTTCGATAGAATGAAAATAAGCAATCTAGAATTGAATTTATGGACTCAGAAAGACCTTATAGTAAAAGAGAAATGGATATTATTCTAGAGAATCTTACTAAAGATTTTACTTTAGCGATTCATAAATTAGATAGTCATATTCTTGCCTTAGATTCTAAGATCGAATCTGTCGAAACTAGACTTGAATCTAAGCTTGAATCTAAAATAGGTAACCTAGAGCAATCTTTTAATGGAAAATTTGAATCTGTGAAAGTTGAATTAAGCTACTTGAAAATAATTACCACAGGAATTCTACTAGCTATAATTTCATCAGTTTTAGCTTATTTTATACATTTTGGGAATTAATTAATAAGTTTCAGTTACTGCTTAGACCATAAACAAATTGTGTAAATCTTTTTTGTAAAGATTCATAAGCATTACATTGTTTTCAAAAAGTGTCTTACCATTTTTACCAACAGTTTTTGCGTGTGATAAAGCTTTAGCTCCAGCAAGATTACCGTCAAGTAATTGGTATTGGTCTGAATCAGGTTCCATTTTTACTGCACCATAAGGAGTGCTAATAAGGTCTAGATACTCATGTTTCATTGCGTGAGTCCATTTATAACCACCATCTAATTCCGAGATAATAGCTAAACCTTCGTTACCGTAGTTTACATGAAAATACATTAAGCCAGATTTGATTTCTGCTAGAAATAAAATAGGATTTTGGCTATCTTGCCAACTGAGAAGTGCTTTGTGAGTTGGATCTGCTAAGCTTTCAATTTTTATAAAGCCAGTTAAAAATTCTTTTTGAGGTTCGTCTTTAAGAATGTATTGGTATTGGAATGATTCGGTGATTTTGTTAAGTGTAATCTCATCACCCATCTCTGAGAGCCACTTTTTGGCTTCCTCAATCTCCAATCTGATATTTTCATCTAGTTGTAGAGTTTTCTTTTCGTCATGTTCTTTAAGCGCAGCAATTAGCTGGTCTTTATGACTCATAAGTAGCTGGAAGTTGTGACCGGGGAAAGACCTGTCTAGAAAAGTCTGATCAATTTTAACAAGACCTGTATTCTGAATAGACGACAATATAAAGCGGAGCTTGTTAAGCCCTTGCCATAGAGAAATTAAATCATTCCAAGATCTTTCAGTTGCCATCAAGGTTCAAAAAATTCCTTATTAATTATACAATTTTCCATTAAATACAGATTCGGTATTTATTATATACCTTGATTTTGCCTTTCCTTCTCGCATTAATTCATTTAGTTCTGTCTTTGGTTCATTGTTGGTATCAAGTTTAACTCTGATAAGTAGCTCCCTTAGCAGGTATTCACCATCTAAATACATATTTGTATTACCATCATCTTCATAAAATTTATATTTTATGCCTAGTTCTTTTTGCTTAGATAACTCATCAGAATTTACGTAAATACGTAATTTTAGGCTTTGCTCATCTTCAAGCATTGCAATAACAGAGTTTGCTTTTACAAGCACTGGGATATCATCTTTCTCTGCATTAAACGTAATGCTTTGGCCGTTCTCATATTCCAGTAATGAGAAAAAATCAATCCATGACCTATTGTCGTGGCGAGGTAAATAAACTCTTTCTGAACTATTGTCAAATAGTGGTACTACCATTAATGAGTCACCAAACATAAATTGAAAGCTTTGCTCGTGACAGTTTGAATCATTTTGAAAATCATATACTAGCGGCCTTTGCATAGGTACCGCTTCTGTCGCTGCTTTGTAATTCGCTTGGTAAATATAAGGAAGTAATTTATCTCTTAGATGCATATAGCGTTTTGCTATCGACCATTTATTATTGGGTTTTGCTTCATCAACACTATCTTGTAATTGAAGTATTTCAGTTGGAATATCTTTGTAAGAATGTATACAAAACCTAGGATTGAAAACTCCTGATTGAATCCATCTTAAAAGTAGTTTAGGAGAAGCTTCACTACCCCAAAAGCCACCAATGTCACAACCACTATGAATTAGACCTGAAAGCCCCATAGAGCTAATAATTGCATTGTCATATTTGAGTGATTTGAAGCTACTGTAGTTGTCACCAGTCCAAGTCTGGACGTATTTCTGTATTCCTGCATAGCCACATCTACTTAGTATCCATGGTCGCAGATCCTTTCTCGATTCTAGACTAGCTTCCCATGAGATTTGAGACATTATACTTGATTGAATTATTGTTTGATTTTCCTGTTCGTGTTCAGTGAAAATTTCATATTCATTATTGTCATTCCAAATGCCACGTATACCTTTATCTATAAAGCTTTCTTTAATTTTTTCTTTCCACCATTTTTGGCTTTGAGCTTTGCTAAAGTCTATGTAAGAACCTTGCCCACTCCAATAATCCACGATTAAAGGGGTTCCAGGTTTATCATTGATAAATAGATCTAAAGCTTTAGCTTCTTGATATAAGGGGTGCTCCAGTAACAGAACGGGCTTAAGATTTGTGCATAGTTCTACTCCTTTGCTAGAAAGCTTTGCAGTGAAATTTGATACTTCAGGAAACTTTTCATTATTCCAAGTGAATTGTAGTCTTTGATTTTTGTCATTGAGGGTATATCCAGAAGATAAGTGAAAACCTTTAGGATGAATATCCTGTTCCTCGTGTCTCTCTATGAAACTATTGATTTCATCAGCAGAGCCATCTCTTTCTGTATAAGCCATGCCACTAGCTAAATAAGCAAAGCTGAATTCGGGCATTAATGGAGGTTTTGAGCTTAATGAAATATATTTCTGGCTCACCTCTTTTACTGAAGGACCATAGATGAAGTAATAATTCATTTCACCAGCTTTAGCACCGAAATAATAATAAGGTATTGGTTTTCTTTCTCGTCCAAAGTTAAAGAATTTTTCTGAGAGATTATCAAAGAAAATGCCATGGCTTTTATTATGTTTTCTATCAAGAACTATGAAAAAAGGTATATCTTTATATAGTGGGTCTGAATTAGAAGCATCATAGCCAAGTGCATCTAAAGGTTTGTTGATAAAGTCTCTACCCCAGCGATTAATTTCGCCACTTTTGTCACCAAGACCATAAATTAGAGGGGGGGATTCTAAGTCCTCATAAGACTTATATGAACGGATTTCATTTTCTTGAAAACAGAATCCAGCCTCGCTTAAATCAGCTGAAATTAGTTCTCCATCTATATTATAAATTTTGCTAGCAAGAGAGTCTTTATTAATAATAAGCTTAATCTTTCTAGTTATGAATTGATATGATTCGACATCTTCTAGGAAAGCAATCTTTAGCTCCTGTTTATCTAGATAGCCCCAATCTATAAACTGGTTTTCTTGAAACTTAGTTATTGATTGCTCTAGAGAATAATAAAAGCGAACTATGTCATCAGAATAGAATATTAAATATAGGTACCAATATTTATGTTGATGATATTGACTACTTGATTCTAAGTCAACCCTGTAGATAGTTGCATTTTGATTTGATTCAGTGACTGAGGTGCAAGCAACTGCACTGAGATAATTTCTAAGTCCGTAATGAGTAGTTTCACCCATGGCTAGTGACTAAATCTTAGACAGCCTCAATGTCTACTTCTTTAACTAATTTCATTTTAGTTCTAAATTCTTCTTCAAGACCAATATCATTGTATTTCTTAATCAGACTTGCATTGATATATTCTTTACCACGGTTTTTGTGAATAAGTATTGTAGAATCTGGATGTATATATAATTTATCCCCTCTGAAAATCATAAAAGGTATCGGTGCAAATAAGCCTCTGAAAAAGCCTTCAGTACCTATTTTCCATTTGTTTTCACCAGGTCTAGATTCATAGAGATAGTGTCCCATAGACCATAGTGCAGCTCCACCTCTACCTACAGGCAAACCAACAGTAAGTGCATCTATCGTCAAGCCCAGTATTTGAGCTGTTTCTGTGATAGCAAAGAAACCACCATATCTAGTTTTAACTAATTTGTTAGTTGGTCTAACTTTGATAATTTCATCAACTTTTACTTCTTCGCCATTAGGTAATACTGCTTTATATAGATGGAATTTTTTGATTTCATCTTTGGACATACGTCTTATGTCCCTATGCTCGATCATTTGACCATAGAACTTAGTACCTACAGGGTATGCATCTGCGTATTTCTCAGGATTTTTCTTTAGTTTTTTTGATTCAGTAACTTCAAGTTCTATAGTATCGAAGCCCCAAGCACTAGCTTTAGTAACAAGGCCACCATAGAAGTCATATGCCGCAACAGGGAGATTAGCAAAGGTATTTGCAATAAATAATAAAGAAATGAAGGTTACCAATCTAGCTAAAAACATACACTTAGTATTATGCCCTAAAGGACTAGAATATTCACATTAGTTTTATTAGGAGTATTTTATTTATTCAGCTTCCAGAATTTCTGTATTAGGTGGCTTTTGATCTAGATTTGGTTGGAAGATTGTGTGAATATCACTGATTGTTGGTGCGTGGAAATGTAACGCCGTTATAGCAGCAATTGCCACTGCATATCCAAACATTTGACCTTGAGTCATACAAGGGCTTTCCTTTTTTGTCAAAGCTTGATTGCTAGTATCTTCATCTATCATAGGAGAGTGAAAGGTTACGTCACTCTGATTTCCCTTGATAATATACTTTCCAGATGATTCTTGGCTAGGCTCAAATTCAATTCCATTAGTAGTTAGAATGTATTCTAAGATTGTTTTACACTTATGCTCATCTAGACCATGATATTTTAATTCTTGATCTACAAATCTCTAGGCATCTATAATTAAGACCTCTTGTTCTGGATTTGTATTTGCTACAGTTTTTTTACTAAGACTAGGTCCCAGGCTAATAGTTTTACCATCATGGTGATTCAGTGGGCGGTATAAGGTCTGTAATTCTTGAAGAGTCATTGAATTATTTTTTGCAAACTTTTCTATTACCCTTTTTAATGCTTGTTTTGAATCATCCTCTGGTGGCGGTTCAGGTTCTTTTGTTTTTCTTTTCACAGTTGCGGCTTGTTCCTTTTTATTGCCTTGGATAAAGCCTTTTTCGTTTCTACCACTATTAATTGAAAACACATTACTAGTCAGTTTTTGATGACCAGTTCCTCCAAGATCCATTCCACTCATTTTAGTTGTTATCCTTCTTCTCTCTTTGTTTTCTTACGCTAAAACTGAGTTCCCTAGTATATTAAAAGTGAGCTGGGGAATTATTTTGATAATGTAATAGCTAATTTTTGTAAGAGTTTATATTTTTTGAGATATTTTATGTAACAATCAAAAGAGTTGAGTTAAATTCATGATTCAGTTATCAAGATCTAGACAAATTATCCAAATTGCTTTACCCATCATGGGAGCAATGCTTTCCCAAAACATTTTGAACTTAGTTGATACGGCTATGGTTGGACAAATTGGTTCTACAGCTTTAGCTGCAGTTGGTCTTGCTAGTATTGCAGCATTTCTTGTCCAGACACCTATTCTTGGTATCTCTGCAGGGGTGCAGGCTATAGCTGCTAGAAGACTTGGTGAAAATAAAATAAATGAAAGTGCTTATCCACTGAATGCAAGTATCATTATTAGTTTTGTTTCTTGTTTTATTTTTATACCTTTAGCTTTTACTTTAGCGCCGAAGCTTTTTGCTTTTTTGACTAATTCAGAAGCTGTTGCTGAAGAGGCTATTAAATATTTTGATATTAGAATGATGGCGATGTTTTTCTTAACTGTGAACTATGCTTTTCGAGGTTATTGGAATGCAATTAATCAAGCAGAGATTTACATGAAAACACTTATAGTGATGCATCTTAGTAACATAGTGATGAATTATCTTTTTATCTTTGGTAATTTTGGTTTTCCACGAATGGAGGTTAGTGGTGCTGCTCTAGGAACTTCGCTATCAATACTTCTAGGCTTTTTAATTTATCTGTATCAAGCTCTCAAGTCTCTTAAAGCTAATGGCTTTCTGAAAAGGAAACCTAGCTACGATGAAATTAAAAGTCTTGTGAAAATTAGTGTCCCCAGTGGTTTTGAACAGTTTATTACTATGACTGGTGTGCTGGCACTTTACTGGATAGTTGGGAAAATTGGTACTACAGAAGTTGCAACAACAAACGTACTTATAAATATATACTTGCTTGCATTATTGCCTGCTATAGCTTTTGGTATTACTCTTGCCTCACTTTCAGGTCAGGCACTTGGAAGAGGCGACAAAGAAGATGCTTTGCTGTGGGGAAGAGATGTTTTGATTAGTGCCGTAATTGTAATTCTGTTTATTGGTTTTGGTATTTTTCTATTCTCAGACAAGATACTTTTAGTATTTACTCAGGATCAATCTTTGGTTGAGACAGGGATTTTACCTTTGAAGATAATGGGTTTAAGTATTGCTTTTGAAGTAATAGGTTTTATATTTATCCATGGATTGAAGGGAGTAGGCTATAGCAAAGAAGTTATGATTTCCTCATTCGTATTCCAGTGGTTATTGTTTTTGCCTATTGCTTATGCTCTGGTGCACTTCTTTCATGTAGGTTTACTAAGTATCTGGATAGTACAGATTTCTTATAGAGTGATACAAAGTGCTTTTCTTGCTGTTATGTGGCAAGGTGGCAAGTGGCGTGAACAAGCTTTATAAGATGTATCAGAGTATGAAATTCTGCGTTCCTCTCGTCTTCAAAATGCTCATGTAATTCCATTACACTGTGCTTTTTCATCCTCGAGAGCCTTGGCTTTCATACTCTGCTACACCTTATTCTTTTATATAGACTACCAGAGCATGAAAGCCTGCGTTCCTTAAATCTATCTAGTAAATAACTGTAGACTCTGACTGTTAGTTACTGGTTCAATGCTAATCCTTTTACCTGTAACTCTTACTTTAATATAGTCTTCAGCCTCACCAACTCTTGCAAATACAGCAAAAGTACCTTGTGGTAACCGGTTTAATTTAAACGCTTTTCCTATCTTTAAGAAAGTTCTAAGGGTAATATTTGGATTATCTTTTTCATTGAAATCTATATACTCCCAAATCACTTCATCAGTGAGATCATCAAGAACAGTTGCAACATTATCTACAGTGTTGAGCTGCAACGCTGAGGCTCTTAATTTTTTCGCTTTGGATTTTCTGAATGATAATTTTTTAGGAGCTCTAATATTAATAACATTAGCTGCATCGTTGAAGGTTAGAGAAGTATCATCGTTGTTGTTTGAACCATTATTTTCTACAACATTGATTTGAAATTGATATGAGCCTGCAAGGTTACTTGAATCTAATACTCTTATCTCAAATTCATGGAGTCCTAGTAACTACTCAGGTAAAAAATAAAGATTATGTAAACAAATAGGTCTAGCTCTGGCCAAATCTAGTTATTTATGAGTTACTAATAAGAGTGAGGGCATTTTTTAGACTAAGATTTTTAAAGAAAAGAAAAAGCTTAGAGCTTCGTATTGCAGAATTAGAATCAGAAAACGCAGAATTAAAGAAAG
>JAKVAO010000056.1 GCA_022447685.1 Candidatus Caenarcanales bacterium | reverse complement strand
TTAACTTTCCCCAAGGCACTGTAATCCCGCTACAGACTACACTACAGAAGAAAAACTCTTAAAACGGGAGCTGCTGATAATAATCTAGGTGTGCCAGCTAAATACAAAGAGCAAAAAGTTAAGTATCGTATACCTGAACAATACAGAATTGCGCATGGAAATAAAGAGAATTATCCAACAAATATAGAGAATTACAAAACAGGTGAAGTGGAAAATTTAATATATAATCGAGATTCTTATGGATTTCAAACTATACAGCCAGATTTACCTATTAGAAAGCGCGAGCAAGGAACTTCTCTAGGACTTAAACTAGCTGATACAAATCTAATTAGGAACTTGGCTAAAGAACTTAAGAAAAACTCAGAGTACTCGGTATTGCTTAAAGGTGAAATTAGTGACATTGATGAGTATGCTAGGGGGTGACTGAAACTATTCCAGGGCAAGACAGAGCAAAACTACAAATATTAGCTTTTAAAGTCAATCAAGATCTCATCGAATTACCAACTAGAGAAGATGGATTCAATGATTTTGCTGAGCCGGTATTAAAAACCATTATAAAAGATATAGGAAATCAAATTGCTGCTTCAAATTCTGAGATTGAATTATCAGATTCAAGTATTAAAGCATTGCAGGAATATATCAAGGTATATACAGGAAATAACTACGGTAATGCTGATCAAGCTCTATCTGAATTTTTGGACTACGCTCAAAATCAATTTAAGGGTTTATTTAAATTGGAAGAGATGTCAGGTTCAATTACTCAAAAAACAAGTTTTGATAAAAGAATAAAAAATCAAAATAATTTACTTGCCCTCATGCAAGCTTTCCCAAGCAAAGCCCAATTAGAAACTTCTCTGAAATCTTAGTTATAATACTTACATGGACTCTAATCCAAAACAATCTTCTTTGCTTAAGTTTATATTAACTGTTCTAGTAGTTTTTATATTATTGATCTCAGTTTCCTATGGCTTCTTTGAGTTATATTTAAAGAAAAACTGGGAAACTCTTATTAAAGATCAAATTAAGCTTCAAACTGGAGTAGACGTCAACTTTAATAAGTTTCATTTTAACTTCTTAAGTTTTTTGAAATTAAAACCAAGTCTTGAAATTACTGAGATTCAAGTTGCTAAAGCTATTGATATAGATAAATTCTTTCTTGAAATCAAATTAAAGCCACTACTTCAAAGAAAATTTATTCTTGAGTCGATTAAAATTGAAAAACCTAAATTATTTTTAGTCGTTGATGCCAACAATCAAGTAAGTCTGAAAGGACTTGATATAAATCAAATTATTGCTAATAGTTCTCATTCAGCAAATCAAGCTAAGTCAAACCCTGAAAACCTTAATGCTGAATCTTCAGCTCAAGTGAATGACCCAATAGCTCTGGATTCTTTTCAGTTGGATAGTTTTGAGATTGATGAAGCTCAGATTTCTTATCAGACGCAAAACACAAAGCCCATTGATATTAATAATTTGAATCTTTTAATCAAAGATCTGGAATTGACTAATGACTTTGCTAATTCAGAGAAAGAGTCTTCGATTAATTTTAATACTAATTTATTTGGCTCTAGCTCTTCTAAGCTTACATACAAAGGCACACTGAAGTCTCTTCCATGGGATTTACATACTATGAAGAGTGATGGTGATTTGAATTTGAACGTCAATCTTTCTGATATTCCAGATGATCTTCTTGATAAAAAAGCAATGCTCTTAGATGTTTCTAACTCTAATCAAGATCATATTAAACTAAAAGCCAAGCTTGCAGGTGATTTACTTGCTTTGATGCAAGGTTCTGGTAATTTTTCTTTGAACGATATGATGATGGGAGCAGATAAGGATCATTTATTAAAGCTAAACTCACTAATTAATTTCAATACTGCTATTAATATGGCTCAAAACCCTTATCTGGATTTTAAGATCCCTAAAGGGACTGTCGCTATTAGCAACAAAGATAACGCTAAGACTTCTTCTGGCAACTTAGATTTCAGTTTGAATAGTAGATATAATATGGAGAATTCTAAGTTATGTTTGAATTCGAAAGGCTCTCTTGAAGGCTTGAAGATTGAAGAACTTTATCATGTTTTTAATCCTAATTCCATAGCTCAGGTAACAGGTTTCTTTGAAATTCCTGATTTTAATATTGAATTTGCAGGTGCTGATAATGCTTCTATACTTCAGTCTATGAGAGGTAAAGGATCATTGTATTTTCACGATGGGCGTTTAGGTTTCTTGGAAATTCTAAAGAAAAAGAAAGACAAAGTTACAAGATTTTTGCCAGTGGATACAGCATTTCTTGATAAAGCCCTTGAATCTCACTTCGGTGAAGCTAAAGCGAATTTTGCTATCTATAATCAAAAAACTCATTTCTCTGATATCGATGTTGATACTAAGCTTGCAAGGCTTACAGGTAAAGGTAAGCATCGTTTCGATAATATTGTTAATTTTAACTTCTTATTCAAAGTACCAGAGCAATTACAAATTGCGTTTAAACTCAGAGGTCCTGCAGATAAGCCAAGTGTGAAAATTGAGGAACTTAAACTTCTGAATACTAAAGCTGTTCAGAGCCCACTTGCAGTTCCACTCTCTAGATCATCTTTGAATTCTTCTGTGAACTCTCTACTCAAGGCTATACCAACTAAAAACAAGAAGAAAGATTCAACGCAGATAAGTAGTGATGAATCAGCTGATACTATTAATCAATTATTGGATTTAGGTAATCAGTTTTTAGGGCAGTAGCTCTGTTAGCTATTATCATTGCTTTATTTGAATTAACAACAGTTCTCAGCAATGCTTGGGATTTCAGTTTTGTTGATTTGCATTAGTCTGCGGTTAATTTTACTTGAATAACGCTTGCCTTTTGGTCCAACACTGTTATAAGCTGACTCTCCTACCATTTTAACGAATTTTGCAGAGGATCTAGCCTGATAAGCATAAGTATCATTGCCCCCTTTGAGTAAATCCCAATTAAATTTATGGAAATTAGCTGTTGATTTTTTGAATTGCCCCAGACCTCTTTCGCCAGCTTTGCCAACTTGATTAGGGTTAAATCTAGACTCTGTATATAGTTGAACGAGAAAACGTTTCGGGTTGATGCCTTCATGAACAGCTGTTGCCCAAAGAGCTTCTAAAATTTCTCTAGTGGTATAGCCTGCTGCACTGCCAACACGAATACCTTTTTCTTCAGCGTTGATGAAGTAGTATTGAGCTTTTTCTAGCCAAAGCTGATCCTGCCTTGATAGGTCTGGTTTCTTGATCCCAAAAGCTCCAAAGTTAGTTGAAGATCCCATTATGGAGATAGTATAAGTTTCATCTTTTTTCTTTTTGAGGTGACTCTTATGTTTTAATTCTTTTATTTCAGATTCGACTCTTTTTCTTTCTTCTTTGATTTGCTTAATATCTTCTTGACGAATGAGCTTTGCTGCTTCAGCAACACCAAGTTCACCAGTTCTTAATTGCTCAATAATTTTGACAACTTCAGGGTTTATTCTTTTTTTCCTAAAATTGTGAGTGTCGGGGATAAAAGGTTCAGACTCGACAACATGCCTTTCTTCACGTTCTTTAATTACTTGTGGAGTTTCTTCTGGAATACTGATTTTGATTTCTTCTTCCAGACGTTTTTTGATATTATGCCTCTTAATATCATCAGGAACATAGTAGCGTATTCCACCTATTTGGCTTTTTGCGTGATAAATTTTTCTATGCAGTTGTTGCTTGTAATAGGGTGGTGGATTTTGCTGACTATATGCCATATTCTTTGAGTAGGTCTTTTGCTATTACTATACGCTGAATCTCAGAGGTACCTTCATAAATTTCAGTAATCTTAGCATCGCGCATATATCGTTCGACGTTATATTCAGTAGTATAACCGTAACCGCCATGAATTTGAATAGCCTCTACCGTATGTTTCATTGCCATTTCAGAAGCAAATAGTTTAGCTTGTGCTGCAAACCTGGAGAAATTCTCGCCTCTATCGTGTGCTGTAGCGGCTTTATAGATTAATAATTTGGCTGCATCAATATCTGTTACCATATTCGCTAACTTGAATTGAATTGCTTGAAAATTTGAAATTTTAGTGCCGAAGGCTTCACGTTCTTGTGCATAGCGTATAGAATCTTCGAAAGCTGCTCTTGCTACTCCAACTGCTTGACCTGCCATGCCAATACGACCGCCATCTAGTGTCGCCATAGCGATTTTGAAGCCATCGCCAATCTTACTCAATACATTAGCCTTAGGAACTCTACAATTATCAAAGTGAATTTGAGTTGTTGAACTTGCACGAATTCCAAGTTTATCTTCAGGTTTACCGAAACTCATTCCTTCAGTACCTTTCTCAACAATAAAGGCTGTAACTCCTTTGTGTTTAGCTTCATAATCAGTCTGAGCCAAAATCAAATAAGTATCAGCAACTTCACCATTCGTGATCCAAGCTTTGGAGCCGTTAAGTACATAATAATCTCCATCTTCAGTGGCACTAGTACGCATAGCAGCTGCATCTGAGCCATTTCCTGGTTCTGAGAGAGCAAAAGCTCCAAGTTTTTCACCAGTAGCTAATGGTTTTAGGAATTTTTCATGCTGTTCTTCATTGCCGTATTTGTAAATCGGTATCGCGCAGAGTGATAAGTGCGCTGAGAAGATAGTTCCAGTGCTAGCACAGGCTTTAGAAAGTTCTTCTACTGCTAAAGCGTAACAAACATAGTCCATTTCAGCACCGCCCCATTTCTCTGGAACTGTGAGTCCCATGAGACCGCATTCAGCCATTAATTTGACATTTTCAGCTGGGAAGCGATGGCTTTTATCAATTTCTTTAGCCTTTTCAGCGAACTCTTTAGAAGCTAGATCCGCAACCATTTTGCAGAACATTTCTTGGTCTTCTGTTAGCTTAATATCCATGTCTGCATTATACCCGTATTGCAAGTGCTTTTAATTCCAAGCTTTTTTCTAGGCTTCTATGGTGGATTTGTGAGGAAATAATAAAGTTTTTACAAGCCTTTTTTCAAAAAATCTGTGATTTTTGCTAAAATCTAAGTTCAGGTTTGTTTGAACTATAAGTTTTAACAAATAACACCGTGGAGAGGTGGCTGAGTGGCTGAAAGCGGCTTCCTGCTAAGAAGTTGAACGGACCAAAATCTGTTCCGAGGGTTCGAATCCCTCCTTCTCCGCCATTTAAAAGAAAAGAGCTAGCATTAATGCTAGCTCTTTTCTTTTATTGGGGAAATGAGAATCCATTGCTAAAAAACAAGATTTTGATCTTGTTTTTTAGTTCCTCCGGGGTAGTCTCTACTGCATTGTTACTTACCAGTGAGCGCTTCCCCTAAACCCTCCTTCTCCGCCATTTGCCCCCGCGTTAAGGATTTGCTGAAAAACAAAGTTTTGAAGCATAATCCGCTTGATATGGGTTTAAGGACCTCGCTCCCTGAGCTAGGATTCATTCCTCGGTCAGGGTTGAAAAACTTCACTTCGTGGGTTTTTCAGCGTGTCCTTAAGTAGGGGCTTTTTTTTGAAGGTGATTCGAACCCTCGAGGGTTTTCTTTTCCAGTATAATTTCTCTCGAAATTATAGATCTCCTTCTTTTTCTTTTGTAGGAAAATGAGAATCCATTACTAAAAAAGTAAGATTGTGTCTAAGTTAACTCTAAAGTCTCCTCAGGAGTGCTTATTGCTATGCCTGAATTGTTATTTTTAGGCATAAATAAAGCTATCATCTCTGCATTGGTTTGAGCAATCTTAATTCCTGTAGTATTTTCTATTAAATCACCTAAAGGTCCCCTAGTATTCATGACATATGAGACGACAGGATTATTACTTTCGATTAAGTTCATTAAAAAGCCTTTAAGACCTTTTTTATTATCTTTTATACTTTTTTCGTCTAATTTCTCGGAACCATCATTTAAATTATTTGTGCTTGTTAATTCCCAAGTCTGATTCGCTAAGCTTTGATTACTGAAATCAAGCAATTCTAGTGAGCTAGTGATTCCGGCTTTCTTTAAAAGCTCGTATCCTTCTTCTCCATTCTTTGCAATAAACTCATCTAGAGTAGCTTCTACGTCCTGGCTATTTCCTATAATTTCCTTGACTTGATTTAAAGCACTTATCTGATCCTTTGCTTGTGCTGTAAGTTCAGGTCTATTTTCTGTTATAAATAAAAGTTGATTAGATCTAAGTTGTAAAGCTTCTGGTGTGATATTCATTAATTGACTCCTCTTTCTATAAATATACAAAGAAGAGTATTTACTCATTTGCTAGCTAATTTTTGAATTTATATAATTTGAGAAAATTATTTTTTTATCTAATCTAAATTTAACAATCTAGGAATTCTATCAAAAGATAATTTATCAGCTTTCTTGACTCGGTTTTTAACCTCTTCTTGAAGCATTTCTACTCTTGAATCAATTCTTTTGTTCATTTCTTGCTTGCTAATTGGCTTGAAATTTGCTTTATTAGTTTTAACTTGTTTTTGATTTTGAGGTCTTTGTTGTGTTTGATTCTGTCTTTGTGGCTTTGGTGCTTTCTCGTTGTTTGCTACAACTTTACTTCTCTTGTAATTAGGGTAAAATTTAGAACCAATTTCTTGCTCATCATAGCTGAGAAGATCGTCAACGTGGTTCAACTTATCTGGACCATCTATCTGCATTTCTTCATTGAATAAAATATCAGCTGCTTCATCGTTGATCTCTTCTGTCTGGTCAACTACATTCTCGAATACAGTGTTGCCTTCTTTCAATTTACGAACTTGTCTTAATATATCTCTTTGGTCAAGTTGAAGGATTTTGATATTCTGCTCACCATCCTTGGTCACGCTCTTCATTCTGATCACTTCTTTTTCTAATCTTTGAATCATTTCGTGCTGTTTATTGAGAATCTCTCTAATCTCAATTACCTGATTTCCAATTAGCTTTATAGTGTCAAGCGCTCTTTTGCTAGCAGTTGGGTTGTTCATATCTTTTCCCTTTTTGATCATTACCTTCTTCTAAGTTATAAGTTTTGACTTAGCTCTTATAGTTTATATATTTGAAATTAGAGGGGTTCCTTAACTCAACTCATTGGACTAGAGTTTTGTAGCAGTATAGTTTTTTTAGACTAAATTTTTTTGTTTTGGCTTCTGAATTTATTACTGGGGAGCTTCATGCTCTGGGCAGTTGATCTGGATTTCTGTGTTCTTGAGTTCGCTTTTTAGTAGATTGCAATAATGTTGATCCTCGTTCTTTGAGTAGTATTTACAGGTGAAACAAATTCTTTGCGCTGAAATCAAATCATATTCTTGTAATTCTTTAATGAAAGTTACTAGCCCAGAGTAGAGCTTTTCTTGTGATTGGGGCTCAAGTTTGGTGATACTACTTGCAAGCTCAATATCATAGGTTAATGTTTCTTTAGCGACAGTTTTTCCTAATGCTGTTAGTGAAAAGAAAGAGCTTCTTTTGTCATTGGGGTCTTTCTCTGAACTAATAAAGTCCTTAGATTCTAGAAGTTTGAGTGAGTCCGTAATGGTCGCTCTAGTTACCATTAACTCATCTGCTAATTTAGAGTTGGTACTCTTCTTCTCAGAGTTAAGTAATAGGTAATTAAGAATCTTAGCTTGGATTGGACTTAATTTTAGAGGATGGCTTTTTTGCCAAAGCTGATTCTTCAGCAGATCAGAAATCTTCTCTAAGCCATGAAGTATTTTATATTCAAGTTTGTCGTTTTTTTCATTACTCAAGCATCATCACCTTCCTAAGTGGATATTCTACATCATCTGCGCTGCTTGTAGAGGTATTAACAGCTTCTCTAAATATTCTTTTTCATCTCTAGATAAATCTAGCAAAGGCTTTCTTGCAAGTCCATAGTCTTTACCAAGTATTCTAAAAGCTGCTTTTATTGTTTGTGTAAGTCCTCTTTCTGTAATAAAACTCAAGAGGGGTATTTGTTTACGGAATAGTGATCTTGCTAAATCTAGTTTGCTCGCTTTAATTGCAAGGTAGAGTTGCTTTGGTGCCTCTCGGATTATATTTGGTGCAGCAGTACACCAGCCAGTAGCTCCAGCCATGAGTGCCTCGTAAGCAGTAGCATTGGAGCCACTGAAAATAGGCAATTTGTAGTTACTTAGCTCTTGAATTCTATGAATTCTCCTAAGATCTCCAGTGCTTTCTTTTACATATTGAACATTTTTTACTTCATTATAAATTCTTAAAATTAATTCTGGTTTCATATCCACGCCGCTAGTAGCTGGATTGTTGTAGAGGATGATTGGCAAACGAGTACTTTTAGATATTTCCTGGTAATACTGTAAGATTTCTTCATCGTTTAGTTTCCAGTAAGCAGAAGGGATTACCATTAGTGCATCTGCATTCTCTTGCTCAGCTTTCTTCGCTTTAGCTATAGCGTTTGCTGTTGTGCCCTCGCAAACCCCTACTACCAAAGGAAGTTTTCCTTTTAGATGTGCTGCTGAAAACTTTAAAATACTTTCCCACTCTGAATCTGAAAGGTAGAAATTTTCACCAGCGCTGCCTAGTATTGCTATGGTGTCTGCGTTTGCTTGGATTAAATTGTTTAGTACCTCTTCAAAGGCTGACATGTCTAGCTTGTCTTCCCTGGTGAAAGGGGTTATTGGATAAGCAATAATTCCTGATAATTCTAAGTTCATTAACTTTCCTCCCTAATTGCAAGTTCACCTATGTTTTGCAAAAGCGCTGCATTTTCACATGCGATATATTTAACTTCTTGGTCTTGGCTTAAGTTAATGTGTTGGTGCCATGCCCAGACTGGTATGTATACTGCATCCCCTGCTTGCCAGTCAATTTTTTCATTTTCGATAATGCTGTAACCTTCTCCCTCGATGACATAAAGAATGGTTTCATAGCTGTGTCTATGTTTATTGCTTTTGCCAGCTTTTACTAGCCCGCCTATAGTCATGTTTATAGTTTTTGATGGTAAGTCTACAAAGAAAACTGGGTGTTTTCGCTCGTTTGAATAGCTTTCTCGTTCTGAATTTTCAACATTTTTATGAATTAATTTACTTGGAATTTGTGTTTTTAGCTTTGCTGGCGTTTTATCAAAATCTGCTGAGCTATAGTTTTTGCTTGTCATGTTAATTTCTCCTACTTGCTGTAATTAGGAATCCTAAGGGTTGTTTGTGGCTAAGGTCTTAACAACCCTTGGATTCTTTTGGGTTTTACTTGAGGGCGCTAAGATTTGCACCGAAGTTGATGTGTAGTACTTCTTTGTCGTTAACGACTAAGGCTGGTACCGACTTTACTCCTATTTTCTCTAGGCTTGCTACTCTTGAGTCACCAGGGCTAAGGTTGATTACCTCTAAGTTATCGATTCCTGAAAGTTGCTCAACTGAGTGCTTGCATACTGTACATCCGGCTTCATATAGTTTATATTTTGACATTTTGTTTTCTCCTTTTAAACTAGTTAGTTAACCTAATTAAAATATAGCCCATTTGGGTTAAGGTTTGTTAAAATGATTGTTAAAGAAAAATAAAACAATTAGGATCTCTAATTAAGCGCAGTTTTTAGCGGGGCTCACAAGTGATTAGCTTAGCTAATACTTAGTATTAAAAGATTAACTTTACTTATAACTAAACTTTAACTATTGTTGAACATAATCATCCTGTAAAACAAAGGATTGTATGGTTACTAGCCCGAAAAAATTCATTAAATTAATTAGGTCTCTTCTAACAGGGCTGGTAACCCTCCTAATATTTTTCATTTAAAACTTTAGTGATGTCAGGTGATATTTTCTACTACTTTCAACTTCTATGTTTGCTTTTGGGCATTTTGATTGCATGTCAGGTTTTTACTAATGCAATAGAAAATTTAGGCGACAAGCTTAACCTGAATCATGAATTCACAGGGAGCATACTTGCAGCCGTTGGTACGGCTTTGCCTGAGACGATTTTACCTTTGGTTGCTATTTATATGGCAAGCCAGAGTTCTGGTGCTGAGCAAAATGATATCGCTATAGGTGCAATAGTTGGTGCCCCATTTATGTTGTCTACATTGGCTATGCTTTTGCTTGGGCTAAGTATTGTTTTGCATCAGAAGAAGCGTCAAAGCAAATTTGGGGATAAAGATTCTAAGCAGTTGCAGGTTAATCATAATCACCTGAAAAGAGATTTACTTTACTTTCTAATTATTTTTTCTATCGGAATTTCATCGAGTTTATTTCTGGGAATTTTAGATGGAAGTTTTGATTATATGTTTAAGATACTTGCTGTGATTGCGATTTTATTTACCTATGTTATTTATTTGATGCAAACCTATAAGGCGTCTGCTGAGGAAATTGGTGATGAAGAAGACGATACTCCTGAACTTTATTTGAAAAGGTTTTTAGGAATTGAAAATTTGAGTTTGCCTTTAATCTCCGTGCAGGCGCTTTTGGGTTTAATTGGTATTATTTATTTTGCGCATGATTTTGTTCATGCTGTTGAGCATTTAGCGCATAGTTTTAATATTAGTCCACTTATATTAAGCTTAGTTATAAGTCCGATTGTAACTGAGCTTCCAGAGAAGGTTAATACTTGGATCTGGTCCAGTGAAGGGAAAGATACTCTTGCTATTGGGAATTTGAGCGGGGCAATGGTTTTTCAGGCAGCAATTCCATGTATTGTTGGTATCATGCTGACTCCGTGGCAGTTAGATAAAGTCGTATTGGTTTCTGTGACTTTGACTATATTTGCAACTTTTATAATTTTAGGAGCTTTAAATATTAATAAGAAAGTTGATTACAGGACTTTGATGTTAGCGGGCTCACTTTATTTTGTTTACCTGTATTTGGTTTTATTTAATTTTGCGTAATTCTTTGTGAGATTAATCTTCTATGTCACAGGCTTTACAAAGTCCAACTATTTCATCTACGACTTCTTTTACCACAAATCCTTCAACTTGAGGCATATCTTTTCTTTCTCTTTCTATAGCTTCAACGCTGTGGCAGCTTTTGCAGACAAGTAAACTATGGGAGTGATCATGATCATGGACACATTTCATGTAGCTATTGATACTGTGAACTTTGTGGATGATGTCAATGCTCATGAAGGTTTCTAGGACTCTGTATATAGTTATCGCTGAATAGTTTTTACCAGTTTCTTTGAGTATGTCCTGGATTTGGTATGGAGATAAAGCTTGCTCGTGCTTAGATAAAGTTGTAAGTATGTCAATTCTAGACTTAGTCAACTTGAAGTCGTTCTCTTTTAGTTTTGTGATGGCGTGATCAAAAAACTTATTGTTCTGGGCTTTGATTTTGGCTGTCATTTGGTTCTTCTTTTATGTTATCAGTGTTTTCTTGGCTTGTACTTTCTTCTGTACTGTCTTTTGTTAGTTCTTCTGTAGGAGGTATTGTCTCTTCAGTTGGTATTTCTTCTAGGTTTTCCAAACTTAATGTTTCGGGTTCTGCATTTGAGGATGAGCTGAGACCACCAATTGTTTTGAAATAATAATCATCAGCATTTATGATACTTAGATTTTCATCTGAGTTTTTCATAGAATCATCACTGTCTATTGGCATGCTCTGTCCAATTAATGCTCTATAATAAACTTGTTTAATATCGGTTAAAACGCGTTTACCATTTTCCTCTCTATAGGTGTTTTTGAATTCTGGTTGCCTTGCTAATTCTTTGGATAGCTCTATCGACAACTCACTTTCCTTATTGGAAGAAATCTCTTCAAAGCCCCCCTTCTCTAATTTTTTCTGAAAGCTAAGCATATTTTCATTGAAGCTGTTTTCAAGATCTCGGTAAGCTTTTTCACTATTTTTTCTAATTAAGTCTTCTTCTGCATTACCAAAACCAAAGGTCCTTGAGCTTAGTAAAGAAGAGCCGTTTAGTATTGAGCTTGGATTAGACTGAGATTTTGCCACCTTTTCAAATCTTGCTTTGGTAGCTTCCTCTCTTTCATAAGCTTTTCGAGAAATATTTAATCTCTTAAAAGTATTTTTTAAAGCTTTAAAAGCATTGTTTATATCTTTTGTGAGTTTTTGCTTTATACTCTCGTCTTTTACTTCTGCAAATTTAGTGTCATTTCTTACTATATCTTTATGTTCTACTGTAGTCTTGCCAGATAGAGTTGCTTCTAATTTTGCAATTTCTGGCTGGAGGTATTTCTCTACATAAAAAATAGGACGAACTATTAACTCTGATTCTGAAAGCTCTCCAGGGTGAAGGATATCAGCGTGGAATTTAGGAAATAGATGTTCACTTTCTATACCATCCGGATCTGTCATTGACACTGTATTGGTATTTTCATTATACAGAATTTTGTAAGCTCTGAACCCATCATGTTTACTGAAGGTGGGTAGCCATTGAGGTTTTTGCGGATTTTTATAGACATCCTCTTCGCAGTTTCCTTGTTCTTGGATTGATTTTTTATCATTTCTAAGTTCGAGTAATTGCTCATTGATTTTTGTTAATTCAGAAATTCTGTTGTGAATAAAATCTATTTGTTTTTGATCTAGGACTTTTGTTTTGTCTATATTTTGTTTTGAAGCTTGCTCTGTTTTTGCCTGTGGATTATTATGGCTACCATAATCTTGTTCTGCGATTAACTTCTCAACAATCTCTTCATTACCCTTTCCGTGTTCATCGCAATTAACACCACATATATGTATTTTTTTTAATGCTTCTATATTATTGAATTTTACTATCTGATTTTTTGTTTCAGCTTCTTTTTTTATTTCAGGTAAAAGCTTTTTACTGGAATCTTTACTCTTTGCCATTGGAAGCTTTGCAAGTTCTTGGTGGATCCTTGTTCCAAGGTCTTCTGTGTTTTTGAATTCTTTAGATATTAGTGGTTTATCTGCTTCAGCTTGCATTAAAAACAGTTTTATATTCCTACTCTTGGTGTTGGCTTCAGGCAGAATCAAAAAACTATCTTTCTTATGGTGAAACTTATTAACTAGGTTTCCTATCAGATTATTGATTTGCTCTTTTGTAAAAGAGCGAGGAACTGTAATGATAAACTCAGGCTTAGCATTCGGAGTTGATGGTTTCGCGCCTAGGACATTAGTTCTAGCTAGTAATTCAACGACCATTAAGTCATTACTCCTCCATGGTCATGCAGTATGGAGTGCAGGTGCTCATGATTACTTGCGTTAGACGCTCCTGCTGCACTTATTCCTTCAGAAATTTCAGCTAAGTGAACATTGGCTCCATGCGCGTCGCCACAGACAGGGCACTCTAGTAATTCTGCTGTGAGTGCTGCAGCATCTGAATCCTTAGCCTTGGACTTAGCTGAATCTGGTTTGAATAAGTTGAATAATTCAGGTATTACTGTAAAGCTTGCTACCATGGCTAAATTCTGGGCAATGAAAGCCATGACCTTGTTGGGTATTTTCTTGGCTATATTTTGCCCCAGTGGGATTGCTGTGTTGAGCATAGCCTCCATTTGAGCAACTTTGAATAGAAACTTTGAGCTATCCTTTGTGAAAGTATCTTTGAATTTTTCTCCAGTTGATTTGTTCTGGTCGCCATTCGATAACTGCTCTGTAAGACTGATTGCAAAGCCTAGCGCTGACCTCATGACAAAACTTGGAACTTTGATAAATCTGTGAAGAGCGACAAATGGCACTATAGTAAGTAAATTCTTCGCAAGGCTTTCCCATTTCTTGGAGCCATAGTTCATCATGTGCATTACAGTAACGGCGGAGCTGCTGGTAATTTCTGTTGGGGCGTGGACTTGATGAAGTGGAGCGCTCAGTCCTTGAGCAAGAAAAATATTTGCTGAATTGATGGTAAATCTAATTAGTAGTGGCTTGGCAGCTTTGGGGATGGAGTCGTCCTTGCCTATTTTGTCAATTATTGACTCTAGGAAGCCTTTGGGTTTATCTTCTGCTTCTGAATGGTTATGCGAGTGCTCTTGTTCTGAGTGTATAGATTTAATTTCTTCTTCACTATGTTGCTTTATACCTTGGTCTTCGGAGGATTCCTCATTGCCGTGAGCATGGTGCCCGTCGCATGGGTCTAGTTCATTGCGGTTTTTGATGTGAAGGTGAAAACCCCATTTTTGTTGATATTCGGTGACGAAATCTACAAGTTTTTTATCTTCTTCTAAGTCTTTTAAAGTTTTTCCACCTAAAGTGTCTATATATATACTCAGCGCTCTTTCTCTAAGCTCTTGATCAAGGCTTTTTGTTTGATTTTGAACTTGAGGTGAGACTGTTACCATGCCAAATTGTTACAAAATTACAATTAAAATATTAGCACCACGTAAAGATAATTTCAATACTTTAGAACTTTTTAAAGTTTCTTAATGTAATATTATTACTTTTGGGTTATTATATTAATGGGCAGCTATATGCGAAACCTTCGAGATCCTGAATTGAAAGAAAAAACTAAGCCTAGCGAAGAGCAAGCTATCGAAGCCGTGAAGACTCTTATCTCATATATTGGTGATAACCCCTCTAGAATAGCTCTTATAGATACTCCTAAAAGGGTTATTAACACCTATAAAGATTTCTTTTCTGGATATTCTAGTAGTGCTGCTGAGGTACTAAATACTACTTTTGAAGATATAGAAAATGATGATGAGATGATCCTAGTTAAGGACATTAGACTTGAATCTCATTGTGAGCATCATATGATTCCTATTATCGGCGAAGCTCATATAGCTTATATTCCTAATAAGAAGATTGTAGGTATAAGTAAACTTGCACGTTTGGTTGATGTGTTTGCTAAGCGTTTGCAGAGTCAGGAGAATTTAACACAGCAAATTGCTGATGCTATTAATGATTATTTGGAACCTAAAGGAGTAATTGTCCTAGTTAGTGCAGCTCATCAGTGTATGACTACTAGAGGAGTTCATAAAACTAGCACTAAAACTACTACTATCGCGAGTAAAGCCCTTTTTAAGATCGACGATGCTAAACGAAGAGAATTTTTGGAGCTAATAAAAAAGGAAATGTAATTATGATGAAGTTCTTATCACCGTTCTTCGTGATTCTGAGTTGTGGAATGCATATTTTCTGTTGTGGAATTCCGCTTTTACTTAGTATTTCTAGTTTAGGAGCCCTTGCAGGAGTATCTGGTTCGGCTTTTGAGATACCATGGTTTGAAGCTATTGAAGATAAGGTTATGCTTCTTTCTGGTTTAATTTTATTGTTTACAATATTTGTTCAGACTTTTGCTGATGCTTGTTGTGATGATAGTGGATGCTCTACAAACCAAGCTGATAACTTTTCGAAGAAGCTTACATTCTTTGCAGGTGGCTTATATGCAGTTAATCTAGTAATCTTTTTTCTTCAGCACTAAAAAAGAGTTTATTAGAATATTTAGTCCAGGAGTTTTTAAAAATTATGAGTACGGAAAATAGTGAAATAAAAGAAGTTGTAGCTCAGGAACGCCCTCTTCTACCAGTTACAGTTTTATCTGGCTTCTTAGGCGCAGGTAAAACTACGCTTTTAAATCATATCCTTACCAACCGTGAAGGAATGAAGGTTGCAGTCATAGTTAACGATATGAGTGAGGTTAATATTGATGCTGGGCTTGTTAACCAAGAATCGAATTTAAGTAGAACTGATGAAAAGTTAGTTGAAATGTCGAATGGTTGTATCTGCTGCACTCTTAGGGAGGATTTGCTTTTAGAAATCAAGAAGCTCGCTGATCAAGGGACTTTTGATTATTTAGTAATCGAATCTACAGGTATCTCAGAGCCGATGCCTGTCGCCGAAACGTTCAGCTTTGAGGATGAAGAAGGCTATGCCTTAAATCAAATCTCTAAACTCGACACTATGGTAACTTTAGTAGATGCGTTTAACTTTTTAGAAGATTATGGTTCTGAAGACTTTTTAAGTAGCAGAGCTATCGAAAGAGATAATGAGGATAATAGAACTATCGTAGATTTACTTATCTCACAGATTGAGTTTGCAAATGTCGTTATCATGAATAAGATGGATTTGATTGATGAGGAAGATAGACTTCAAGTAAGAAAAATGATTAAAGCTTTAAACCCTAAAGCTAAGATCATAGAAGCTAAGAAAGCCAATGTACCACTTTCAAGTATCATCAACACTGGCTTGTACGATCCTAAGATCGCTGAAGAGCATGAGGAGTGGATGGAGTCTTTAAACGAAGAAGAAAGATCAGAAGCTGATGAGTATGGTGTTACGAATTTCACTTATACAGCAAGAAGACCTTTCCATCCTGAAAGAATTTTCAAATGGTTTAATGGAGACTGGCCTGGTGTAATCCGTTCTAAAGGATACTTCTGGCTTGCAACTAGAATGAAAAAGATCGGTTACTGGTCACAGTCTGGAGCTGTTTGTGAATCACGTATGCTCGGATACTGGTGGGATGCTGCTCCCAAAACACACTGGCCTACTGACCCTGATGTAGTTAGAACTGTTATGGATCTATGGGAGAAGCCTTATGGTGATAGAAGACAAGAGATCGTAATCATCGGTGTTGATATGAATAAAGATGAAATCATTAAAGGTTTTGATCAAGCTTTACTTACTGATGAAGAAATGGAACTTGGTGAAAAGCACTGGCAGACTTTTAAAGATGAATTCGCGCCATGGCAGAATTTGATTTTCACTGAAGAAGGTATATTCATGAGTGATGAAGAAGTGGCGCTTCTTTAATCTAGATAAAATATATCTAGATTAAAGAATACTAAAGTGACCTGAAGAAATCAAACCACCAAGGTGTTACAAATAAAGGGTAAGGTCAAAAGGAGAAAGACCAATGCCCCGAGGCAAAGCATACGATTCAAAATTTAAGACGAAGGTAGTCCTAGAATCCCTGAGGGAGGATTCGACTCTAAACGAGATAGCATCAAAATACAACATAGCCCCAAAGCTGTTGAGTAATTGGCGTAGCCAATTTTTAGGTAGCTGTAGCAATGTATTTGATAAGCATCCAGCAGAGAAAAAAGTTAAAGATCTAGAAAAGGCAATGAAAGATCAGGAAGACAGATACATTCGTCAAATAGGTGAACTGTCTGTTGAAGCAAATTGGATGAAAAAAAAAGTTAAGGAGCTTGGACTTGATGACTAAAGAAAAGCTTTTAGAAAAAGACTCAGAACTCTCTATTCGTAAGCAAACTGAACTTTTAGAAGCCAGCAGATTCAAATTCTACTATCAGAAACAAGGTTTTAGTGAAGAAGATATTAGCTGCATGCATGAAATAGACTTAATTTATACAAAATATCCAATTTATGGTTATCGAAGAATCTGGCAAGAACTGCTTAGAAATGGCTATCCAATTGGTAGAGATAGGGTTTTAAAGTATATGCAAACCATGGGAATCAAAGCAATTTTTCCAGGTAAAAAGACAAGTGTACCTAATAAAGCTCACAAAAAATATCCATATCTTCTTAGAAATACAGTTATACAGAGAGTTAACCAAGTTTGGTCTACAGATATAACTTACATAAAACTTGAATCAGGCTTTTGCTATCTAACAGCGGTGATTGACTGGTATTCAAGAAGGATACTAAGTTTTAGAATTTCAAATACTATGAGTACAGATTTTTGTATAGAAGCCCTAGAAGAAGCTTTAGACAAATATGGTTTTCCTGAAATTTTCAATACAGATCAAGGATCTCAGTTTACAAGCGATGCTTTCATGAAGATACTTCAAGATAGAAAAATTAAAATTTCAATGGACGGTAAAGGTAGAGCGCTTGACAATATCCCAATTGAAAGATTTTAGAGAAGTCTTAAGTATGAGGATGTCTATGTAAATCGCTATCAGTCTTTACTAGAGGCTAAGTTGGGGATAGCTAAATACATAAATTTCTACAATAATACTAGACTTCATTCAGCATTAGGCTATCTGCCGCCAACAGAAGTTTATGTATCAGAGCTTGCTAAAGCAAGCTCTGATACATCTTAAAAACTAAATTTAGAAAACTAACTCAGTTCTGTGATAAATATATTAATAGTAAGTAATTTCTTACCCTTTATTTTTTCTCTCTTACTGGTTTAGGTTTTCAGTCCACTATAGTGCTTTTTTATATAAACTGTTAACTTATGTGCTTGAAGTACCCCCCCCTGGCTAAATTATTTAAACAATTTTATATAGCTAATAATTATTCTTTCAGTTTCTAAAAATTCTTCTTGTCTCTCTTTATTTTTGAGTTCTTATTGAGAATGAGATGATTTTTTGGAGGTGAAACTTGATTTTGCCTATGGTTGAGGGATTTCCCACTTAAGATAACTTGGTGTTATCTTGGTTTTGATTGCGATTTAGTAGAATTC
>JAKVAO010000055.1 GCA_022447685.1 Candidatus Caenarcanales bacterium | reverse complement strand
CGTAAAATCGACTCAGATCTGAACCCATACATTCATATTACAGTATTTACCTTATCCACTCAAATTGGAGAAGACCCTATATCTTTTTTAAGAGGGTTTTCGTCGCTATATAGTTGATCTATGATTTGATTTGTAACTAATTCTGTGTCACGATCATATCTAGTTTGTTTTATTTCGTGTCTAATTGGATCACCTATGCTTTCAAATTTATCATTCAGATTTTGAACTAATAAAATTAACTTTGCTGCTTTTCCTTGATTATCTATGGCTAATCTTGCTCTTTTGCGTCCAAACTCTATTGTTTTCCCATCACTTAGTTGTTTTGTGATATTTGACTTATAGTCTGTATCATAGCCAAATTTAGAATTCATTAACAGATATGATCTTAATTGTTTTAAAGCAGTAGGTTGAGTATTTGAATTCTTATCTGGTAATTTTGTAAGATGTATCATTACTTAGTCTAATTACTGGCAATTGGGGATTTACATTCGGACCTTATGGTGGTACACCCATGCTTAAGATAATGGCATGCTACTGCGAATGATTTTATTTATTAGTTATCTAACCCTTAAAAGATTTAATAATAAATAAAATCAGTGATTACACCTTTGAACTGAAAGGCTTCCATCTGTTGATCCTTACCACTTATGAAGTAAGAATGTTCCGCTTGACCACCGAGGGCATTATTACCCGTATGTTTAGATAGGCTAGTACCTGCTTGCACTCTTTTGATAAGGTGTCCATCCATGTATGCCTCAAAATATTCTTCTGTACCATTGTAGACAAGTCTTGCTGTATGATCTTGATTTGGTCCAATTGCGGAGCTGATATGAGTATAGCCCCAGCCAGTGCTCTCTGACCAGATAGACCAGATTAGACGTCCATCTTCAATATAGATATTTAAACCATTAGTGGTTCCACCTTCTTCAAAGATTACTTGTCTAGTAAGAACCTCTGTTCCAGTAACAAAACTAATACTCATATCTTTATTGGTGCTTGTAACAGTGTTATAGACTGCACTATCGTCGATATTTAAAAATCTTCCAGTATCAAATTTAACTCCATAAGGCTTAGCAGATGCGTTAAAGTATGGTTGCTTAGCTAAACTTGTTTGATAAGCTGGGTTTCCTGAGTTCATTTGATCAAACCAGGTGCTTAGATAACAATTGGTATCTCTACAAAATTTTCTAATAGCTCCTGTATTAAGTTTTCCTTTGGAGTTGTAGACTCCGTCGAAGATTGTATTATCACTTTCTCTTTGAACTTTAAAGAGTATGCCGTTAAAGTCTTTATGCAATTTATTTATTGAGAAAACTGCTCTTGGCTTAGGATCTATATCATCGAGTGGAAATGTAATTACTGGAGCTGCTGGAGGCTCTTCAGGTGGAACTGAAGGAGCTGGCTCATCTCCATTATTGTTGGAATCATTGTTACTGTCATTATTTGAAGCTTGTGATTGATTATAAAGTTGAGTTACCAGTCGTTCAAGGTTCAGTAGTCTGCCTTCATAGACTCCTCTGACAAAGGAACTTACATCATCTCTACTTGTAAGCGCTATTTTGTGATTTCCATCTTCATAGTAAACTAATCCATTAAACCAGCTTATATGACCAATAGTTTCTCCACTTTCAGCTTCTGCAGCTTCAGTTGCTTCTTTTTCTTCATCTATTACTCTTTGTGCTTCAAGAGTAGCTGCTATCATCCCTGCTGCTGGGATTTTGATTATATAATTCTCTTGTTCATCTTTAACAATGAAACTTTCATTATTCTGTATTTCTTGATCTAATTCAAAAGAGAGTCTCTCTAAAATTAATTCATCATTATTACATTGGATTTTATCCCAAGTTCTTTTGAAATTATTACAGTCTTTATTATCAATGATTCCAATTTCTGCTGGATCTATTTCAGTATCACTCAAAGGCTCATCATCACTCTCTTCAGTTCCTGTTATTTCAATTCTGTAAGCGACTATTAATACTCTGTCGATATTGGTTAGTTCTATATAAAATTCTTTTAGTCCAGAAAATCTGGCTACTATAAAATCAAGAGGGATATTTTTGTTTTTTCTCTTGATACTAGACAAATCTATAGTTGAAGAAGATAGAACATTTCCACCCTCTATTGGACCATTAAATAAAGTTACTTTAATTTCACTATCTGCATTTATGTGTTCTCCAGTTAAGTTTTTACTAAGGCGTAATTGAACTATTTCAGTATCTTTCTCGAAATCTAGGTTTAGATCTTTATCATCTATTTTGGCTTCTAAATTACAATCACCATTGACACATTCTAAATCTATAAATTTTGCTTCTACGGAAGCCACACTATAAATTAAAAATAGTAATACTAGAGAAAATAAATACTTATAATTAGCCACTACGATCTTATCCTTTGAATCTGAAAC
Organism: Candidatus Caenarcanales bacterium; assembly: GCA_022447685.1. Taxonomy (GTDB): domain Bacteria; phylum Cyanobacteriota; class Vampirovibrionia; order LMEP-6097; family LMEP-6097; genus DT-14. The sequence goes on along the minus strand of JAKVAO010000055.1, from coordinate 15,840 downwards.
CCTATTCATCCCATGCCCAGATTTGATTAGTTTTTAATTAAGTAATTTAAGTTATTAAGTTTGAGATTCTAGGTATTTATAAGTATCCATAAATGTATTTAGATGCCCATAGGCTGCTTCAAAGTCCTTAGTTGTGTATTCTCGCCTAATTACCCAGTCAGTTGCGGCGTAATTACCCAGTCAGTTGCGCCTTAATTACCCAGTTGAAAATTTTAGGGTAAATCATGCTCAACTCCTTTTAAATTTTTTCTCATAGAAGCTCCTTTAAGCTGAATTTTGTAAGAAGCGTGAAGCACTCTATCAAGAATTGCATCAGCAAGTGTAGAGTCTCCAATTAATTCATACCACTTATCTACAGGAATTTGACTCACAATAATTAAAGATTGCTTATCAAAACGATCTTCAACTATTTCAAAGAAGTCTTTTCTTTGTTTGTCATCAAGTGAACTCAGCCCCCAGTCATCAATCACTAAAAGATTCTTTTTTGCAATTTTTTCTAAAACTTTTATGTAAGTCCCATCTCCTCTAGCTGCAAGAAGTTCATCAAAGAGTCTTCCTAATCGAAAATACTGAGCAGTAAATCCTTCTCTGCATGCTTTTTGTGCAAGTGCATTTGCAAGAAAAGTCTTTCCCGTTCCAGTAGCTCCAGTGATGATAATATTTTTCTTTTCTCGAATCCAGTCACATTGACTAAAAGTTAGTATTTGAGATTTAGTAACTCCCCTATTTTTCTTGAAATCAAAATTCTCTAAGATTGCACTCTGACCAAGCTTTGCTTGCTTAAGTCTAGAAGCTAGTCTTTGATTTTCTCTTTGTAAAAACTCTTTCTCAATTAAAAACCCTAGTCTCTCTTCAAAATCTAAACTTTGTAAGTCCTTGTTTAGAAGCTGCTCTTCAAGAGCATCTAGCATCCCTCTTAATTTCATACGTGACATTTTGTCTTTAGTTTCATTGATTAGCACTGAATTTCTCCTTTTCTTCTTGGTAATACTCTGCCCCACGAATATTCTCATGGAACTCTAATTTGACTTTTTCTTCCGAAAAATCTTCTAATGGTTCATTCTCTAATCCTCTTTTAAGAATGGATTTCATGCTTTGATAACCCGAATTCCGGAAACCATACTTTAGTAACCTTAGAGCCGCTTTATCAACCCTCTCTTTCCCATATTGCTTTTCAAGCCTAATAATTCCTATACAGGGACGATAATTAATTGCTGGATATTTTCCTTTTGCTAGAATTTGCTCAATTAATTTAGCTGTATTTTCACTGATTTTTAAAGCCCAATCTCTTATCTTCTCAGGGCTCCACGAACTATGCTCCTGATGTCCTTTAGGCATATGTTCATCAACGGTGCTGTATTTATGTTTATCATAGCTCCTTAAATGTTTAGCAATTAATTGATTTTCATAAAAAATATTTACAGTGTGTATACTGAAGCCAATATCAACTTTCTTACTTATATATTTATACGGAACACTGTAGAAATGTTTTTCTACTTCTACATGGTAATCTGGAGCCACTTTAGCTTTTTTCCAGAGCTGTAGTTCAAATGAATCTTCTGGTAAAGGCTTTAGTTTTTCTTTTTCAAATTTTTCAAAAATATATTTTCGATTCCCATCTAGTTTTTTAAATTCTTTGCTATTCAACTGTTCAAGAAGTTTTGCAATACTCTGATTAAGTTCATTGATACTGAAAAAAGTTTCCTTCCTTAATGCAGCAAGAATCCATCTCTCAACGATTTGCACTGCAACTTCCACTTTAGCTTTATCTTGTGGTTTTCTTACTCTTGCTGGCATTACCGCTACATCATAGTGCTTTGCATAATCCAAATAGCTTTTATTAATACTAGGTTCATATCTACAAGCTTTATTAACAGCTGATTTTAAATTATCAGGCACTAGTACTTCTGGTACTCCCCCAAAGAAATCAAGAGCTTTCTTATTACAGTAAATCCAATTCTCTAGACTTTGATTCTCAACTGCAAAAGCAAAAGTATAGTTACTCGCCCCTAAGCAAGCGACAAAAATTTGTGCATTTTTAACTTCACCTGTTTTTGAGTCATTGACTGGGATAGTATGACCTGCAAAATCTAAAAAACATTTTTCACCATAATTGTGAATTTGTCTCATAGATGGATTTAGAGTTTTTTTAAACTCATTAAAATATTTAGTAAATCTTGTATAGCTTATGCCATCTGGATGAGCATCGATAAATTCATACCAAAGTAATTGAAGAGTTACACTTTTCTTTTGATATTCTTGATAAATGTAGTCCCAATTAGGTTGGGTTTTCTTCTGATTTGATTTATCATTTCGAAAAAGTAACTTCTGAATCTCACGACTAGACAGCTTTTCTAAGTCTGCAAACTTTAAATTTGCTTTAGCTAGTTTATCTAAATATCCACGTATCGTTTTACGAGTCACACCAGTTATGTTCTCAATCTCTGCTTTACTTTGACCTCTCTCGGATAAGCGAGCTATTTCTTTTATTACATCCATATTAAATTTCCTATTTGACAAACTTCATCTCCTTTTGATGAAGTTCTATTATTACTAAAAAAGACTGGGTAATTATGCCGCAACTGACCGGGTAATTAAGGGGAAAATATGCAATTTCTTATTGGACATTAATTACCTCAATTTCTTTTCACTTATTGGTATATTTTATCGAGGGGGAGCCAGGTATTTTTGATGAAGTTAAGCTTAATATACTTAGCTCGTCCATCCTCTATCCATCTAAATGTATACGCATTTGTGGATTCATTACTTTCTGTGATTTCTAGTTTAGCCTTAGGGGATTCTAATACAGAGGCAGAGAATTTCTGTAAGAACTCAGTTAATTCATGTTTGGTATTAAGTTCTGTTCTGATACTTTTATTAAAGCCATTCTGTGGCTGCTTAGACCAAGCATAGCTAGAATATCCTCTTGAGTACATTTACTAATATGAAATCATAGATTTTACATTTAAGCCATTATCCTCAAGTTTGGTTCTAGCCCCAAGAAAACTAAGTTCAATAAGAGTAATTAGTGTTACATTTTCAGCACCAAGTTTTTTTACTAAGTTATACGTTGCTAAAGCTGTTCCTCCAGTTGCAAGTAAATCATCAACAATCAAAATATTCTTAGAGCCATTTTTGAAGGCATCTTCATGTATCTCTAAGCTATCCTCCCCGTATTCAAGGATATATGTTTCTTTGATCGTGGCTGCTGGTAGTTTTCCAGGCTTTCTAACTGGTACGAATGATTTTTTTATTTGACTTGCAAGTGGCATTCCGAATATAAAACCTCTGGATTCTATACCGATAACTGCATCTAATTCAAGTTCAGAAATTTCATGTATAAAATAATTGGTGACATCGTTGAAAAGCTCTATGTCTTGAAGTATTGGAGTTATATCTTTAAAGTTAATTCCAGGCTTCGGAAAATCAGGTACTTCTCTTATAGAATTAAGAACTCTATCTTTGATAGCGCTTTTGTTTATTAAGTTTGTCATGCTTTAAATTATAATCTATTATTGTTTTTAACATTCTGAGTTTTTAACTAGTGTTTTTGTCTTGGGTCGAGTTTGTCCCTTAAATAATCACCCAGTACATTGTAGCTATAAACAGCAAGAAAAATTAAGGATGCGGGACATATTAAAAGTACTGGTTTAGTCATAATATTACTAAGAAGCTTGGCTTCACTTAGAATATTTCCCCAGCTTGGATCTGGTTGATTGATTCCAAATCCTAGAAAACTTAGTGCTGATTCACCAATAATGAAGCCTGGTACAGAGAGAGTTCCAGCTACTACTAAGTATGAGAATGTTTGAGGAACTAAATGTTGGTAGATGGTTTTGAAGCTGCTGTTGCCCATGATTTCAGAGCTTAATATATAGTTTTCAGATTTGATTGAAAGTAGCATACCTCTTATAACTCTGCTGAGTCCAGCCCAAGAGGTGAATGAAAGTATAAAAGTTATCAGAGCAAATCTTTCACTGTTACTGAGACTTGCAGGTAATAAGGAGGCAAGTATAATCAAAAGATAGAAACTTGGAAAACTCATTAGTGCTTCAGCTATGCGCATCATAATATTGTCTATGATTGGAATAGAGTAGGCTGATATTGCCCCGTAGATTACTCCAATCGGGAATATGATTAGTAAACCAAGAAAACCAATAGTAAGACTTGGCTTTGCGCCATGCACAATACGTGAAAAGAGATCTCTTCCTAATTGGTCAGCACCGAGTAGATAAATTTTATCTTCTGATTTTTGGCTATCTAATCTGAAAAGTTTTAATTGAGATTCGGAATTAGATTTTAGGAACTCTAAATAGATTTTTTCATCTGTCTCTATAGTTTCTTTTTTGTATGTTTCTATATTGATTTGATATTGCTGTTTATTTATATAGAGCCCTTGAGAATCAATTTTAATTCTAGCTGGGGCAGCATAGCCAGCTTGGGGATTCTGTTCTATAGGATCATATGGCGCTATGAAATCTGCAAATAGCACTAGTGAATAGAGTAAACTTAGAATTATTATTGCTAGATATAATTGAATTTTTTTCATTTACTGAGCGGTTCTCACCAAAATTTCTACTAGCTGCTTTGAAGCTATATTAGAAGCTTTAGCTTGAGCTGGTAAATCACTAGTATCAGTCATGCCAGGAAGTGTATTAATCTCAAGTATATTAATTTCGGCTTCTTGTTCAAGATCTCCTGAGATTATGAAATCAACTCTAGCAAAGCCAGAGCATTCTAAAGCTTGGTATGCATTGAGAGCTATTTCGTGAATTCTTTGGCTTAGACTTTCTGGGATCTGTGCTGGTAATTCAAATTTAGTCATGCCAGCTGTGTATTTAGCTTCATAATCATAAAAGTCATTTTCTGGAACTAATCTAAGTAAAGCTAGTGATACTAAATCTGCATCAATATTAATATTTTTGTTTGCTTTGAATTTTGTTAAATCTATTCCTATTTCTTGATAAAGTACTTCATCATAAGGAATAATACTTGCTGTAAGTTCAATTCCAGCAGTGAAAGGTTCTATGAAAATTTGCTGTGATTCAATTTCTTCTTTTAAACCTGCTTCTGTATTAAGTTTATTCTCAAGCTCTGCTAAGCTTTCAATTTTCTCTATCCCAACACTAGAGCCGTCTGCTCTTGCTTTGAGCATTATCGGAAATAAACTAGTATCAGTTTTTAACTGCTTTAGATTTAGATTTGGAAAAACTTTTAAGCCTTCAGATTTTAGGATTTGTTTAGTACTCAATTTATCCATGCAGTTTGCACTTGCTTTTAGTTTTGAGCCTGTATATTTAATTTCTAGCATTTCAAGTAAACCCTGTAAGGCTCCATCTTCGCCGTGGGTTCCATGTGTCATGAGTACAGCTAGGTCAATTTCTGATTCTAGTCTGAGATCAATAATTTTTTTGAGATCTTCTTTGTTGCTTACGTATAAACATTTACTATTGATAAAACCAGCTTCAATAAGTAGATTACTTGTGTTTTTGGCAGATCTAATAGATATTTCTTTTTCTGCTGAAAATCCTTCAGCTAGTACTACAATTTTACTGTTTTTGTTAATAGTCATTGTTTCTTGAACTTGCATAGTTTTAATTTAGCAGAACCTAGACTTACTAGGGCTTATATATAGATATTAACTCAATCTTAAGGAAAATTTTCTGTTGATTTATAGATGGAGTAATAGATTTGGATGATACATAAAGATGGAATCTATCAATAGTAAGTTTATTTCAACTAATCAGGAACAGGATATTGAACCAGATTGGGAATGTGTAGTTTGGATTTTTTCTATAACTTCTATTTGAAGTTGGTGTTCTAATGGCAAGAGTCTTTTCGCAAAAGCTTCCGGACTTTCATTTATATCTATTGCTAATTCTTTGGTTGCTATTATTTCACCTTCGTCGTATTCTTCAGTAACATAGTGTGTCGTTGCTTTAGTATGAGTAAAACTTGGATTCTTTTTAGCGTAGTCTATGACAGCTTTATGAACATTGATACCATACATTCCTTTGCCACCAAAGGTTCCATCTGCAATATCTAGTGGTCCTGGGTGTTGATTAATGATTTTACCTTGATATGCTTTGATTAGATTAACTGGGGTTTTGCAGAGCCAACCAAACTGACATATAAGATCAGGTCTTACTTCATTGATTGACTTGAAGAGCTTTTCATTAAAAATCTTTTCGTTATTGATTTCTTTTTTGTCTATAGCTTTTATTTTTTCTTCTGGAAATCCAGCTCTGATGAGATTTCTAATCCCAGAAATTCTTGGACTATTAGTAATTATTTTACTAATTTCAATATTTGCTAGCTGCTTGGACTCTATTGCTTCGTGCACAGCTACGGCTGTACTGGCTGAGCCAGAAATTAGAATTAAAATTTTGAAAATATTATTATTGTCACTATGATTTACGGAAGTCATTTACTTAGAAATGATTATAGATTACTTTGTCTTTGAAGAATTGCTTACCATAGGATTTATCGGAAAAGCTATCTAGGTCATGCTTCAAGTCGAATTTAACTTCTATGTCTCTTTCATGAAGATTAATTGGATATTCACCAGTAAAACAAGAAGTGCAAAGCTGTTTAGGTGGAAGACCTATAGCTGATATTAAACCATCTAGGCTTACATAGTACATTGAAGTGGCTCCAATAAATTCTCTAATCTCAGCTAGTGACTTAGTTGCAGCAATTAGATTGTCCTGCTTCGGTGTATCAACACCATAGAAATCCGGGAAACGTACTGGAGGAGAGCAGACTAAGAAATGAACTTCTTTGGCTCCAGCTTCATAAAGTGATTGAACTATTTGCTGAGATGTAGTTCCTCTAACTATTGAATCATCGATTAGAGCAATTCTTTTACCTTGGATGACAGGATCTAGTGTATTAAGCTTCATCTTTACACCCATCTTTCTCAGTCTCTGATTGGGTTGGATGAAAGTTCTTTGTATATATCTATTTTTGATTAATGCCATTTCAAATGGTATGTTGAGCTTCCTGGCATAAGAACTTGCCGCTGGTATGGCTGTGTCTGGGACAGGTACTACCATGTCTACATCTAGAGGGTATTCGTCTGCTAACTGCAAACCTGTTCTATTCCTTACTTCATGAACTAATTTGCCGTTGATAGTACTGTCTGGACGAGCAAAGTAAACAAATTCAAATATATCTAACTTAGGTTTAGGTAAGGCTAGTTGCTCTGATCTAATTCCTCTTTTGTTTACCACGACCATCTCGCCTGGCATAACTTCTCTTAGAAGCTCTGCTGAAATAGTATTGAAAGAACATGACTCGGATGAGAAAACATAGCCATCTTCTAATTTACCTATAGAAAAAGGTCTAACGCCATATTCATCTCTGATTGCTACAAGTGAATCGTTGTTCATAACAAGAACAGAGAAACCACCAGTAAATAAGGGGTAACTTTTTTTAACTGCATCTTCTAACTCAAAACCCTGCTCAACATAGTGACTGATAGCTTCTGCCATCATTTCTGAGTCATTCATATTCTCGATATTGATATTTTCAGACTTGAGAAATGCTTCAAGAGCTTTGGTGCTTGGTAAATTACCATTATGAACTAAGGCTATATTAGTATTCTTCGGAGTTACAGGCTGTATATGATCTGCTGTACCTCTTTTACATGTTGTATAGAGAACATGTCCTATAGCCATGAAGCCTTGCATAGATGAGATAGTTTCTTCGGAATAAACTTGGTTTACTAGACCAGTGTCTTTGTAGCAGTTTATCTTTTCACCGTTAGAGACAGCAATTCCAGTTGCTTCTTGTCCTCTGTGTTGTAAGGCAAATAAGCCATAGAAACTTAGACGACTGACATCGAATTGATCACCAAAAATTCCAAATATCCCACACTTTTCATTCAAGCTTCTCATCGTGATCTTTTAAGTATAGCTGAGTGTGTTTATATTTTCTATATTTTTTTAAGGTAATTACAGTTTAGTTTTTAAAATTATGCAACCCTTCTTGTATCGATTGGAGTTATTTGAGGAGGTGTTAATATATTTCTAATTCTATCTATTTTTTGTTCTCTTCTTCTGAAGGTTCTCTTATTTCAGTATCACCTGCTTCTCTTGTTGGAGATTTCTCTACTTGTTCTTCATCTAGTCTTTGGGTAACGATTCTTACTGGACTAATATTGATATTCATGTGCGCTCCTATATTTGTATTTATGCTTATACAAGCTGCCTGTAAATACTTATTTGATGGGAATTTGCACTATTGAGACATTGATCTTTTATATGTTTTTTACAGAACTTTTGAGTGATTCACAGTACTTGACAGCATTGTTGAAGATATTTATTGCAGGAAGATATTCAGGAATATCCTTAGATTCTCTTTTAAGTTTATCTTTTTTCAGTGTCCAAACTGGGTCTTGTGTAAAGAATATAGCCCTTTCAGGGTGAGGCATAATACCAATAACTCTGCCTTCGTAGTTTGCAACACTTGCTATATTTTCTAAAGATCCGTTAGGGTTCTCCTCATATTGAAAAGCTATTTGATTATTACTTTTTAACTCTTCTAACGCTTTAGAGTTTATCTGATAATTACCCTCTCCATGAGCTATTGGCAACTCTATATCTGTTACTCCTGTTAACCATGGGCTCTTATTCTCTGGATTAATTTTTAACTTCACCCATTTATCTATATACAAGCCAGATTTATTATGAGCCAAGGCTCCTGGTAATAAGTTTAAATTAGTTAGAACTTGAAAACCATTACAGATTCCTATAATAAGTTTCTTTTCTTCGATAAATTCATTTATTTCATCTAATAAATTATTTCTAACTATGTTTGCAAAGGCTTTACCTGAACCCAAATCATCTCCAAATGAAAAGCCACCAGGGAAGCAAAGTATCTCATAGTTACTTGAAATAGATTTATTCTTGATTAAATCATTGATATGGTAAATATCAACTTGTTTTGCTCCTGCAAGTTCAAAAGCATATTTGCTTTCTTCTTCACAGTTGATACCGAAGCCAGATAGTATTAAAACTTTAGCCATTGTAGAATCCTTTTGAAAATCTCTTATAGTCTGTATCTTCGACTTTCATACTTAGTAAGTTTTGATTATTAGATTTTATTTCTAGTATCTTCTCATCAGATATTTTTCCAATTAATGAAATATCGTCTTTATCAAAAATAGCTTCTAGTTTATCTTTAAGCTCAGGCTTTACAGTGAAAGCTATTCTTCCTTGCGATTCAGAGAATAGTATGTTTTCATTATCGTTTAGTTGTGTTCTTAAATTATCCAAGTTGATTTCTGCTCCTAGATCAGCTGCTAGAGCCATTTTGAATAGTGCTACTCCAAGTCCACCTTTGTTAACTGCTATTGCAGAGTTTATTAATTCTGCTTTTATAGCTTGATGATACTTTTGATAAAGTTTTTTATTTTTACTTGCGTCAATTTCATCAAGTGTATTTCCAGTATTTCCTAAAACATAGATTAAATCCTCAGGGGCTTTGAAATCTATTGAAGTAGCATCCAAGGCATTAGCTAAAACTCCCACAGATGATATTAATAAAGTCGGTTCTATTGAAATCTTAACTGCTTCAGCTGCTGAATTATAACCCTTGAAGTCGTTGAACATACTATCTTTACCAGAGATATATGGCGTTCTATAGGCTACTGCGTAGTCATAACAAGCTCTAGCTGCTTCTTTTAGTTGATAAAGTCTTTCTGGCTCATTAGCACTGCACCAACAAAAATTATCAAGAAGTGCTATGTCATCAATAGAAACCCCAGTAGCAACAAGGTTTCTAATAGCGGTATCTATAGATGCAGCAGCCATCTTATATGAATCATATTGTGAATAGCTTGGATATAGAGCATGGCTTAAGGCTACTGCTTTTGGGCTTAGTAGATCTGGTCTTAGTACAGCAAATTCGCCGTTAACTTTATTGATACCTTGAAGTGGTTTGATTACTGAGCTAGACTGTACTTCATGGTCGTATTGCTGATTGATATATTCATGGCTTGCAATATTAAGAGATGCAATTAGTTTTTTGAAATTTGATTCTAAGTCTTGGCTTTTCTCTAATTTACCGTATTCAGAGAGTGTTTCTGTTGAACTTATTTCTAAGCTTGCAGGTTTTTTGCTAATTAAATCTCTTTTGGGAAGACCATTATGTAAAAACTCTAAGTCTAAATTCAATACTTCATTATCATTATGGTAGACTAAGCATCTTCCAGAGTCTGTGAATTCACCCACTACAGTTGCTTCTACATCATGCTTTTGCATAATTTCATTTAACTGGGACCATTTTTCTGGAGCTACAGATAGTGTCATTCTTTCCTGTGATTCAGAGATCCAGATTTGCCAAGCACTCAAGCCTGGGTACTTGAGTGGTACTTTGTTTAAATTAACTCTGCAACCATAAGATTCTCTTGCCATTTCAGCTATAGAACAGGAAATTCCGCCAGCACCGCAGTCGGTAATGCTATTGAATAAATTTAAATCTCTTGCTTCTTTGATAATTGCATCACTTAATTTTTTCTGTGTTATTGGATCACCGATCTGAACGGCTGTTGCTGGTGAGCTTTCATCCATTTCTACTGAAGAGAATGTTGCTCCATGTATACCATCAAGTCCAGTTCTACCACCGAGTACTACTATGTAATCACCAGCTTGTGCTAACTTCTCTTCTGTTTTTAATTCTTTATTTATATCTCTGATTGTTTTAGGAATAAGACCTAGAGTACCAACGAAAACTAGTGGCTTCCCTTTAAAGCCAGAATCGAAATAAGTAAAACCTGCAACGGTAGGGATTCCTGAACAGTTACCACCTACGTTTACTCCTTCAATTACTCCTTCCATAATTCTTCTAGGACTGAGCATTTTCTGTTTTAGATCTTTATCTCTATACAGAGGATCTATATCTTCTGGATCAGCAAAGCAAAATCCAAATGTATTTGCAAAAGGCTTTGCACCAAGACCACAACCTATGGCATCACGGTTTACACCTACTATTCCTGTTATTGCTCCTCCAAATGGATCTAAGGCTGAAGGACTATTGTGAGTTTCGACTTTGTGACAGATATTATATTCATCATTAAATTCTATAATTCCAGCGTTGTCAGAGAATACTGATACACAAAAATCTTTCTCAGCCTTGTTTTTACGGATTTCACTAGTTGCTTTTTTGATATAAGCTTTATAAAGTCCATCTTTAACTTCATCTATGGGGTCAGCGAAAATCGTATGTTTACAGTGCTCTGACCAGGTTTGAGCTATTGCCTCTAGCTCTATATCTGTTGGATTTCTTTTCTCGGTATTTAAAAAATAATCTTGAATTACTTTCATATAATCTAAGTCCAAGGCAAGTGGTCCTCTTCTAGAACCATCTTCATTAGCTATGCCAAATTTACCTAATTCTATTAATTCTTGATCTGCTAGATCGATATTTACTTCTTGATATGTCTCTGATTTGCTATGGATTTTTACATAAGGTAGATTTAAGAAATCAGATTTCTCTAATTCCTCTTTCTTCATAATTTTTGCTTTTTCGATTAAAGGGTTATATAAGCTCAAGCAGGCTGCTTCTAAATCTTCTTGCTTAAGAGATGTTTTCATGAGCCAAATTTTAGAAGAAAAAACCTTATCTGAATCTTGAAATTGTTTTTTGAAAAATTGACTGATTGATTGTTTTGCTGTGCTTCCTATATTGTCTGTAACTCCAGGTAGGTATGAGATTTCTACTATATAGTCAAAGTCATAATCTGAAATTTCTTGACTCCACTTAGCTTCTTCAATCTCTGGATTTGAGAATAGTTGCTCTAGCTCGGCATTATCTTCATTACTTAAGTTCAAGTCGATAGTATATGATTGCAGCACTTTAACTTGGCTTATGTGCTTCTGGTAATCTTTGAGTTTGGTTTTGGATATATCTTTGCTTGATTTAGGAGCAATACTTAGACGTGAAGCCATAGCTTAAGATTTTACCACGCGGCTTGATGATAATAGTTTCTTAACTTATTTTTGCTATTAAAGTAATGTGTTTGCGGTGAATGTCAAATCTTAACTGGGTGTGTGATCTTTTCCAATTAAGAAAGTCTTGACTGTAGATTTTAGATATGCACACATACACAATAATACAGATATCTATATGGTATCTATATTAGATTCTTAATTAACTTACGCAAATATTTTGTTGGCGGATGTTAGTTGGATCCTAATATCTAGTTACAGGCATGAATGATGCTCTATGCAGGCTTGACTAAATATTCGTTTAGTTGAAGCTTGCAGGTGTCATTAAAGCTTTGCTATTTTACTGGCGATTCCAGTATAGTTTTCTGCTGTGAATTGCTTTAATTCGTCTTTAATACTGTTACCAACTTCTAACTTATCTATAAATTCTTTAAAGTCATTTTGAGTAAGTGTTTTACCTCTACTTAAAGCCTTTAGTGCTTCATACGGTACAGGGAAGTTTTCTCTACGAAGAACAGTTTGGATGGCTTCAGCTATAACCTGAGTATTTTCAGTTAATGACTTGCTTGTTGCTGATTCATTTACATTAAGTTTATTTAAGCCTTTAAGTGATGATTTGTAAGCAATAATACTGTAAGCAAAAGCTAAACCAATATTTCTCATTACAGTAGAGTCTGATAGATCTCTTTGCAGGCGAGAGATTTGGAGTTTAGATGAGAAGAAATGCAATAAGGCATTAGCTATCCCTAAGTTTCCTTCACTGTTTTCAAAGTCTATTGGATTTACCTTGTGTGGCATAGTAGACGAACCAACTTCTTTTTCATTTACTTTTTGGGTAAGCCAGCTGTCGCTGATATATCTCCAAATATCTTGGTTGAATCCAATGATAATGTTGTTTACTCTTTCTATGATGTTGAAGAGTTCAGCTATAGTGTCGTGTGATTCGATTTGGCTAGTAATTAAATTGGCTTCAATTTTTTGAGTTTGGAATTGATTGAGTGACGCTATAAACTTCTCAGTGAAGTCAAAGCAATCTAAATTTGGAAATGCAGCTAGGTGAGCATTGTAGTTTCCAGTTGCTCCATTTAATTTAGCTGTCAATTTGAGTTTTTTTAACTTAACTATTTCTCTGTTTATTCTGTATGAGAATAATTTGAATTCTTTACCAAATGTACTAGGTGAAGCTGGTTGACCATGAGTTCTTGCCATAATAGGAGTTTCAGCATATTCAACAGCAAAGTCATTTATTCTTGAATTCAACTCTTCTAGGTTGGGGATTAGTTCATTAGCTAAGCCGTCGCTTAACATTAGTGTGTAAGCAATATTATTAGTATCTTCAGACGTAGTTGCGAAGTGAATCCACTCTATCACGTCTTCAAGGCTAGTTCCTGTAATTTCATCTTTGATGAAATACTCTACAGATTTAACATCGTGGTTTGTTACAGCTTCGTGTTCCTTGACTGCTGATGCTTTGGACCAGCTAGTTTTATAAATCTCTCTTAATAAATCTTTTTCATCTTCACTAAATTCTCTAAGACTAATTCCTGGGTATTCAGACATGAAAATTAAATATTCAATTTCCATTTTAATTCTGTAATGTATTAAAGCTGCTTCGCTAAAGTATTTTTCAAGGTCTGAAATTTTAGACCTATACCTTCCATCAATTGGAGATATTACTGTAAGCTCGGTTAGTTTTTCTTTCATTAAAATCTTAGGCATGAATACGCTCACTGATTATAGCAATTCGTTACTTATGAAGTCCTTGATGAGTCTCAGCTGCTTGATGAGGTGTAGCAAAGCTAGTGCCATTCATTTTCATAACTAATATCTTTTTATTGTTAATTTCAAGTTCATAGTATGTGGCTATTTTTCTTTCTGGTAAACCGAATCTATTTTTGTCAATATAATGAAAACTAATATAGACTTTATTTGGGTCTTCTTCTAAATCAATTTGGAGTTTCTCTTGATTTGGGAAAACTTTATGAAAATCTTTTAGTTTGAATATTTTATTGGAACTAGCATCCAAATTATCTTTTAGGTAGAGTAGATCTTTTTCTGTTCCTATTTCTAGTTTTTGTGGATCTTTTCCTAAAGGCGAGTTCTCTGATGCTGTAAGCGGGACTATAGCTGCTATATTTTTATTGTGACCTGATTCCTTGAATTCTTTATACAAATTTGCAGGGACACCTAGTAATAATTCGTAATTGAATTGATCAGCAAGCTTTTGTGTATCTTGGATATGATCTGAGACTTGATCTTTTTGATTTTTGGCACCTACGCATTGATATGAACCTTGACTGATATTGGTCAATGGATTACTTGGAATACTAGAGTTTACTATACAGTGAAACTTCATATCTCCACTGTTCCCCAATAAGCTTAAGTACTTCCCACCTAAGTTTACAAATTCATTATCACCATCTATTGTTTGAAAGCCAATTTCTTTAGTTCTATAGAATTGTCCAGGGGCATTCCAATATAATTTATCAGCAACTTTTTCTTTTTTTTCATCAAGTTTGTGATTACTATTTTTTAAATTAACCATCTCTTCGACTGTAATTCCTAAGGCTTCTTTATCATCTTTAAAAATGTTTACATGCATAGTGTCACTGGATGAACTTATAATTAACGGCGCTAATTTATTCTTATTTTTATGCTTTTGGATAAAGTGTATAGTTTCATAATAACTTTTATTTTGCTTATAATATTTATCTCTGCTTTCTTCAAGCTGAGTGTTTATAGATGTGTCTGGTAACATTGAATTTACTGTTATTGACATTGATTTTTCAAATGGAACTCCATTACTGTTAGCAACAAACAATGTTAATTTATCATGATGTTTTTTTCCATCTATGAAAACACTTTCAGGTAAAATAGCTGGTTTTGTTAAGGAGTTTGAATTGTCTCCCTCTATTTGTATTAGCTCAAGTTCGGTCATAGGTATTAGCGTAGTAATAGACCCTGATGGCATAAGATTTTGGTTTAAGTTTTCAAGATCTCTAAAGCTTAGGTAATTTTCATTACTTTCATTAAATTTATTCCATGGATTCTCTGGAATTGGGATTGAATTATTCTTTTTTAAATCCTTATTGATGACTAGAAGATTTAAGTTTAGTTCATTTAGAACTTTTGCTATCGGCAAGGTTTTATGCTCCGAAATAATTTCATTATTTGTGTAAATATTTTTTACAGCTTCTTTGAATATTTTTTGTTTTGATTTACTCAAGTCTAATCTTGCTGATTCTAATAATAAATTGAAATCATTGATATTAACTGCATAACCTTCTAACTCATCAAATTCAAGTTTATTGAAATCAATAGCTGAAATTGTTTCTGTATGATTCTTCTTTGGTGGCTTATGGATTTTATTGAATTCTTTTCCAATACTTACTAATTTACTGTAATTTTCTGGAGCTAATTGACTGCGATATTTCTCTATTGCTTTTAGATATTCACTTTTACTTATATGTGACTTTTCACTCTGTATCTTATAAAGATCTTCTTCCAATTTAAATATTTTTGACTTATTTTTATTGTCATATAGTCGATATTCTTTTAATTTTAATTGAATGTCTGAGAGGCAAACCTCTTTATTATTTATTTTATTTTGAGTAGTATCTAGTGGGTATAGTTGCTGAGATAATTTGCTTATTGCTTTCCTGCACCCTTGATCATAACTGTTGAATAGTACAACCTGGTTTTGGTTATCCTTTGAATCTGTGTTTTGATTAAGGATATTTTCAAATGCACCATTACAAGAACTTAAGTAAATAGTACTTAAGCTTGTTAAACTTGCAGCTAATGCTTCCTTGGTAACTACTCAGGTAAGTTGAAAATTAGCAGCAAATATGTTTTGGCAAGCTAGAATAGCAGATTGTCCTAATCTTTT
>JAKVAO010000054.1 GCA_022447685.1 Candidatus Caenarcanales bacterium | reverse complement strand
TGTTTCTTCTTCTTTTAAAGCCTCTAAAGCAACTTTTGCTTTAAATTCGGCACTATATTTTTTACCTCGTGACATTCCGTGTTTTCCCCTTATTATTTTAAGTCAACACACCTCTCAAGTTAGGTATTGCTTGTTTGATTTTTTCAGTCCACTATAAACAAAGCCTACAAGAGAAGAGGTATCTAGATACCTCTTCTCTTCTTATCTCCTATATTAAACAGGATTTCTAACATAATACAAACGTAGGATTTGAGGCTAGGCTGTTGCTTCAAATGAAGCTTTGGGATTCAAGGCATGTAACCTTCTCAGTCGGTAAATAACCCCAAAGTGAACCTTTTTCCCATACTGGTAAAACTTCTTTATTTACTTCATATACAAATAAATTTTTGATAATAGTCATTGCATTATCATTTGCTAAGCCTCTTGGGTCATTAGCGAGCATAGTTTTAAGTCTAATGGCATCTTTTTTGCTATCACAGATAGCTGGACCAGGTTTTGCTCCATGAGTACGACACAAAATCGCGACTGTGCCATCATTTCTAGGGCAAGCCAATACAAAATATGTATCCTTGGTATTTTGTTTGACCATTTGGTTCCAGTTTTGATTGAATCCCACTAAAAGGTCCTTCCTTAATTTGTACTAATATTAATTTAGCATGTATTTAGTAAAAAGCTTTGTTATTATATGGGATGATAAGGAGAAAATTATTCAATGAAAAAATTATTTAAGATTTTTACTGCAGCTTTGCTTGCTCTTGGCTTTTCAAGTCTTCTAAATGCATGTAATGTTAAGTCACCTGAAGCTGGAACTGCTGTAGATGTAAGCGTAGAGGAAGTTACAACTGAGGCTGCTACTGAAGCTGCTGAGCATGAAGCTGGCGAAGATCACAAATGTGGTGAAGATCACAAGTGTGGCGAAGGTAAGTGTGGACAAGAGTAAGCTCAAATATTTTGGTTTAGGTTTAGGTTATAGACGAGAAATTCGCAAAGATATAATCGAATTTCTTGAAAACCCTATTCCACAGACTTTGATTCAATGGCTAGAAATAGTCCCTGAAAACTATATCTATAAAGGCGGGCTCCCAAGGAAGAATTTCGAAGAAATATTGGATTTGGGAGTTCCACTTATACCTCACTCCGTGAATCTCAGCATCGCTTCTGCGTCTCGTAACAAGAAACGCTTGGAGTTTGACTTTCATTTACTAAGAGGGCTTAAAGAATTATTTGATGAAATTAAAGCCCCTTGGTTTTCTGATCACCTTTCTTGTTCACGCATTGGTGATCACTATTTTCAGGAATTGATCCCAGTTCCTTTTACAAAAGAAGCTGTAGAAGTTATATCCAATAATATTAAGTTTTTGGAGGATTATTTCCAGTTACCATTTTTATTCGAAAACCCAAGCTATTACTCGCACATAGTTAAACCTGAGATGCGAGAAACTACTTTTATCAATTCAATACTCAAGAAAGCTAAATGTGGGCTTCTTCTCGATGTAAATAATGTCTTTGTTAACTCTGTTAACCATAGATACTTACCTAAACAATTCATAGATGAACTGGATCTTAGAAGAGTTGTGCAGATACATATGGCTGGTCATAGAAAAGGTTACAAGTCTAAGCTTGCTAATCACGAAATTAAAATTTTAGACACTCACGGTGAGAATATGAGGGATCAAGTTCTGGATTTATTCTCTTATACTATGAAGAAAACTAGACCTAAAGCGGTTTTACTAGAAAGAGATTCAAACTTTGATAATGAGGGGTTTGAAGGTTTAACTGATGAGCTTAAGAAACTTAGGTTTATTATGGATAGTAAGCTGGAGTTTTTCCAAGAGAATCAGGAAAACACTGATGAATCTGCTGAGAATTCAGAAGCAACTTCAAGTGCTGGGGCTATAAATGAGGCGAATGCTGATAATACTAGAGCTGAAGGAGTTCAAGCTCAGCCAACTGAAATAGACAAAGAAGCACTTATAGCTCAAGCCCAAGCTTCAATTGATAACGCTGGTATGGATGATGCTGGTGATATTGCTGATGTGAATTTTGATGCTATGAATTTACCAAGTTCAACAGCTGAAGCTCCAGCACCTGAGAAAAAAGAAAAATCTAATTTGGAGAATGATATTGATACTCTTAGTCAGGAGTTTATGGACTTATAATGGCGAAGCTTTATAGAATACAGCAAGAAATTAAAAATTATTTCATGGGTAAGAAGGTCAACCCAAAGATTCTCAGTCCTGAATCTCAAAAAGAACTTAGTATTTACAAAAGTTTAGCTATAGATTCTCTAAATTCGACAATGCGTAAGATATTTCCGCTTTGTTACAAGATATTGCAAGATAATTGGAACCCGATTATTCAAGAATACTATGAAACTTACCCTAGTAACTCAGCGATATATAATCAAGTTGCCAAAAGTTTCTCGATTTATCTAAAAGACTGGAAATTCAGGTGGAAATATAGAAATGAAAACTATCCCAAATGGCTTTTTGAGCTTGCTGAATATGAATGGGTAGAAGTGGATCTTTTTAATTATTACCGTGATCGTAAAATCTCAGATGATTCCTCAGATTCTAATCTTAAATCTAGTGGTGAGTTAATTCGTCTTACTAAAGCTCATAAAGTTTATAGATTTGATTATCCAATTAGTAAAATTGTCGAGCATTTAAGTTCTGAAAGACAGATTTACAATTTGACATATTTTAAGAAAGCTAAGGAAAGATTGTTAATCTTTAGAGACAGGTATGACAA
Organism: Candidatus Caenarcanales bacterium; assembly: GCA_022447685.1. Lineage (GTDB taxonomy): Bacteria > Cyanobacteriota > Vampirovibrionia > LMEP-6097 > LMEP-6097 > DT-14. Next base: position 15,534 of record JAKVAO010000054.1, on the reverse strand, counting down.
GATTAGATACTTCTTATTATCTGATGGCAGCTACTATCTTATCGATAAGTTAAGATCTGGCACCAATGTGCAAGATTTATATAAAAAATTCTATAAGAAATTTGGTATTACGGAAGTCGATATAGACAGCACAGAAGCTAAATTAAACGATTTATTAATTAATTTTACTAAAGAAGGTATCTTAACTTCTTCTTAACAAAAATTTGGATCCATAAGTAACATATTAGGGTGTATTCCCGGGTAAGTTAGGTATATAGGGATAAATGTCGAATCCAACTCCATTTGAACAGAAAGATTTAGTTTCAAGCACATTGAATAACTTGGACAAGTCGTCCAATGATCTTATTGCCTTTTTTGATTCTTATTTTTCATCTGAATTAACTAAAGATGTTGAGATAATTCGTGAAGATAAGACTATAGAGAAGTTAGCCTTCAATACAGTTAAGCAAAACTCTGATAAATTCTGGGATCAGGGTACTAATTATTATTTTCAATCAAGTGGTGAAAGATTAAGACAGATCAGTGATTCGATTAATATTCAGATTGGATTTACCGATGCAAAAAGATCTCTTTCAGATGATATTTTTGATCTTCTTAATGATAATGTTGTTGATAGTGATAGTGATGTTGAGTCTGGTAATGCCGATCTACAGGCTGCTTCTGGCTTATCGAATGCAAACTATGAAGCTTTGCATGATCTTCAGCCTACTTTTTATCCTAACCCTCCATTTACTCCAAATCCACCTACTAATAATCTCTTCGATCGTGCTACAACCTCCTTTACTGATTTCTTTAATTTAATCGATGTTTCAATTACTAATTTACTTATGGAATCAGCTGACGATTTCCTTGATGATGCTAATGGTGACGGTATACTAGGTGATGCTGATACCCGTGCATATGCTAGTGCTAATGTTTTCGGTAATCCGACTATTAACTTTGATTTCCCTAATATTGAGGATTTAATAGACGATGGCGATAATGTCTACAATGGAACTCTTGCACAGTATACTAGTGGTGGAAACCTAGTTACATATGATCAGAAAGAACTAGGTATAACAGATTTTTATTACCTAGAAGGTATCAAAACTAGAGTCTTACCTAGTGAAGGTGAGGATAAAAGAATAGATTTTACTAATACTTTATGGCGTGATTCAAGCAGCACCCAGGCAGAGATCTATAGAGGTATGTTAGCTATAGCAATGACAGGGCAAGCTAGTGTTGAAATCAATCCTCCTCTTCAATCTACTGATACATTTGATATTATCCAGAATAAAGTTCGTCAGGCAAATTTAGCAACTATGGCAGCTGCTGAAGAGGCTTTGAAATTTCAGGTTGGTGATTATATTAACACTTTTAAGAATTGGTATGATGAGCCTGTTGCAACAAGGGAAGCAATAGAAGAGTTTGACTTGAAAGTTCTTACTGATAAAGATGACGATGTTTTTGTTCCAGACCTGAAGCTAATGCATGTTAATACCGTGACGGGTGAAGTCGAGGAGGCTCTAGGTACATTCGGAGCTTTTGATCCTAATACTAATCCCATGAATTTAGCTCAATTTGTACAAGCTAATACATTAGATCCAATACTAGGCACACAATATTCACTTACAGCTATTAACGAAACTCTTGATAATTGGGATGGTACTAAGCCAGCCCCAGCTCCAGCACCTGATCCTAATATTCAGCAAAGTATAATTGATTTGTATAGTCATAGCTTTATGTATCAGTCTCTGCAAAGTCGTTTTGCTAGTGATTCAGGTATTGCGACTAAAGATATACGTATGCATAATTTTATTCAAGAAAAAGATCCAAACTTTAATCCATTCTTGATACAAACAGTTACTACTCTTCCAGATGGTTCTTCAGAGTTTGGATCCCAGGCTTTATTCGGAGATTTCCTGACCTGGGAAGCTACAGGTGGTTTCCCTGATGGAACAGCAGATCCTAATGGTACAGTCGCTCATTTGCGTGGGGATAATCAATTCGAGAAAATAACAGATATGTTTCTTGAACAGTTTGATATAAGATCAGCACGTTATGTTGAGGATAACAGAACATTAGTAGATTTGTTTACTGGTAATTTATCTCAGCTTTCTGGTGATAATACTTCTCTGAATGATACTCTTTTTGCAAGTATGAGGGATGTTACAGGCTCTATACAGAGTCAGACTAGAAACCTTCTTCAGAGAGGGATTGAAGATTCATTAGATAATGATTTCATGATGTCTTTGTTTGACTCCACTGCAGTTAGACCAGAAGATTACGGTGCTCCTTATCTCCCTGATTCATGGAAGAATACTAGAGAAAATTATGAGCCAGCCCTCTACAGTAGAGTGATAGATCCTAGTGATGCAGACTATATCAGTAGTACTTACGATGCATTTACTGAAGAAATAATCCTTGAATTAATCGATGGAGTATGGACAGATCCTGCTCCAAGTACAGCACGAGCTGCTGTTCAAGCAAAGTTAAATACTGTTTTTCCAGGAGGTATAACTAGTACTGAGGCACTTCTTTTAAGAGATGATCCTATAGGAACATATCAATCTTATAAATTAATGAGTCCTGCCCCAGCTGTAGGATCCATTGAAGCTAATGTTATTACTTTTTTTGAAGAGGTCGTTCTTGATAAGACTATTGATGGTGCTCCTTTAAGTGATTTGAATTTAAGGACAAGACCACAAGGTTTACCTGCTGATTTTCCTTTTATGGATCTCAGAGATTTTAATGAGTTTTTCAAAACTTTACTTGAGATTGGTGAAAAACTTGGTCAACCTCCTTTGCCTGGTGATCCAACACCTGCAGATTTAAATTATACATTTATGCCATTTGATCAAGTAAGCACTGAAGCTAATGCAAAGATGGAGCTACGATTAGATAAGCTTGAGGATATTATAAATAATCTTGAAGTTAGGGCTGAGAGTCTAGAGAGAACAGTAGGTTCAGATCAAATCAGAGCAAGTGGTCTTCCTTATGGTGCGGGTTTAGGTAATGCTCCTGATGCGACATTGATTAAATCCTTTCTTGATAATCATGATGAAACAGCAAATCATATAACTAAAAGGGTTTTACTTGACTTACAGAGTTTTGCTGATAATGTTGCAGAAGCTTTTGTTACTAGTGGTACTTATGCTAGTAGAGATCTTGCTTTTGCAACTGATCCTGTGCTGCAGTCTTACGCTGCCACTGACCTTTTCGCTTCAGGTCCAGGCTATACAGCTTTAGATGTCGATGCTCTGTATCCTGGTAATGATGATCAAATAATTGATTTGGCTACTGCTACTTTAACGCCTAATACACAAAATTTCCTAAACAATCTAAGACCTACTGCTGGTGAAGCTTACTTTAGTACAGCTGCACCTGATCCTAATGGTATTCCTGTACCAAATCCTGGAGATATAAGTTTCAATGAATTTTTTAATAACAAGTTAGGTGCATATGAAAGTCTTGATGGTACTTTGACTGGAGGTATTAATATCGATATCCCTGAGATTCCAAACTCAATAGCGGCTTTCAAAACAGAGGAAGAGAAAATTGATTTCATGATTGGTTTATTTGCTGAGTATGCTAATTTCACTCAAGAAGAGGCTTACAAATCAGTTTTTGCTTCACAGCAGATTGAAGCAGGTAAGATTAATGCAAGAACTACCACTAAGAAACTCCCTGAGGTTAGAGCTGATGGTTCTGTACCTGAAGATGATCAAATACCTACACCTTATGTATATCCTTCTTCTAGTTCGCTTTTAGTCGGTCAAGTAGGTAATATATTGATGGAGAAAGTTAATGAAATGGTCTCTGATAACGAGATTGTAGGAGTTAGCCTAAATGCAACAAGTGATACTAGCAATAACAGATTGGATGCATTGGGAGTTAAAGGTAGCACTGGTAATCTGGACTTCAGCTCTCTCAATCTTCAAGGAAGTGCTGAAACTAAACAATACCTAAAAAATATTTTGAAAAATTTTCAAGTTGTAGTTGATCCTCAGACTGCATTTCAGCAAATGGAGCAAACTTTTTTTCAAAGATTAGAAGAGAAGAATGATCAGCTTTTGGCTGATACCGATAACGATAATTATGCAATGGTATATATGGATAAAAATATGCTTCAACAGTTTAAAGCTTTGAAGTTATATCTAGATAAAAATAGGTCAGTAATATCTTCAGGCTCATATAAAGAAGAAAATGAATTAAGGAAATATTTGAATAATATTGACTTTGACAAATTTAATAATGGTTATCATGTTTTCGGTAAATTAACAAATAAAGAAAAAGACTTTTTCAAGGCTTTAGATGCATATTATGCAGACCCAACTAATACCGACGCTCGCTTATTTTCATTTGGTGGAAATAATTACACTATTGGTGATCTTTTTGGTGACCCTAAGAACGGTATCACTAAAAGTACTGACTTCTTCTTTAATCAAGGAACGGTGGCAATTGATAGTATCTCAGATGATAGTTTGCCTCCGGGGGGGGTCACTGACATTGGTGATTTTGCTACTGATTTGAGGGATTCATTGTTAGATGCATATAGAGCTGGTGAACACCCTAATCAACCACAAGCTGGTGGATTCAATGCTGTTCCTAATAGTATTAGTAGGGGTTTATTAGAAGACCTTAGTGATTTTTATGATGATCTTATTGCTTCACTTCTTAATGATGGAGTCAATAATGCTGATTTGAAGGATGATGCTTTAGTGAAAACTTTTATTGATGCAGGTTTTGCTGATACAAATGGTTTAAATCGATTTAATCTAATTTTATTAGCTAATCCTAACGATCAATTTGAACTTGACGGTAGTCCTCTTTCTCCCCTTAGTATTGACCAAGAAACCTTTCTACTTAATTTACTCCCTCCGTTTTTAAAGTTTGGTGAAGGTGCTGATGCTGTAAGCTTCATAGATTTTGAAAACAACTATCAGGTTGACATATTTAATGCTAATGGGATCAGTGCTTATGATGATATTACTGATACTAATGCTAATATCCCATTTAAAAAGCATACTGGTAACATATCTGAAGGATCACCGCCTTTTGAGTTTGAAGACTTACTTGACAATGATCCAATTTTAAAAGCAATTGAGGATTCTAAAATAGTTGAAATTGCAAATTGGTTGGATGGAGAGGGGCTGTCTATTAGTACAGATAATATAGACGGTAATAGGACTGCAATTATAGCTAATACATCAGTTAATAATAATGTTGATATCAATAAAGCTATAAACTTTCTGAAAAATCTTAGAGGTCCAAACGCTAGATTTAGTACTAAATCTAGCGGGTTTAATCAGACAGATGATGTGAGATTTTCGCATTTTCTTTCTAATCAGGGTAATAATCTATATAGAAATATAAATAATATTGCAGGTCTTTCAATACCATCTATTCCAGGTTCATTTGCTAATCTCTCGACAATACCAAGTCCTAGTTCCACATTTACTATAGATAGTGTTACAAAAAATCTTAGTGATTGGTTAAATATTGCTTTGGAAGGAGATGATGGACAGGAAGGTGTTCCTTTAGAATCTCAATATGAAGGAAGATTCACTTTAAATAGTCTTATTACAGCTGATGATGATTCATTACTAAAGATGAAAGTCGGTTTTGCCTCAGGTGCTACCGATCCACTTACCCGTGATGATGTCTGGAATAGGAAGAAATATATCAGAAAAACCCAGCATGTTTCTGAACTCTTTGGGATTATTTCAGGGGTGGAGAAACTAAAGACTGGAGCTTCAGAAAAACATGAGGGCTATGGCTTCAATGGTTCTGGTTCTGCATTTGGTGGGGCTGATGATGGTGACAGAGTCAAAGTTGGTGGTAAAATCTTTAGAAATGAATTAGTAGACTTACCTAACAGCGATACCGATATCAGTGCTGCTGCTGACTCTATTACTGATTTCACCTCTTACTTCAGTCAGGTTGATAAGGATATGGTAGCAATATCCAATAGTTTGGATGCACAGATGAAGAAGCCGAAGAATATTCCTGAGACAGAAATCAATTCTACTATGCATTTCTTAAATCAATTGGATGATCAATTTATTACTCATGACCTTAATGGTAATGTCGAAAATGATGAAAGCTATGAGACAGGTTTAATACAGATCTTCGGTACTCGGAAAATACTAGATGCAACCGCAACTGATGGTGCCAATAACGGTGTATCCAAACCATTTGAGGGCGATAAACCTACTAATGCTGTTAGAGGTGACTATAAGCATAAAGGTTACAAAGCTAATTTATTCTATCTAAATAAGCTTGGTTCGGATCCGAGTAATTCAGGAACAGTTACTCCAAAACAACCTTTTGATATTGTAGCTATGATTGAAGCTGAAATGGGCTTTACTGCAACTCAAAATTTAATTGATCCAGCAACTACTCTTGATCCAGTAACTAATGAAATACCTATGAATCCTACTAGTGGTGCGATTGTGAATAGTGATGTTGATTTTAGTACCTTGTATAATGTTCCTCCTGCGCTGAATACAAGAACTGTTCAGGATTTTCTTTATGCAATGGATAAGGTTTATGAAGAAATAGCAGATTCGAATTTACCTGGTGCAAAAGAACAGTTAAAGCAATTTGATACTTGGATTGAGAATAATGCTGTTTCTAGAGTAGCAGTTGGAACTCTCTCTGGTAAGGATGCCTTAGAAGCTGATATTAATATACTTAATGCCTTCCAGGAAAGTATTATCTATGATGTTAGTTACAATAGTATTAATGATATATTAAAAGATACCAGAATTTTCATGTCACAGAAGCAAGATGAGCTTGCTGATTTATATACTTTCGATGCAGATTTCAAAAAACTTGCTCTATTGATTGAAGAGTCAGAAACATCTAGTTCTGTCACTGCTACTGATGTTTATGATTATTTTAAAAATAATATCTATAACTCTGCAAACCCTTTTGACGGTGTTCCAAGATCGTCAAATAATCGTCCTATTCAAGATGGAACGGGTTTAACACAACCATATGAAGACTTATTGTATGATTTAGATATTCTACTGGAGCAGTATAGATCTTTGAACGAGGATGGACCTACACCTCCAGAACCTATTCTCAATTCTAGTTCACAAAGAGAAGTCACTAAATTAAATATTCTTCAGTTGGTTCAGGGTGGTCCCCCAATAGACTCTTTGTTGATTAATGCAGCAGATCAAGAAGCATTAAACAACGGTACATCCTTGCAGTTTACTGTATCTGGAAGAACTGGAGGACTTTTTCCTCTGAGGACACCTGCTCCACAAGGTTTCCCTGAAGTTAATATTGTAAGAGCAACAAGAGACTTTAGGATAGACCTTAGAGAAAATATGAAGCCACAAGAGATTAAAGCAATGGATCCATCTGAAGCTCTTGGTCAAGACTTAGCATATGAATATGTAGATCCAAATACCGGTGATACTATACTAACTCCAAGATTAGTACGTGAAGATGCTTCTGGTATTAAGACTAATGCTTTATCTATTAATTCTATTATTAATGATGGGGCTACGGATGTTAGAAATAATAGTGTTAAAGGTAGAAGTATTCAGGAATTACTTCTTTTAATGTTTGTCTTACAAATGTTTGAGCAGAGCAAATGGGATTTCGAGAAATATATTAATGACCCGACTAGATATCAATAGATTGATAATAACTTAACCGAAGCCTAACCAAAATCTGGATTTATTAAATATAATGTCTAGTAATCCTAATTTTGAAGTGAAAGACTTGGTCTCAGCTACATTAAATAATTTAGATAAGCAGACTACTGATCTTATTTCAGTTTTTGACGGTTATTTTTCCTCTGAAGTAGGAAAAGATGTAAATATAATTAGGGAAGATGGGACTATAGATGACCTTACTATAGTTGAAAACCTAGCTTTTAGTAATGTGCAGAGTAATCCTGAACATTTTTGGGATCAAGGCACGAATTATTATTTCCAGTCCTCCGGTGAGAGGCTAAGAGATATTAGTGAAATAATTTTAGAAAAAATAGAGGATACTAATGTTGACGACTCTTTAAGTAATAAAATTAGAGAGATCGTTAATGACCAAATAGAATCCAGTATGGGACAAGTCTCAGGTGCTTCTTTTTACTCTGGTGCTACTCGATATGAGAACCTATACGATAAGCCTGACTCTGACTCACTTTTTGATAATACTCAGACGAATTTAAATGACTTCTTTTCACAAATAGATACCAGTATATTTGGTCTTCTTAATGATGCAACGGATGGAGGTCCAGCTAGTAGTTTGGAGAACATAGTAGGTACACCTGATGTAACTGTTGACTTTAACGGTATTGAACAGCTAATAGATGATGGTGATAATTTCTATAATGACAGTATTGAAGCTGGAGTTCATAATAATCTTGCAGCTCAAGAAAGCTATTTTTTAGAAGGTAAAATTACTAGAACCTTTGCTAAGAATGATCCTGCAATTGATCCTGATCAGCGTCTAGATTTTACAAGTAATCTATGGAATGATGGCTCATTAACTGATGATGAAGTTATGTATGGAATGCTTGCGATCACTTTAACTGCAACAGAAAGTGTTGATATTAGTTCTACTGGTGGAACATTGGAAGAGAGAACTCGAGCTGCTAACATGCAGACTATGACTGCAGCTAAGGAATCTTTAGACCAGCAAGCTGCTTTATATATTTTAGCAACTAGAGAATGGTATGATGCTGATCCAGCTGATAGAGAGTCTAGAGAAGATATGCCTGATTTTACATTGTATGAATCAGATGGAGTTGGTAATGTAATAGGACCTATAGACTTTGACTCAGATCCAAGAGATCTCTCTGAAATCATTGCTGACAATAGTTCTTTAGATCTTACAACAGCAAATGACGTTCTTAATGATTGGGATAACCCAGCTTATAGTTCTGAAAGAGAAGAAATTACTAAATATTATGCTCAAAGCCTAATGTTCGCTTCTATGGAGAGCTCTTTTGCAAGTAGCAGTGGTATAGCTACTAAAAATATACAAATGCATAATGTCATTCAGGACAATGATCCAAGTACTAATCCTTTCTTAACAGATCTTGGTGAAGATAATGTTGACGTTGACCTCAATTCATTTCTAGCATGGGAATCTGCTAATGTTGGTCATTTACGAGGTACAGATCAATTTTCACAATTGACTGACATGTTTTTAGAGAACTTTGATATTAGATCCCCTAAATATATCGAGGATAATAGAACTTTAGTCGATTTGTTTACAGGTAAGTTAAATACTGCTCCTGGTGATAATAGTGCATTGGATGAAACTTTGTTTCAGAGTATCTCTGATGCTTCTAATGATATAACAAATCAGACTAGAAATCTTTTAACTAGAGGGATAGATGGTTCCGCAGATAATCAATTAATGCTTGATTTGTTCAATCAAACTGCAGTTCGTGTTGAAGACTATGGTCCAAACTATTTCCCAGATAATTGGGAGAATAAAAAAGAACAGTATGAACCTGCAATCTATAGTACTATAACTGATATCTCAGACCCTAATTATGTAGAAACAAGCTTTGATCCTGTTGAAGCCCGTCTGCCGACTGGTTTCCCTGTAATGGATTTGCGAGACTTTGAAGAATATTTTACGATTCTTTCTAATGAACTTGGTAAGAAATTTGGTGAAGTTCCTTTAGATGGTGATCCTAGCTTCGCTGATGCAGGTTACGCTGCTACTTCAGTTGATAGTATTTTTGGGACTTTCGTTGTTGGTGATAATAGTGAAGCTGAGGCTAAGGCTATTCTTATGTATGAACAGTTGCAGGATATATTAACTCAGATTGAACCTAGAGTGGAGCAATTAGAGAGGGGGATTGGTGATGATGCTATCAGACCAAGAGACGGCGATCCAAGTCTTATCAATGATCCTGAGAATGGTGTTTCGTATAATTTTGAGGCTGAGGGTGGTGATTCAAATCTTGTAAGAATTTTTCTTGATAGTCATGAAGATACTAATACTCTTTCTAGTGAATTAGACCAAATGAGTTTTCTGGTAAATATGTTCTCTACTCAGGTGAAATTTACTCAAGAAAAACCTCATGAAAAATTATATGCAGCTCAACAAGCTGAAGCAAATAAAATTAATGCACGTGAACTTTACCGTGAGCTTCCAGGTCCTAGAGCTGATGGGACTATGCCGGAAGATGATGGCATTCCGAAGCCTTTGGTTTCACCTTCATCTAGCGCTTTATTAATAGGTCAAGTTGGGCAGATACTTGTAGATAAAGTTAATCAAGTAGTTTCTGATAATAATATTGCTGGAATCTCAGTTGGAACAGTTGATACCAATGGCGATATGCTTGTTGATGCTAATGATATTAGATCTAACGGTGATGGCACTGGTGAAATAAATTTGAGTGCTGTTGAAATTTCTGGTTCTGATGAGACACAACAATATTTGAATAATGTTCTTGAGATTTTCAATAACTTTGTTGCTCCAACTAATATACAAGCAACTATTGATGCTATGGAGCAAGAAATATTTGATCCAATGCAAGAGACTTTAATTAATTTTATGAATGAAACTAATAAGCCTGAGTATGAAATGGCTTATATGGATGCTGACTTGTCATCTAGTCTCATTAATCTTAGAGATGAGCTAGGAACCAAAATTCAAGCTGCAATTGACTCTGGTCAATATAACCCAACTGATACTAATGGTGATGCATCTATAGATGCAATGGATGACCCTGTTTATAGAGCTTTAATGGAAGCTGATTTGGATTTCTTTAGTGATAGGACCTATTATAAAAAAGATGCATTAAGTGTAGATCAGCAAAACTTTTTTACAGAACTAGAAGCAGGAACCATTGGTGGTATTAATTTAGAAGATTTAGTAAATGGTTCAACTATTTACAGTGATCCTAACTTCCCACCTATAATTTTTGAAAAGACTCTAGTTGAAGATATGATAGATTTCAGAGATGATCTTCAAAGTGAAATTCAAAATGCAATTGATGCTGGTGACTATGATCCAGGTGATGCTCTTGTTGATGCTAGCGATGATCCAATGCTTAAAGCTCTCCTAGAGGCAGATTTGGATTCTATTAATTTTGGGGCTGCTACTGATATTGAGTTTCAACAGTTAATTAATAGTGGATCCCCTCCTCCGACGGCAGATGTCATAGCAGCTAGAGAGACTTTGTTTGCAGATATGTTAGACGGTGAAATCGGAGGGATAGATGAAGATGATTTTACAACAGTCGGTGACAGTATTTATGCAGATTTATATGATGGTGCGTATAATATACCATCTCTTCCTTTGAGCTTTGTAGATGATCTAGCGGATCAAGACTATAATCCTATTAATTTTAATTATGACTTTAAAGATTCTGAATTTGATTCATATACTCTTTCAGAAATTTTAGGCGATCCAAGTGATCCAGATTCTATTCTTGGTTTGAAGAATCAGATGCTTTCTAACCCTGCTAATGATACTGTTGAAAATAGGAAAGATTACATTAAAAAAATGCAACACTTCCAAGAATTATTCTATGTACTAGCAGGTGGTGTCGATAATGGAACTTATCCAACTTTTCATGGTTTTAATACGGTTAATAAATTTGATTTAGATAACGATGCAGCAACATCTAATCAAACGCTTATGAATCAATTAACTGGTATCCCTTACAGAGACGCTGATATTGTCGCAAGTGCTGATACTATTAATAATGTTACAGAGCAGTTTAAGGCTATTACTGATAATTTAAATGGTTTATCTAATAGCTTTGATTCACAATTAAAAAAACCTAAGAATGATCCAGAGTCTGATACATATTCGTCCTTGCATCTTTTGACCCAAATAGATTCTCAGGTTGCTGGTGATGGTAATTATGAAGCAGGTTTACTGCAGATTTTAGATGAAAGATTAATATTAGATCATAATGGTGTAGCAGCCTCTACTGGTAAAGGTTATGCCTCTAATTTTTCAACTCTCCCAACTGGGACAATTGATATTAATAATGAACTTAGTAATCAAGGTATAGCAATTCCACCAAATTTTGCTGCTTACTCTGTAACTGACTATAAAGATTTTCTAACAGCTTTAGATAATGTTTATGAAACAATTGAAGACAGCAGCGATACTGATCAGAAAAATGCTTTAGATCAATGGCTTGGTGATAATGCAATTTCTAAAATAGCTGTTGGAACTCTTTCTGGGAAAGATGCTTTGGAAGCTGATATTAATTTATTGAATCATTTTATTGATGGCTCCATAGAAAACTATGGCTCAGTAAGCTCAATGGATTCTTTCATAGGTGATATTAAGACTAATATGGAATTCAATCTTGAGGAGGCTAATAATATTGATAATTTCAATGTAACTATAAATGATTTTGTTGAATCTTTAGCAGAGGGATCACTGCCTGATTTTGGTGATGGTTCTGCGATAGATATTTTTACAACAGAGATATTTAATAGTACTGATAACTCCAATACTCTTACCGATGGATATCCATTTAAAAGTCCTCTTTCAGTTGATGGACTTCCATTAGAACCTGAATATCAGAAGATCTTTGAAGATGTAGAAGCTTTACTCATTGATAAGCAAAACGCAAATTTCGTTGGTAACACTGCTACAGAGCAAATGATAGATACAATGATTATTAATTTATTAGTAGGTGGTGAAGCTCCAAGTGATGAAATGGTTGATGCTGCTCTAGATGAGCACTCACCAATTAATAGACCTAGTGTTAGAGTCCCAGGACATTCATCTTTACAGTCAAGTTATAGCAATGGTAACAGTCCGGATAGCGTCGCAAGATTAATGGCAACTAATCGTAAAGATGAGTTGGATGAAATAATGGACCCTGAAAATGTAGACCAAACAGGAGTTGTTGACAAGAGTCAGTATTCATTAACTGATGTGATTAATGATAGTTCTACAGATGTGCGTGATGAGAGTATTGGTGGTAAAAGTGTTCAAGAGCTTCTGCTGATTATGTTTGTTTTACAAATGTTTGAACAAAGTAAGTGGGAATGGGAGCAGTATTTAAACGATGAATCCCGCTACAGCTAATTGAAAGCCACGAATTGGAATTTTCAGCATGTCCTTAAAATATGAAAGTATATTTATACAGAGGTTTTAGTACTAGAAACTTCTGATTTTATTCTAGCAGCGGCTTTGATCAAACCTAAGAATAATGGGTGAGGTCTATCTGGTCTAGATTTAAACTCTGGGTGGAATTGACAAGCAAGCATATAAGGATGATTACTAACTTCTACGATTTCTACAAGCAGCCCGTCAGGAGAAGTTCCTGAAAATTTCAAGCCAGCTTGATCGAGCATGTTCTTATATTTATTATTGAATTCGTATCTATGTCTATGTCTTTCTTGAATTATAGGCAGATTGTCTTCATTCATTTCCACTTGCTCTGAATCCTGGTATGCTTGTAAAGCTTTGCTAGACTCAGCTAGTAGGCAAGGGTAAGAACCAAGCCTCATAGTGCCACCTTTATCTTCTATACCTTCTTGTTCAGACATGAGGTGAATAACTGGATCTGGGGTTCTAGTGTTGAATTCAATACTGTTAGCATTCTCTAGATTCAGAACATTTCTTGCGTATTCAATAACTAGACATTGTAAACCCAGACATAGACCTAGAAGTGGTACGTCGTTAGATCTAGCGTACTGAATAGCTAGAAGTTTTCCTTCTATTCCTCTATCCCCGAAGCCACCTGGAATACAAATAGCATCGATGTTTGCAAGTTCTCTTTGTGCATCTTCTAAGCTGTTAATATCGTCAGATAGTACTAAACGAAGATCGAACTGATGTCCAGATTCTGCACAAGCGTGTCTCAGCGACTCAATGACAGAGATATATGCATCTGAAAGTTTAACGTACTTACCAACTAATGCAACTTTAAGTTTGCGATCAGCATTGGTTTTGATTTTCGATACTGTGTTTTTCCAAGAACTAAGACTTGGTTCAGTATTCTCTAAATCTAGTTCATCTAATACTCTATTGGCTAAGCCTTGATGCTCCAAGATTAATGGAACTTCATAGATGCTTTCACAGTCAGAGCTTTCAATGATATTAGAGTAAGGAACATCAGTAAATAAGCTCAGTTTCTCTTTTAAGCTTTCTGGAATATCCTGCTCAGCTCTCAAAACTAAGATATTTGGGTGTATACCTTTGGATCTTAGTAATTCTACACTGTGTTGTGTAGGCTTGGTTTTTAATTCATTAGTAACTTTGATATTAGGCACTAAAGTTACATGGATATAGATAGAATTGTTTTTCCCAGCGTCTTTTTTGAACTGACGTATAGCTTCTAAGAAGATCGAGCTTTCGATATCACCTACAGTTCCACCAACTTCGACTATAAGTATGTCTGCATTACTCTTTTCAGCAGCTTTTCTGATACGGTCTTTGATTTCATTGGTTACATGAGGAACCATTTGTACAGTTCCACCTAGATATTCACCGCGTCTTTCTTTAGCGATAACATCTGAGTATATTTTCCCAGAGGTAACACTATTAGACTGTTGAAGATTTTCATCTATAAATCTTTCATAGTGACCAAGGTCAAGGTCTGTCTCTGCGCCGTCGTCAGTTACAAAAACTTCACCGTGTTGATAAGGTGACATAGTACCTGGGTCTACGTTTAGGTAGGGGTCAAGTTTCTGAATAGATACTTTATAGCCTCTGGATTTAAGAAGTCTACCTAAGCTTGCTGATACTATACCTTTTCCAAGGCTACTTACAACACCACCAGTAACAAAAATATATTTAGTCATTAAGCACCCATCATTTTAGGAACTTTGATACCTGTTCCTTCCTGTATTTCTTCCTTGTCTGGGAAGTTTTCGATAATAGAATCTAAAAGTTTAGATGAGCTTGCTTCGTGTTCATCGATTCTAAGAATATGCTTAAGGTCAAGCGGACCAGTGATAGGTTTAACTCCTTTGGTTGGGAGTTTCTCCAAAGTCTCTACGTATTCTAGGATTTTACTAAGATTCTCTGCGTGAGATTCCAATTCATCTTCAGAAACTGAAAGCTTAGCCAGATTAGCAATTTTCCTTACTTGTTCCTTATTTATGTTCATTCTGAGAATTTTATCATACCTACTCTTGATCTTTCTCTTTGCCGAATCTTTCTACTTTGGTGGAGAAAGTGTAGATAGCTGGACTTGGAGTTATAAATCCTTTTTCGCTTCTGTTTATAGTTAATTTGATTTCATCTCCATCTTTAATAACTCTATAGTCTAATCTTTCTCGTTTTCCTGTATCAATATCTATTTTCATAGGAATGACAAAGACTTGAGCATTATTATCTGTCCTATAGTTTGCCTCTTTATCTATTGTGTATGATTCTAATTTGTCTAAATCCCATGATTTTTTCTGATGACCTTGATTCATTTTCTCTTTAACTTTTTCGTTGAATGAATCATTGGTAAATTTATCTATCTTTTTTATCTTAGGGTTATTTTTTATCTTGTCCTCTATAACTAATGATCAGGGCAACCGCAAAGTCGTCTAATACGAATGTAAGTCTGGCCAATAGCCAGTATTCATGACTTAATAGAGTTGT
>JAKVAO010000053.1 GCA_022447685.1 Candidatus Caenarcanales bacterium | reverse complement strand
CTGAAAAATGAAAGACAACAAAGAGGTAAACCTATCTTTGAAATACAAAATCTATACTTACTTTTGCAGGAAGTCTATTGTTCTTAACGTAAACTTCTTCAGTTAAATATTCATCGACTTCTTCTTTAGACTCTAGATTAAAAACCATGACTGAACCAATAATCTTCTCTTGAAACTGATCCATGAGAGCTACTGCGTATAAGAGTTTGCCTTCTTTGCGCATCGCTTCTGCTTTATCCAAGTGTTCCTGACGCACTTCAAGCCTGCGAGCATAGGCATTTATATCTGTGTGGTCATAGGCTATAAGGGTAAATGGCATGTTTAAATTATAGCTTCATAACTTTAATTTAAATAGCAAGATAAACTTCCTTTAGGCAGTTTCCAACTGCCATTATTTAATTTCACACCAACCATGAGCTTTATCTTAACTTACTTAAAGTTATTGTAAATTAAATAGTTTTAATTCTTGTTAAACTAAGTACCATGCCTACTAAACCTAAGAAAATCTTTCTAATAGTTGGCACCAGACCTGAATTTATAAAACTTGCACCTTTATACCTCAAGATGAAAGAACTTGACTTGAAACCATATTGGGTTCAGACTAACCAACATAAAGAGTTAATAGAGGACTTGAAAGATTTTTGGGATATTTATCCAGACTTTGAGTTTAATCTAGAGAACAAAGATCTAAGCTTGGCTGAATTAAGCTCCAAACTGCTACTAGAGTCAAGCTTACTATTTGAAACAGAAAAACCAGATTTAGTGATAGTTCAAGGTGACACTTTAAGTGCAGCTGAAGCAGCTAGAGCTGCTTTTTACCTAAAAGCAAAACAAAATATTGAAATTGCTCATGTCGAAGCTGGTATCAGAACCACTAATATTCTAAGTCCTTTTCCTGAAGAGTTTAATCGCAGAACTATAAGCGAAATTGCCGATTACCATTTCTGTCCAAGTGAAATAAGTTTTAAAACTTTATGCAAAGAAAAGAATATTAATAGTGCATATGCTGGTGAAGCAAATATATATTTAACCGGGAACACTGGCATAGATGCACTTCTACTCGTGAAGAAAAAAATTAAAGCTAAACTCGGCTCAGAGCGAGATAAATATATACTAATAACTAGCCACAGAAAAGAGAATCTAGTAAATGGTATGCAAATAAAGCTCTGTGAAGTGATTTATAAAATTCTAAAAACCTTTAAAGAAGAGCAAAGCCTCACAAGAAATCCAAAATTTCTAGTTTCACTTCATTCAAACCCTCTTGCTCAGAAAAACTTCTTAGATTTAAATTCAAAACTTAACAGTGAAAATATTGAAGGCTTAGAACTCATTAATAGTTGCGCTTACCCAGAATTTATAAAACTAATGTCCAATTCACTTTTCATTATCACTGATAGTGGTGGTATCCAAGAAGAAGCACCATATTTAAACAAATTTGCTCTTATTCTCCGTGAAGAAATTGAAAGAGAAGAGGTTTACCTATTTGAGCAGGCTGAAAAATTAATAAATAATTCTCAAGAGATTGAAGAAATGGTTTTAAGAAGGCTTAAAATCTCAAAAAAATCTAAAGCCCAAGAATATGAGATACAGGAATCTAGTAAATTCTATGGTAATGGTACAAGTTCTGAGCTGATTTGCAATAAATTTATCCCTTAAAAAAATGACAGCAACCCGTTAATCCGAATTGCTGCCTAACCAAGGGGGGTGGTTGTCTAGAGTATATAATCCCAGTTGAGATAAATATTCGCTAAATAATTTGTTGTATTTCAGCAAAATTATCTACAATAATAATCAGCTATGCAAATTATGGATATTAACCTAGAGTCCCTCAAAAGTACCAAAGTCACAAACTTTGTCGAAGGAATTAACGAATCTAATCTAAAAAGACTAGAAGAATATTGTGGAAACTACGAGGAAAAGTTCAAAGACTTGCAAGAAAAACTTGTAAAACATATTAACAGTTCAGATGAAGCAGATAAACTTGAGTATTTCCAGTGGTTAAAGTTTCCATATCTAAAAGAAATCAATGAAAGCAGTATTAAATTAGCCGCTGAAGTTAAAGCTAAAGGCTATAAAAAAGCAGTTATCGTCGGCATGGGTGGCTCAGGAATTAATAGTTTAGTTCTTAATAACGCTCTTGCTGAATTTTCTAAACCTAGAGATAAAGCTTTAGAATTAGTGGTTCAAAACAACTTAGACTCTAGCTCAATGCAAGCTAGATTAGAGCAAATCGGTGCAGATTTAAGTAAAACACTTTTCGTCATTATTTCTAAATCTGGTGGGACCGACGAAGTTAGAAGAAATCTCTACAGCATCATCTCTTACCAGAAGAAAAATAGTCCAGAGAAACTTAAAGAACTTATGGCTTCTTTAGTATTTATCACTGAGCCAGCTAAAGAAGGAAAAAAGAACTTCTTAAGAGAACTTGCTTCAGAAATTAAAGAGAAGTACTCAGTGGAAGTTCCTTTCTTAGAGAATCATCCTGAAGTTGGCGGTAGATTCTCCATGTTCTCACCTGTTGGCATGTTCTCTACTGAATTACTTGGATTTGACAGTAAAGCAATGCTTGCTGGTGCTGAAGAGTGTTTAAATGATTTCATCAATGAAAAATCAATTAAAGACAACACTATCAGTAAACTTGCTCTAATAGATTTATCTCTAAACCAGTCTGGAATTGTTGATCGTTACAGCATGGTTTACTCTGATTCACTTGAAGCAGTAAATAAATTTAGAGCGCAGCTTAAAGGTGAATCTCTAAATAAAAATAGTATCGATTCTACAATTCATATTCCAGGAATCGGGACTGTGAACCACCACTCTGACTTAGAGTTACTTCTCAAAGATAACAATAAAGTAATTTTGGAGCAGATCTATTTCGAGAATCCTGTTTATGAAGCGACTAATGAAGCTATTGACTTAGAAAATATGAAAGATTTAGAAGGTGATTCTAACCATAAATCTCTAATCAGAAACCATATACAACCGCTTAGAAACTATTTAATCGAGAAGGGAGCACCTATTATCACTACAGTAATCCCTGAACAGGATGAAAAGAATTTAGCTTACTTCCTTTTCCAAGACATGTTAGTAACTATAGTTCAAGCAGGTCTTCAAGACGAAATCAACTCATACGAGAAACTTGATCTTGCAATTCGTCAGTGGGAAGTAGAAAGATACAAAAAAAGTCTTAAAAAGTAAGCAAGAACTTTGACAACTAAACTTTCAAAGCTCCAGGATTCTATTAAGCTGCTAGGTAAGCTTGCAGCCAAGAGAAATCTGGAGCTTTATATAGTTGGTGGCATGGTAAGAGAAATAGTTTACCTTGAGGTGCTTAAGGGTGCAGACATAATCTCTGACAGCTTCAAACAGAGAAACTTACTGGAAGATATTTTTGAAGTTGATATAAAAAACGAAATAAACTTTGATCTAGATTTAGTCATTAACTGTGATGCCATCAATTTCATAGAAGAAATCCAAGATGAGTTCTTTCAAGAATTTAAGGCAAAGATTATTATCAAAGATAGTTTCAAACAATTCAGAACTATTAAGGTAAATATCGAAGGGCTAGAGGAATTTGAAATTGAGTTTGCTAGTACTAGAAGTGAAACTTATTCTAAACCAGCAGCCTTTCCTACAGTCAGTATCATAAATGATATTTGCGCGGATTTACCGCGCCGCGACTTTACCATAAACGCCTTATTAATTTCGCTCACCCCTAGTAACTATGGTCAAATCAAAGATTTAGTAAATGGTTTAGAAGATATGCAAACAGGTTCAGTGAAAGTCTTTCATGATTTAAGTTTCATAGACGATCCTACTAGAATCTACAGAGCATTTCGCTTTGCTGCTGAATATGGCTTTGAAATTGAAGAACATTCCATGAATCTGATGAAAGAAGCTTTTCAACATCAAGATTTTGATAAATGGTCTAAAAAACGTAAGAACCGCTTTAAAATTGAACACGACAAATATTTAAAGATATTAAATAAGATTAGCTTTGATTCACCATTCTGTAGTTAACATCATCAGAGAAACAAAATTAGTATTTTTATGCTACTATACAAAAAGATAAATACGTAAAGCTAAATAGTGACTAATATGGATATACAAAATCCTAGTCCGAAAACATTGAACCCCAAAAGTTCATTAAGCTCAGACTTGGATCAGAAAAGAGCAGAATTGGAAGCATATCTAAAGGCTTCTGATAATCCTTATATTGAATTATTAGAGAAGAAAGGGGTATTAGAAGACTTACTCCATAAAGAAGCCAAGGGCTATGATGAGTCGGAGGAGGCGGAGCCTTTAAATGCAGATAGCGCTAAAGCAGAAGAGCCTCAAGAAACCACTCCAATCTCAGATTTTGAAAAAAAATTAGATAAAGTCTATGAGGGTGTCACTTTTGGTAGTGCTGGTGTCAATTTTTTCTCAATACTCAGTTCTGCTATTTCTTTGGAAGATAATAATCTAAGTGGCTTTTCAGAGAAACTCGAAAAATTTGGATTAAGTACTACTAAGGCACAGGCTATACTTACAGGACTTAACTACATCCAAAAATCTTTAAGAACCAAAAATATAATCCTACTCTTAGCTGGTTTATCCCAAGGATTTAAACTTATTTCAGGCTTTGATCGCTTAATCAGATTATCCGGCATAGCTTCTGGTCTCGATTCTATGCCATTTGCCATAAACCCAATATCAGGCAAAGCGGAATACAAGAGCTTTGGTGAAAGTATACAAGAAAGTGTAAGAATAACTAAAGATGTTATGAAAGAATTCTTTGATGATCCAATAGATTTTATGAAATATTTCAAACTAAATGCCCCGAAGGGTCATACTAAAACATTAATTCCACTTGGTTTTGGGATGATGGGTGGTGCTGTACTCAGTAATATCTTTGATTTTCCTATTTTTGGAATATTAAGACAACCACTTACTATACTTGGCTCTTTAATCAGGCATGGCTCTGGCGCTCTTGCTGATTATGCAATGTCTAAAGATGAAAGCAACGATAATGTCAAAAAAGCTGGAATTATATACCTTGCTGGTTCTGCTCTTGATTTTGGTGGCTTGTTCTTGAAGAATCAAGTTGGTCACATGATGCATCAACTCGGTTGCTTACTTAATCCTATAGCTGAGATATACGCTATGCATGGTGCATCTTCAGATGATGGTGCTAAGGATAAAGAGCAAGAGAAGAATAAAATAGTTGATTTTGAAAGATCTAAAGCACAAGCTGGTTTAGAGGCAGTACCCGCTTAAAAATCTATGGATTTAACTCACATCTAAAAAGTTAAGAAGCAGAAAATACTATAATAGGTATTATGAATAAAATTGGCTTACTTGGCGGTATGAGCTGTGAATCCACAGTTGAATACTATAAGATTATCAATCAAGAAGTTAGAAAAAAAACTAGCCCACTTAGTTCCGCCAAAATAGTACTTAATAGTATGAATTTCCAGGAAATCGCTGATTTACAGCACGCAGATAAATGGGATGAACTCAATGACTTAATGGCAAATGCTGCACTAGACTTGGAGAAATGTGGCGCTAAATCAATTTTCATTTGTACTAATCTTATGCATAAAACTGCTCCTGCGATTGAAGCTAAAGTTAGCATACCTTTAGTGCACATAGCAGATGCTCTAGCTGCGCAAGTTAAAGCAGATGGCTTCAACAAAGTAGGTTTACTTGGAGCTATATTCACCATGGAACACGACTTCTATCGCAAAAGACTTGAAGAGAAGCATGGTATCGAGATGATAGTACCTGGGAAGCAAGACAGAGACGAAATTAGCAGAATTATCTACGAGGAGCTTTGTTGTGGAATCATCTCTGAGACAGCTAAAAAAGAGTATCTAAAAATTATAGAAGAACTAGCAGCGAAGGGAGCCCAAGGAGTTGCTTTAGCCTGTACAGAAATACCACTTCTAGTGGAGAACGGTGAAGCATCAGTTCCTTTATACGACACCACCAAACTCCATGCTCTAGCTGCAGTAGATGCTTGCCTGGGAGCTGAAGCTTGTCTAAATTAATAGAATTTCTAGACACGAATTTGCCTTTTATTAGTGAGATTTTACTTGCTGATATCAAACTTTTCGTTAAATCTACTAAAGATTCTAAAGAAGAGATATTCGTACATAATTACTATCACTCACAGCAAGATTCATTCTACGTAGCCTCGTCCCAGAAAAGCGTAGACAAAGGTCGTAAGTTCCAAATCCACAAAGACATATTCATCCAGAAAGCCTTTCAATTAGCAAAGCCAATAGTAGGTCAATATGGTCTAGTTATAGAGAATAGAAAAATTCAAGAGTTCGCCTATCCAATTCTGGACTCAGACTTTGGTGGTGAGAGTAATGAAGCTATAGCAGTAATTGCAATTCAACGAGACATCTATCTTACAAGATTTAATCTAGGCAGACACTGGGATTTCGTTGCTGACTTGCTTATTAGAACCCTCAAAGAAAAAATCAAAAGCGACACCAACTTACCAGGAATCAGTCTTGGAGAGGGAGTTATACTTCTAGAAGATCACAAAAAAATCTTTTTCCCGAGCCCAACCTCGGTAACATTACTAGCTGAAATCGCAGAGTATACCAATCAACTCATAGGCAGGTCTTTCGATGAATTAATACAGAACTACGCTAAAAAATATCGAGGAAAATCCCTCCAAAACTCTATAGAAGCTATAGAGGAGGTAACACTGAGAAGAAAATCACTCAGGCTCAGATATATAGATCTGATAGATGGCTACAAAGCAGTTGTACTTAAAGATATATCAGAACTGAAAATCAAAGAAACTTTACTTAAAGAAATACATCACCGTGTAAAAAATAATTTACAAACAGTTGCTTCATTATTAAGAATGCAACAAAGGCGCAATCCAGAACTGACAGAATGCTTTAGCGAAGCGATTAACAGAACCAATAGTATAAGTATAGTTCACGAATCTCTTTCACATAGTGATGATATAGAGAATATTGATTTTGGTTACCTTGCACACCAGATCATCAAAAATCTTCTAGCTTCATTTGGTAAAGAGAATCTTTCGGTGAACTTTTATTGTCCACAGAAGGTTTTGATACAGAGTGAAGAAGCGACTAATCTCGCCCTGATTCTCAATGAATTAATGTCCAATTCTCTGGAACATGCTGGGGAAGAGCTTTCACAACTAGACATTTCTTTAAATTATCTTGAATATGATGCAAGTACATTAAACTTAAGGGTTTGCGACAATGGTAAAGGCTTTCCAGAAGATTTTGACTTCCAAAAAAATACTGGTCTGGGTTGGGAAATCGTTAAAAACCTCGCTCAAGAATGCTTGGATGCTAAAATTAATATTGATAAAAATGTTGAGGGTGCTGCTATCGATATTCTTATACCAGTGAAAAAACTAAGTAGTGTGTAATCATGTCCAAATTAAGTGATGAATTAATAAATGTTTTAATAGTTGATGATGAACCATTGATTAGAATGGATTTGAAAGAAATGCTTTTGGAATCTTTAGTTTACAACGTTATTGGCGAAGCTAAAGATGGCGAAGAAGCTATCAAATATCTCCAAGAAAGTGAACCAGATATCATCTTCATGGATATTCGCATGCCTAATCTAGATGGCATCAGTGCCGCTAAAGCTATACAAGAGAATGCTTCCAAAAGAATACCGATAATTATGCTGACAGCTTACAGTCAGACAGACCTTGTTGAGCAAGCTGGAGAAGCTGGAGTTTTTGCATATTTAACGAAGCCTCTCAGGAAGCCAGACTTAGTACCAGCGATTGAAATATCTCTAGCTAGAGCTGTTGAATTCCAAAAACTTCAATCTGAATTAGATAAACTCAATGAGAAAATCACTACTAGAAAACTAGTGGAAAGAGCTAAAGGTTTATTAATGGACAGATTTGGTATTTCTGAACCTGTAGCTTACAGACGCCTCCAAAAAGAAGCCATGGATAAACGCATGAACCTTAAAGAAATGTCAGAAATTGTACTCCAGACCTTAACTACACCTTAACGCAAAATTGTTAATTTATTTATGTGTGTGAGGATCTAATATTTAAATGGGTGAATATCGATTAGACAGCACGTCCAATCTGGAGACAGATCTTCTAAAGGTAAGAAAAATGAATAATTCAGAAGAAAATTTAGATGGTTTTCTATATGGTCTTCTTGGTGAGCAGCATGAAGCTATGCCTTTAGAGGAAGTCTTTGATTTAGACGTGCCTTATAAAAATAGTACGAATATATTTGATGAAGTGGAGTTTAAGAAAAAGAAACTGGACTTATTTGAAAAACAAGAGTTTGATAAATTCCTGTCAGAGCCAAGCTTAAGCTTAGCTGAGGAATTACTTAATCTTAAAAAAAATAATCAAGTAAATCTTGAAACTAATAATTTCAACCTAGAAAGCATTGCTCAAGCTCAACTAGAAAATGAAATTATTGAAAACAGCTTTATTCATATCTTCGAAAAAACTAATCAAGGACAGGAGCTGACAGATAGGCAGAAAAAATTACTTATACAAGAGTTATCGGAAGCGAATGAAAAAGTTGATAGCAACCTAGAGGAGGAAATCTATAAGTCAATTATAGATACTATTCCAGACGATAAAAGCCTTATAAATAATAATTTGGCAAGCAGCTATAGTGAAATAAAGCTTCAGTTATTTGATCAATTAGAAATTGAAATAGATAAGCAAGGTAATGAAAATCTAAATAAAGAAAGTCAAATTCTTTTGGAGTTAGTGAATAGTGTTTCAGAACAAAGTTTTAACGAGGAGGAGTTTACAAGCTTCAATAAGCTTATGCTTAAAAAAGATCATATTCTTTTAGAAACAATGATTGATCTCAAGCAATTTGATCAATTAAATCCAAAGACTTTAGAGTTGATAAACAAGGCAAGTAATGTTGATTTTGCAGAAGCAGAGAAAGAAGAATTTTCAGCTTATCTACTTATAGATGAAAAAGGTTTCAATTATGCAAATACTTTTCTTAAACTCAAAGAGGCTGATAGACTTACTGAAAAAAATCGTGAATTAATGTATAAAAATTTAGGGCTAGATTTATTCTCAGAAGAACTTGAAATTGACTTAAGTCAAACTGGTATTAAGTTTAAAAACCTAGAGAAAAAAAATAACCTAGAGAAAAGACTTAAAATTTTAGATTTTATAGAAAAACCTTTAGACAAAAAAGATATTTTCAGTAATGAAGATCTAGGCTCATTTCTACAAGAAATGGGGAAATATCTGAACCTAAAACCACCAATATCTAAAAAAACTCAGAAAGACTTTTTTAAAAAAATTATTGATAATAGTGATCTAATGAATAATATTCATAATTTGGTAGATAAAGAAAAGGTCCCAGAGGGAACTACCTATTCAGTGATGATATCGAAAGGACTTAAGGGCCAGCTCAAAGATTGTGAAATAAGTTTATTCATATCTATGGTAGGTAGAGACAATTTACTAAAATATGGTCTAGAAGGGTATCCTTTAACAGAGAATTAAAGAGGCTGCTATGCTTTAGCAGTCTCTTTTACTGTCCAAGTATCTTTAGAGTAAACCAGGTCTTTAAGACTACCAGTACCTTTAGCAGACTTAGCTTCTTCCTCTTGTGAATGAAGCATCTCGCCATAGGTAGGTTTATTAACAGCTCTCAAAACTCCCATAGCAGCAGGGTTTTCAGGATCACTAATACTTCCAAGGTAGCTTATTAAATAAGCTAAAGTATGATCTTCATTGCTAGGATCGTGAATTAAGAATTTATTACCTGACTTAGATACTCCAGGATTTGCTGGGTCAGCTTCTTCTACACTAAGCTTAGGCTTACCACCATCTAAGTTCATGATGATACCCTTGGTCTCACCATCAAAAAGTAATGGCTTACCAGTTTCTAAGAAAAGGTTTTCTTCAGCTTTGGTATCTTTATTCAAATATTTAGCAAAAGCACCATCATTGAAAATGTTACAGTTCTGGAAAATCTCAATAAAAGCAGTTCCCTTATGAGCAGCTGCTGCTCTTAGAGTTTCCTGCATATGCTTAGGATTTGCAGCGTTAGTTCTAGCAGCAAATGTAGCACCAGAAGCTATTGCAAAAGATAATGGATTCAAAGGATTATCAATAGAACCATATAAAGAAGTTTTGGTTACCTTACCTTGCTCAGAAGTTGGTGAATATTGACCTTTGGTCAAACCATAAATTCTGTTATTAAATAAAAGGACTTTAAGATCCATATTTCTTCTGATCATGTGAACCGTATGGTTGGCACCAATACTAAGACCATCACCATCACCAGTAACAACCCATACTGAAAGATCTGGATTAGCAAGCTTAACACCAGAAGCTACAGTTGGAGCTCTTCCGTGAATAGTGTGGAAACCATAAGTATTCATGTAGTATGGAAACCTGCTTGAACAACCAATACCGGATACGAAACAGAATTTCTCTTTCGGGATTCCCAAAGTAGGTAAAACTGTTTGAACAGAAGAGAGTATCGCATAGTCACCACAACCTGGACACCATTTAACATCTCCTTCACTAACGAAATCAGCTTTTGTAAGTTCTTGGACTTGACTCATAATTAAATTATCCTTCTCCTAATATTTTCTTCGCTTCGTCTACCAAATCAGAGACAGCGAAAGGCTTGGTATTAACCTGATTAATTCCTTTAGCATCAATTAAATACTTAGATCTAATTATCATAGAAAGCTGACCTAGATTAAGTTCAGGCACAGCCACATTCTTAAAGCTTCTCATAATCTTCTCAAGATCATTAGGTAAAGGATTTAAGTGTCTTAAATGAATTTGAGATACTTTGTAACCCTCATTTCTAAGTTTCTCAGTAGCAGTTCTAATAGCACCATAAGTACTACCCCAACCAACAAATAATAGATCGCCAGTTTCATCACCAAGAATCTCTGTAGGAGGAAGCTTGGTAGCTATTAAATCAACTTTCTTAGATCTAATCTCAGTCATATGCTCATGCACATCAGGACTAAGATTAACTTTACCAGTGATGTCTTCTTTCTCCAAACCACCAATAGTATGCTCACAGCCTTTAGTTCCTGGAATAGCCCACTGTCTAGCTAAAAGTTCATTTCTCTTGTATGGTGCAAAAGTCTCAGGATCTTCATGGAATTTAAAATTGAAAGGTTTTAAAGTATCCAAATCAGGTAACTGCCATGGCTCAGAACCAATCGCTATTTGAGTATCACTCAAGAATACAACTGGAGTCATATGCTCAATAGCAATTCTACAAGCTTCAATAGCAGCTTCAAAACAATCAGACGGGCTTTTTGCAGCAACAACTGGAATTGGGCTCTCACCATTTCTACCGTAAAGTACTTGTAATAAATCAGTCTGCTCTGTCTTAGTAGGAAGACCAGTAGATGGACCGCCACGTTGAATATCAGCGATAACAACTGGAAGCTCAGTAATCATAGCCAGATTCATAAACTCTGATTTAAGAGCAATACCAGGACCTGAAGTTGTAGTAACAGCTAGCTGACCACCAAATGAGGCACCGATAGCAGAACCAATACCTGCAATCTCATCTTCTGCTTGGAAAGTTTTAACTCCATGATGCTTATACTTAGAAAGCTCTTGGAGAATATCTGTAGCAGGAGTAATAGGATAAGAACCAATAAATAAAGGTCTTTCAGCAAGCTCACTTGCTGCAACGAAACCAATAGCTACAGCTTGGTTACCTGTAATGTTTCTATAAGTACCTGGAACTATTTTCGCTTCAGGAACTTCATAAGTACTCTGGAAAGCCTCAATAGTATTACCATAGTGATAACCAGCTTTAAGTGCCTTAATATTAGCTTCCAAAATCTCAGGCTTCTTACCAAACTTACCAGTTAACCACTCAATAGTAGAATCCAAAGGTCTAGAATAAATCCAATAAGTTAAACCAAGAGCAAACATATTCTTGCAACGCTCTTTAGCTTTAGCCATCATCTCGAAATCTTCTAAAGCAGTTAAAGTCATCTTAGTAATAGGAATTTTGAAAATTCTAGATCTAGACTCATAAGGTGCAAAAATATCTTCGTCATCGATAAATCCAGCTTTCTTCAAGTTCCCTGGAGTAAATGCATCTTCATTAACTATTAAAATTCCGTTTTGTTTCAAATCATCGATGTTGGTTTTGAAAGCTGCTGGGTTCATAGCAACTAAAACGTCTAAACTATCACCAGCTGTATGAATATTGTTCGAGCTGAAATGAATTTGGAAGCCTGAAACACCGGCTAAAGTACCTTGAGGTGCTCTAATCTCAGCGGGAAAGTTAGGGTAAGTGCTGATATCGTTACCAAAAAGTGCACTAGTGTTAGTGAACTGGGTACCTGTAAGCTGCATTCCATCACCACTATCGCCACAGAACCTTATAGTTACTGAGTCTAATGTTTCTTTTTCCTGTTCTTGAGTCGCCATTAATCTTAATTATATCCCAATACGAACCTTATACCCATAAGATATAAAGCCTTTATATAACTTTAAATAAGACTCGTACTTGGAGCTAATTTATTTATAATTTTTTCAGTTTCTGTATCTGAATTCTTAGCCCAGTCTCTAGACCAGATTTTCTCAATTTTCCACCCGAGAGAATTCATCATCTGCCTTCTGAGGCGCTCCCTATCTCTTGCACTATGTGCAGATTTATAGACATGACCGTCAAGTTCTATACCAAGGCAATATTGCTCTGGATTATCTTTACTACGAATCGCCAAATCTAGCTTATATGAAGAAGAACCTAAGAATTTATCAACGATAAAGCCCTTCTCCTCAAAGGTTTTAGCAATAATTCTATGCATATCACCTGTTTCGTTGAGAGATTGAAGCTGGCTTGCCTTAATAACATTTAAAGTTTTGGATTCAGCGTATTTAAGATATTCCTTGAGCATTTTTGCGCCTCGAGAATTAGTTCTACTGAGATCAATATCCATAGAAGATATAGAGCTGAAGATTTTAATCTTATTTCTCGCTCTAGTAATCGCCACATTCAGCCTTCTATGACCACCTTCACGGTTTAGGGGACCAAAGTTATGAGAAAGATTATTCTTCTTATCCTTAGCGTAGCCAATACTAAAGAATATGAAATCACGCTCATCACCTTGAACATTTTCCAGATTTTTAACGAAGAGATCATCAGCAATAACAGTTTCATCCAGATCAGAATTCTTGCGGATAGCAGTCAATAACTCTCTTTCTATAGCCATTTGCTGTGCTTCAGAAAATGCAATTACCCCTAGAGAATAATTCTTGAGATCACTGGTGTAATGCTCTAGAATAGCTTCAGCGACACGCTTTGCTTCTTTTTTGTTGAAACGCGCTCCGCGCTCAAATTTACCATCAGGAATTAATTCAAAATGAACACCTAGATCTTCGCTAGACTTTATATAGGATGGGAATGTGATCAATTTTCCATCATATATACTATGATTCGAGAATTGAATTAATTCTTCATGCCTACTTCTATAGTGCCAAAGCAATTCTTTTTTAGGTAAGAAAACTGAGCATTCATCAAGAACACTTTCAAAAGTACTTTTTTCAAAGTTTTCATCGTCTTCATCATTAGAGCCAGAATTAAAGAAATTAGTAGGAGGTAACTGGTGAGTATCTCCAGCGAGTATTAATTGATCCCCTCTATAGATTGCTGGAATTGCATCTTCAGTTCTAATTTGCGAGGCTTCATCAAAAATAATTAGATCAAACTTGAAATATTTATCCAAAATATTCTCTTCAGAATCGTTCTCTAAGCTCAATAGGCGACTTACAGTAAGTGGACTCATCATCCAACAAGGCTTAAGTGTTTGAAGAAGATTAGGAATTTCTTTAATCAGCATCCTTATTGGCTTATGACGTTTTTTCTTATTAGTCTCGAGGTTGAATATATCTAAAGCTCTTTGGTTAATTGGATTAGCTGAATATTCAAGCCAATTAAGAGCAAGCTTCTCACAAAGTTTCCTACGTATATTTTCGATTTGTTCTTTATCAAGCTTAGTAAATTTTTCAGTTAGAAGCTCCTGAGCATCACCACTAAATTTTCTTATCTGTGGGTTTTCAATTTCGATCTTATCAATCCAAGACTGATAGAACTTCTGTAGGAATATTTTTTCTAGAATTTCACTACTGAAATTATATTCAGAATCAGCATTTACTAGAGCCTCAAAAAGCTGTCCTAGTCCAAGATTCAGAGCAGTAATTCTAAGGTTTTTAAACTCAAGCCAGTCTTCGATTTGAATAATATTTTTAATTAATAAATCCAAATGTTCATCCAATTCTCTATAGGAAATAGACTCCAAGTCTATATTAGGCACAGGGAAAAGTTTGAAATAGAATTCCATAAAGCCTTTAAAGAGTTCATAGGCTTTTAGAAATTCGCCTGCAGCGATATTGAATTTTTTGTATGCTTCATCACTTTCACTCTCTGCAAGTATTTCAGAAAGAGATTTAGGTAATTCATCGATCTCGAGTTTATCTAAAACTTTTTTAACCCATTTAACTGCGGTGAGAGTTTCTTCCCAATTAGTATCAAATTTATTATAGAAATGCCCAAGACTCATCTCCAGATTGGTTTCTTCTTTAGAAAGTTCTTGCTGCTTTTTATCAAAGCTTGCCGCTTCCTCTAGATCTCTTACTAGAGAATGCAAACCTTTGACTTGATCATAGAGAGCAAGCTCTTTAATCTTACGCACATCTTTCCAATAGTTAATATTGAGGAATCTGAAGAAATTATCATCGCTATAGCTAGATTTAAACTTAGCAAGCAAATCAAAATGATCTAAATTTAAAAACTTCTCACTATACTTATCTAAGATATTACCTTTAATGGTTTCACATTCACTATATTTATCTTTAGCAGTTAGTGTGAGAGACTCTATTTCACTAATTTTATTCTTAGACAGCCAAGTTTCTTGAGGGAATGGCGATTCAATCGCAAGCTTAACTGCATCAGCTAACCATTTCAATTCTTTTAGGCTATGAACATTTTTACTGAAATACTTTTCTGCAATCGGGTTTGCTAGAGAAAATAGTTTCTGAGCTAAACTCTTAAATTCTATTAAATTAGAACGAATCTCATTTTCAAGTTCATAGTTAATCTGTTCAACTCTGACATTTTTCCAAACAAAATTATTGTAATTATCGATAATAAAAGACTTTCGCCCTAGATCCTCAAAAAAGAAACGCAAGTCGTATAATTCTTTTTCACCAATTTTCTCGAGATTTTTAATAGTAAATTCAAGCTTCGGATAATTCTGCAATTCCCAATTAATAAGACTCAACTTAGAATAAAGCTGATATAGAGAGAGATTCACTGGATATCTCTGCTTATGGATCTCACTTAAATTATCATTTAATTCAAGCTTAAGTCTATCCAAAGGCTCAACATAGTTTTCAGGATCAGCCTTCAAAGCGATCTTTTTGACTTCTTCATTTGAACTAGCAAGTTTCTGGATAATTGCTGACTTGCTTTGCCCAGAACCATGTAAATCAAGACAGAATTGATCTAGATTCGCAATCTTAAGCCTATCTAAAACCACATCTAGAGCTGCCTTCTTCTCACTGACAAATAAAATTTTCTTACCCTGAGCCAGCGATTCTGAAATTATATTAGCTATAGTCTGAGACTTACCTGTTCCTGGCGGTCCCTGAAGCACGAAGCTCTGCCCTTCTCTTGCACTATAGATAGCGGCTTGTTGACTACTATCAGCATCCAATATCTGACTTGCGTCTAAAGACTTATACTTCTGATCAATATTCTCAGGCTTAACATCTGCAACATTCTGATTCAAACTAAAAGTAGTTGCATTAGAATCTTCTCCAGAAATACGTTTAACAATTGGATGACTATTAATAATTTCGCTATTGGTTTCAATATCCTGATACATTGAAAGCTTGGCAAAAGAGAATAAACTCAAATAATTCTCATCGACGATTTTCCAATTAGAATTCATATCAGCATGCTTATCAAGAATCTCTTGTAATTCTTTGAATAAATCAGAGATATCTAAATCCTCCTCAGAGACAATCTCTTCAAGCCTGTCCTCAAGTGGACTGATATCTATGTCATAATCTCTTTTAAATTTATAAGCAAGTGTAGGATTGATTCTGATCTCATCCTGCAATAACTCTAAACTGTAAGAACCACTTAAACCCTTACGGCTTAACGAAGCTGGAACTAAAAGTAATGGTGACTCAAAAGTCTGTTCATCAGAGGCTTTCTTATCCTGCCAATGCAAGAAATTAAAAGCTAAGAATAAAATATTAACTCCCTGATCGTTCAAACTATCTCTAGATCTAGAACGCAAACGAGATAAAATCTGATCCAAATCACGCTGCTCTTTATTAGTGAGAAGCACATTACTTAAATCCTGCTCAGATTCAGGGTTAACCAAAGGTGCAACATCGAATACTCCATCATCGAAACTCAGCTCTTCCTCTTCTTCGAAAGGAGCTAAACCCGAGTCAAAGTCCTCAATTTTATTAACCTCTACTTGCGCTTTAAAATTAAGACTCTTCTGCTCTAAAACAAATTTTTTGAAAATATCTGATACAGGTTCAGTCAACCTAATAGAAGGTCCTAAATTCTTCTTAAAGTGAAGTAATTTATTTCTTCTACTAAAGTCTATTAAATTGTTTTTCCATCTTTCAAGGGAAAGCGTCATATATAGATTATATAGGGATTTTCAGTATCTGCAAATAGGTAAAGCTGTGAAGAACAACTAGAAAACTTATCAAAATAAGCCACGCAAACTCGTTATATCTATAAAGGGAAGATTAAAATGTCATCACATTTTACAGACGAAAAAGTTTTTTCATACACAGGCAAAGCATATAACTTAACAGATATTTACAGCTCTGAAAGCACTGCACTTAAAATCAAGGCAGCGAAAGTAGAGAATATGTACTCTCACGAATCTAAAGTCGAGAGATGGCCTTATGTACACGCCCACAGAGTCGCAATAGGTGCAATACTCATCAAAGACCCAGAAGGCAATATCGATAATGATCAAATCGTTTTCACTAGAGCAAGAAGACTGCCTCTCGAAATTGAACGTGGAGCAAGCTTTTGTATAGAATTCGTTGGTGGAAGTATCGGTGATGAACCAGGGGCTGAAACAGCAGACAAAGCCATCATTAAAGAAGTAGCAGAAGAAAGTGGTCTAGAGCTGACAAACGTATTTCCAATAGTTAAAAACTTAGCTGTATCAGGGAATCTAACCTCACAGACATTTGATTTGTTAATACTCTAAGCATCTTCAGAATCGCTAGAGCATATCAAAGAACTTTATCCAGTAAAAGAACACGACTATGGTTTTAGTATATTAAGACCTGCAGACTGTGGCATAGTAATAATGTTGGATATTGTTAAAAGATCAGAGATTAATAATTACCTAAGTGATGCATCGAAGAATAGCGCTTCTGTAGCGGTTTCTACTTATGCCTTACTTAATTTTCTGAATGAAACTTACTAATTTTTGAAATAAAAACAATATTTAAATAAACATATGAATATAGACATAATAGTTTTGGATGATACGGTCAGGCAGGCAGAAGAAAGCTTTGAATTTGCTGAAACTTTGATTTTATTCCTGAAAAATAAATACTCTAAGCAAGATCATTGGGCTCATAGAGCTGAAGTTCATAAAATCACAGGCTATAAACCAGAAATCAAAGAATCATAAGCTGTAATCGAGTATATATCAGAAAGATTTGATGAAATTATAAGTTCAAGAGGCTTAGAAAGACAATATTTTGGTTTTTTTGACCATACCTTAGCTGGAATGGGTGAATACGATATTTTTAACGGTTATGGCTATGCTGCTTACTTACCATTTATTTTAAAGACCGTCTATGAAAAACACCCTGACCTGAAAAAATAACTTAAGTACTTTGTACGCAGTGGTGACCCTGCTGAATTCATTATGCTGACCCATTTATTTGCGGATTTACAGGTGAAATCTAATGGAGCTTTAGAAATAGCTGAACTCAAAAAATACGAAAACTATATCAAAGAAAACTTTAAGAAGAAATACCAAAAACTTGTAAACGATAAATACCTGGAAGAATGGCTTCCAGAATTCAATAGAGAAGAAGGGATGGTTGATATTAAAAAAGTTCTTGAGTTTCATTCTGAGAGTTCTAACGAGAATGAATCAAAAGGAAGACTCGAAGAATATTGGGATAAGTTTCTGCCTAGATATAAAGATGTCTGCTATTGCGCTCAAGAAGTCTTAGAAGAGTATCTGAAGGATTATATTTCTAGTGTTACTACAAATAAAATTCAAGCAGCAAATGACTTTAAAGTTGAGCAAGAAGCTGCTTACAGTCTTAATTTCACTGAATTTCAGCAAGATCCATATTTATTTATTGAAAATATCCAAAGCTATCTAAAATCACAAGACAATGAATTAAAAGTATTTCGAAGCCAAAAAAATGATCAATTTCCACTTTCACTGGGTAATAAAGAGGTTGATCCAGATAAACTAGCTAAAGCTCCAAGCTTTGATTGTATAGTTCCTATGAGAGGGCAAGTTAAACAAGAACATTTACTTTGCATAGAGAGGTTGATTGAGATTTTAGTTTAGATATTTTTCATAGTTCATAAATTCGGTAACTACTCAGGTAAATTGAAAATTAGCAGCAAATATGTTTTGGCAAGCTAGAATAGCAGATTGTCCTAATCTTT
>JAKVAO010000052.1 GCA_022447685.1 Candidatus Caenarcanales bacterium | reverse complement strand
CCATATCCTAAATAGACGAAAAAATCTTACTTTTGTCACATTTATTAAATAAATTTTAGACTTTTGCAGGAAGTCTATTCTTTATAATCATTGTTTATAGACTTCGTTTGCTTATCTGCTAGCAAGTCAACTAAATCAAAGCGAGACATTGTAAGCTTGAATTCAGAATTAGCATCTATAAACTCTAAATCTTCTATATTTCTACTAGGAAAATATAAATTAGCAAGTTCCAAATCAATAGTTGCTTGTGGATTATTTGATTGCAAAAGAAATGACTTTAATTCTCTGATTTTATTGGGGTTTAAACTCATCAAGTTATAATCTGCCTGCTTAGATTCATTAAACTTGTTACGGAATAGTATTTAGCAATATTTGTAAGTTCCAGAGACCAGCAGCAACATTTATGAAGGTATCAGCAATTAGATTTCCTTTGTTTCTGTATTTTTGAGAGAGAGATCCAAATTTTTTGATCCCACCAATAGCGTGTTCATTTACTACTCTCAGGCTACTAATAATTTTGTTCTCTTCTTTTTGCTCATTCGTTAAATCACTCCCTCTTCTTCTTTTATGAGGAATCACAATCGAAGAAGAGGGAAGTAAGTTTTTAATTCCATCAAAGCCTTTGTCTACCCAGTGTCCAACTAAGTCTGGAATAGAATTAGAGATTGTTTCTTTTTTGAAAATTTTGAAATCATGGATACTTCCAGGCTTAGTTTTACCTAAATATAGAATACGTTTAAATTCATCACACAATACTAAGTTTTTTTTGTGTGAGCTTTTTGCTTACCTGAATAGTGTTCTCTCTGTTTTTTTGAATTTTTTGGACGCTGTATACCTCTTTCTGTCACATCAGTAAAAATGTCTTTTGTTGATGGAAATAATTCCTTGAAATCTTCTCTAGTATTAATTTCTCTAGCCGGTAACAAATTTAAACGCTTCAAGGTTTCAGTTAATATTGGTAGATTCTCTTTTACCCAGGTATGTGCTCTTGGTCTTTTTTTGCCATACTGAGCTGCTAGAACATCATATGTGTCATATGACCTTAAATAGTAAAGAATGAAAAATAACTTATCACTTGCTGTTTTTAAAGTATGAGTCCTGCCTGCAAAATATGGATCCTGATCACGCAATACTTGCTCATACATTGGAAGTAAGTACTCAAATTCCTTTGAATCTAAACCAATAACAGCCCTAGACTGCTCTTTGTTACCTAATACTGCATCTATATCCATCATATACTTACTCAGACGATTAAATAACCTGTTTTGTTGCAGCAATTACTACATATTAACTATTTCGTAACAAGTCTATTAATATTTGTATTTGGGAGAACCAGACATTGAATATCTTCAACACATAGTGGCTTCAAGTTTATTGAATTATTGAGAGTTTTTAAGGCTGCATCAATTTTGGATTGCCGAATTGGTTTTAAGCGAGTTTGTTCCAGCTTAATGTCTAACACCAACCCCAATAATTAATATGGCATAAAATTGGGAACAAATATTTAGATAAATGAATCTACGTATATATGAAGAAAACAGAAATACGTAGTGATATCAGCATAGAAGAAATTAGAGTAAGAGAGTCAAAAGAAAAGAGAAAAGCAATATCTGATAGGATTCGTGCGATTCGACTAGCATTGGAAGGTCAAGGAAGGCCTAGAATATTAAATGATAAAGAAAACAAATTAATAGAGGAATGGTTAAAAGATCCAAAATGCTCATGGATACAATGTCTGGACAGCTCCAAGATTACAAGAAAAAATCAAGGAAGAATTTCATAAAGAACCAAGTGAACAGTGTGTATATGATACCCTGGAATATTTAGATTTCAAGCATCGCAAAGCACGTCCTACTCCATCAAAAGCAGATCCAAAGGAGCTTGAAGATTTTAAAAAAGCAGCTTAAGTTTGAAAAACAATATACAGAAGCTTCTGGACAAAAAGTTGCTCTATATTTTCATGATGAGGCTGGATTCAGTTTAACTACTGACATTGGCTATACCTGGTATCAAGCGGGTGAAAGACCTGAACTAAAAGCTTCTACTTCAAGGCCATATTGGCATCTTTCAGCAGCAGCAAACCCAGAGACTGGAGATATATCTTCAATGTTACTGCCATGGCTAAATACTGATAGTTTTCAAATTTATTTAGAGCATTTTGCAGAAGAAGTTGAACCTTTAATTG
Source organism: Candidatus Caenarcanales bacterium (assembly GCA_022447685.1). Taxonomy (GTDB): domain Bacteria; phylum Cyanobacteriota; class Vampirovibrionia; order LMEP-6097; family LMEP-6097; genus DT-14. The sequence goes on along the minus strand of JAKVAO010000052.1, from coordinate 17,854 downwards.
ATGAAGGTTATGAAATATGGCTTGCTGTTGATAGAGCTGGCTGGCATATATCTAAAGATTTGAAAGTTCCAAGAGGTATTAAGCTCATTTTCATGCCAACAGGAGCTGCAACTATTAACCCTATTGAAACACTCTGGGAATTTATTAGAAAGAATTTTACTAGAAACAAAATACACAAAAACCTACAAGAGCTGGAAAATACTCTTGTGGAAGCTTGTACTTACCTTACAAAATCAGCTCAGAAAGTAGCTTCGATTTGCTATACCTCGATTATTGGCAAAGCCCACATGCTAGGTTAATTATTGGGGTTAGTATCATATCTGATTCAAGCTGGTGGTAATCTTGAATAGCCCTAATTAATTCAAATGTATCATTCGCTTCTTCCATTCTCTTGATAGCATCTTGTTTTTGAGTGATCTGAGCTTCAACAGATTTTTCTACACTATACTTTAAACCCAGGTCTTTAACATGAGTGAGCGCTGCATCTTCATTTTCAGATTTAGATGCAGGAAGTAAATTCTGAGTCTTAGCCCCATTTAGAGCTATCATAGGATTTTCTTCAGAACCAGCTTCAAGCAAAGGAAGGTTTTGAGACTCAGGGAGAATAGCTCCACCCTGATTTCCTTGACGAGTATCATCCAAGAAAGTACTCATCAACCTTAAAAATGGGTGAGTTTGCTGCGTCTTCTCAGCACCCTCAATAGCATACTCGTTAGTAACCATAGAACCTCTAAGCATTTTATAACCACTGTATTTACTCTCATAAGTCACAGTATGTGGACAAGGACCATAAATTGCGTGCTCTACATATTTAGACTCACCAGTCCAAACTAAAGTAGGAGCTGCACCATCAGAAGCATTAATAGCTTCTATTGAGTTTAAGATTTGGGCGAGCATAGTTCCACTTTTATCATCATTCAAAGATCTAACCAAGTCAGAAAAAGCATTTCTATTTTTGACACCTTTAGCTAAAGTTTTATCTCTATTAGTATCTGCAACAAGTGAATTAAAAAGCTCAGCTTTAGCTTTAGTAACCAAATTCAAAACAGGTCCTTGACCATTAATGAAGCCAACATAATAAAGATCTGTTTTCCCATTATTAGAGACACTTACGAAATCACCTTTTTTCACTTGAACTTTATTTTCTTTAGAAGCTCTTGAATTAATCCACTTACCATTAACTTTTACTTTTATATCTTCCTTCGGTGCAGCAATGTGCAAGTAACCATTTGAGTAATCTAAACTAATTGATAAAGCATGAACCATTTCACCAGTTTTTTCATCTCTTTGAAACATATGATTCAGTAACATATTGCCTGTCTTTTCAAGATTAGATTCTAAAGAAGCATAAGCAACTCTAAATTCTTTATTAGAATCTAGATTATATTTCATGACATAGTTTTCTTTTGTATCATGAGAAAATAGTTTAAAGTCACTCTCCATTACCCTTGCTAAAAATCTTTCTTTATAACGAGATTCTTCGATCCCAAATAAACTCAATTGATCTTGAAGTAAACTCATTTCATTTGAGTTTTTCAGATTATTAACTAAATCAGTTAACAACTCATTAAAATCTTTCTCTGCTTTAATTTCTTTTAATACTAAAGCTTGGTAATAAAAACCACTACGAACTAGGTGTTGGTTAACTTTTTCTCTACCTTCATCGGTTAATTTACCTGAGTTAATAAGCCCTGGTAAGTATGCACCAGGGATCATTCTTTCTAAAGAAAAAGTCATATCTAGGGCTTGATGTAAATCATTACTGTTAACTTTAGAGGAATCTCCCTCTCTTGAATTATGAAGAACACTATGTAATTTATCCATCTTCTCATATGCAAGACTAAGGTCAAACTCCTTACAAGCATGCTCTATCTGTGATGTTCTCCAATCATAGTTTATTGCCCAATTCCGTTTATGAAGACGCTTGTGAGTGATTCTACCACCAGCGTAATAACCACCATAGTTTCTTATGGAGTCGTCATATTCTGGGGTTTCAACTGAAGTCTGATTAGAAAACATAGAAGCTTCATATTCAATTTTATTAATATCTGCTTTTTATCGAACAGCGTAGTTTAAGAATTTATTATTAACTGTACCTGAGAAAGCTTGGACAAACTTAACATCATTTTTAAACTCTTTAGGCATAAGCATTACAGCATAAGTAAACTGCTCAGTATTACAAATCTGTTTAGCATACTTAATGTACTCAGATTTAGCTTCATCTAAACGTCCTTCGTCTAAAAGCTTAAAGCTTTTAATTAGAGCTTTTTCTTTCTTTAATTTAACAATCAAATCATCATCTATAACTTTTGAGTGCTCTAAAAGTGACTTTGGAATATCAGTAACAATTTTCAATTGTTCTTGAATATGTTTATCTATTTTCCTATTTGATAAAAGCAAATCCAGAACTTGGTAATCTTCATTCTTTACTCCCTTAAGCTTATATTCTCTAATTGCCGGTATAAATCTCTTTAATAAGGAGTTTGAGGAAAAAGACTTACTTCTTAAAAACCTATTAACAACTTTATCGCCATTATTAACCCTTAATAAGCTTTTAAAACTCGCTAAAGTATTTTTGTAGTTAGGCTCTGACTTCTGCTTCTCTAGCAGAATAGCTTTTAATTTATTATCAACATAGTCTTTTAAATTATACGTTCCAAATTTGTATCTATCTAAAGACTCAAGTGACTCTGCAAATTTTGCATCAGTTAAGTATCTCACGGCAAGCTTGTCGAGTGAACTAGACAACTGCTGATCATCAGTATCAAAATCACCAACTGAAAACTCAATATAGATCTTTGGATCATTATATTTCATCTCGTGTAATACTTCGCCTAAATTTTCGGTAACAACTTGTGAGCTAGCAGTAACGTGTAAGTTTCTTGCTTTTGTAGTGAAGTTAACGGTAGTATCTCTTCCTCCCATCTCTTTGTCTATACCACGAATTTGTTCAGATGCTATTTCTAATTCATAGCTCTGACCTTCTTCAAGACCTAGAGCAGAAGCCTTGATTTCAATTTCATTACCGTTAGATCTATAATCATAAGGTTCAATAATTTTAATTTCTCCATTAAGCTTAATTTTCAAGCTATTTTCAGGTGGAATATACTTGAAGTAAGAATCAAACAGAATTGAAACCTTGGAATTAGGGTTTGAAGTATCTACTTCCCCTACATTTTTAAAATAAACTTGGGGTGCCTTATTTCTGTCAACTGGTTTATCGGCTCTAGTTGTGAAACTAACAGTTGCTGTTTCGTTACTGGTGTACCTATGCGCTTCTGCAACTATTTGCCCTGGAGCTATCTCTAATTCATATTTTTCACCAGCTTTAACCCCTAGGTCTTCAAGCCTAATCTCGATATGCTTACCACTTTCACAAAGCTTTGCTTGAACTTTCATAGCCTCACCATTTAGTTTGACTTCTAAGTCCGCAAACTTTTTATAACCAATATTGTGGTCAAAATGGATTTTATTCACTTTAATATCACCAGGTGTAAGTAGGTCAAACTGATCTTGCGAGTTATTATCGATAAAATGTTCAGCGCCAAGTTGATAATTTTCATTAAAAATCGCACACTCATCTAAGAGTCTCCCTAGCTTACCTTCTTGATAATTTTTTAAATAAGGAGTCGTAATAACCTCAACAGCAGCATTCTCTATGGTTTCAAGAACATACATAGCAGGGTTTTGAACTTTTATTCCTAATAATTCTGAATTTGCTTGATCAGCCTTAATTTCTTTTTCAATTCTCCTTTTCCCTTGGGGAGATAACATTTTTAAACCTTTACCTAAGACCTTTCCATTTGATATCACAAAATCTCCAAGCTTAGCAGCTGGTAACCATACTACATTTTTTGCAGCAATAGCCAGTCTGGCACGGGCAATACTCTTAGCTTTAGTGGATCCACAGCATCTGACCTGAAGACTATCTTTGATGCTGGAACTGACGGTAAGATCAAAGCTGATTTCAGGAGTGCATTAATTAGAGGAGTAAAAGACGCTATTACTGGTAATGAAGAAATTCAAGGAGCCTTAGATGAATTTGATGGGAAGGCAACTATAAAAAACCAACAAATAGCTATAGACATGGTAGATATAGTAATTGCTGATATTGCTGTACAAATCAACAAAGATAATATGGACTTAAGTAGTACCGTAAAAACTCAAAATGACTTAGCAAACTCAGACAAATCTAAACTAAACCCTAAAACTATGTGGGCGGAAATGTCTGCAGATACTTTTAAAACTATTTTAGAAGAAACCAATAGTACTTTAAATAAAAAGTTAAAAGCAGCATACACTGGAGCAAAGGGTAGCAATACAACTATTGAGGAGGGTGTAAATTTACTAAGTCCTCAAATAAAATCAGTTGAGGATAAAATCAACAGTAATAATAGAGGCTTAGCCTTTAATGGTAAAAAGTTATTAATTAATCTAGCAGGTGCAGCAATGCTAGTTACAGGCTTCGCAGATCCATTAGGAGTTCATAATATTCAAGGAAACCCTATTGATCTTACTCCTGCGAGTCCGTCTTTAGTTGAAGGTAGCTCTAATGAGATTTTAGATAAGGTTAATAATTTTACAAATTCGCAAAATCCTAGTATTGATGAAATAGTAAACTCTACAAATCAGCTACTAAAGAAATATTCTGAAACTTCAAATCTTGAAATCATTGAGCAGGGTGATAAGATTCGTTCACGTGATAATGGAGCCGTCAGCATTGGAGCAGCCATTGGTAAAAATGGAACAACTGAAGTTGATTTCATTGCTGAAATTGTATTTAACTCAAACAATGACCTTAATTCTCCTGATGCCGGTAAAATTTTAGTAATTATAATTCCTAAGGATGAAAATCATAATCAAAAAGTTAGTACTGGCGAACCCGTAAGATTCATAGGAAATGATATTGAAGGAAATACTTTCGAAAAATCAACATCTGCTATTCCTGAGTTAGATAAATTCTTAGGGGAATAATTTATACTTTCTTCCACTTAAAAACTTTTCTCCTAAAATAAAGCTTCAAAAAACTATAACCTAAATTCAAGAAGGGTTTTCATTAAAGTTCATGACACTTTCCTCAGGAACATTTGTTCTATCTAAGATCGATGAATGAGTCGAATACAAGCGAGTAAATTCATCAAGTTTTATAGACCTTGTAATACCATACCCATCATTCATATACACTTTATTATCAGGTCCAATTCCCTGAAACATATACGCATGTTCTCTTTTAATCTTATAGTGTAAGCTTCGAATTGGAGTTCTTAGGTCTGCAAGTGGTGCATCTGGCTCAGGAACCACCAAGTTTCCAGGCAGTCTATTATATAGCACACCGAAAGTACCTATTTCACCTGGTGTACTTGACTTCTTAATTAATTCAGTTAACTGTTCTTTACCTTTATTAGTTCCAGTAATAATAAGCTTACTATTAGGGTTATTAGCAGCTAATTTTATTGCACCATAAGAGAAACAGTGCTGCCCAAACATTTCATCCATAAAATCAGTTGGTTTATAAATTTCCTCTAGCGCTTCAAGGTCTAACTCTCCTGATTTCTCATACTCTGCTATCACTGAATCTAATTGAGCTTGTTTTTCTTTTTTCTTTTCTTCATCAATTTTTACAATTCTTCGAGTTGGTCGATCTATCATGCTGTTTATACTTTTATCGCTAATATCTGAAAAAGAAAGATTATTACCACTTGGGATTACTTCACCTGGATTATTTAGAGCATGAACAAAATACAGTGTTTTAAAAATAGTTTTCAAAGCTGGGTTAGCCTTTTCATAATCAACATTTCGCTTACTAGTTTTAAACTCAGTAATAGTTGAGATCTCTTCGATGTCTCTCATTAATTCATCTAAAGGTGTACTCAATACGTCGTACGTAAAACCAGTTACTTCTTTAGCTCCCTCAACATAAGGGTCTTCCCAGAATGTTTGAACAATCTCATGCTGCTGAGGAAAGCTTTCTTCATATGGCATTGAACCGATATATTCTTTTGCAGCTAAACCATAAAGAGAAACCGCTGGAGATCCTTGACCTGAACCACCGTGGTAGTAAGACATTGGGATTACCGAACCCGAATAACCGAGTTCCATCTGATGGCGAGTTGCAAGGAACGGTCTTTCAACTTTTATACTCACATTGTTATTTTCATCAACAGAAACATAAGCACCATTCATACCAGAAACCACATCCACTCTTTGCTTCCATAGTGGAACTTTAGGTGTGTGATCATGACTATTTAATCTTATTCTAAAAGCTGGCTCATTTCGATAATCATATCCTAATGCTATTCCTTCAAAAATTTTCCTCTTTATACCTGCAGATTTATCATGTTTTAAAAGATTAGAAATCAAACTTGACCAAGCACATTCTGGCATAGCTCCTTGTCTAGGATCTAATACATTTTTATCAAAGAACATTGTTTTAATGAATGCAGCATTACCTTTAGCAACTAATGCTAAAGACTGTTCTCCACTTCTAGTATCTGCAACATAATAAGTACCATCAGCTACTTGAAATAAATCACCAGCCTCTAATTCAACACATGCTGTACCACTTACTTCGTCACCATTGACATGCGCCATTTCTAGTGGATAATCACCACACATATTAGTTGGTCTATACTTTAGAGATTTATCACTAGGGTCAAACTCTAAAGATCCTAAAAATTTCTTTTCACTATCACGGTAAGCAAAAAGATCATAGCTAAAAAGGTCGTCAAACTCACCGACACTCTTTATAAACTCCAGCTTACTTTCTGGAATAGTGAGTGGAATTTTATTAGAGTTACTTACATAAGAGATTTCTGAGCTATCACCATTAATTGCTAAAGCATTACTAGTTTCAGCTGAGTCTTTCTCAAAATCTACATTTGGGTCATAGTATGGATTTGAGATACTAGTTAAAACCTTAGCGGCATCCTCCTCACTCATATTCCATATAAAATCTTCCCTCGAAGCAGATTTGAAGAAAGCTTCTCTTATTAGATCATCTTCAAGCCCATTAAGCTTAAATTCACCTAAAATCTTAGATAAACGATCTGAGTCATTTACTTTCATAGTAACTTCCTCTATTAAATCTGAGATATCTAAATCTTTCCTAAAGAAATGAACTCTCGCTAAAAATTGCACCTGATCACAAATATCTTTTTGAGAGAACTCTTTACAGATTTGATGATATATGGAAGGATCTATCGCCTGTTTTTCATCATCAATATTCTCATAGTATAGAGAGAAAAGAAAAGGTTTTATAGTATTAGAATCTCTTTTCTCCTTAGCTGCAAAAGTTCCATAAAGAGAGCTAATTACTGTCCTAATATTACTTATTTGAGAAAACATATCCATTGCTCTCTTAAAATCCTCCCCAAAATAATTTTGAGGGCACATTTCATTTAAAATATCTAAAGCATCAAAAATACGATCTTTATCAGACCTAAAATCTTGGGCAATTTTTTTAGCATCCTTAACCGCACCTGTTTCTTCTAAAACCTCAGCGATTTCATCCAGAAGTGGTAAACCTTCACCGATATCTAATTCTTCAGCAAGGTCTGTAGTTTTCACTTCAATCTCACCCGCCTGAAATTTTACAGCAAGCTTAGGAATAACATTTTCTAAAGGACCTGTTTTTGTGTCCCCTGTATTATTCTGGTACATTTTCAATCCTTGAGCAAGCTCAAAAGTATCAGTAGAGTTTTCAATACATTTAAGTGCATACATTTGAAGAATTTTCTGAGCTTTTACTGATTTTTCTAAATTATATTTCAATCCTAATTCTTTAACATGACTCAAAGCCAAATCTGCACTTTCATCTTTTGAAGGAGCAAGAAGGTTTTGTGTCTTTGCGCCATTTAAAGCTATTGCAGAATTCTGAGAAGAAGCTCCTAATAATTTTTGATCTTTCATATCTGGAAGAATAGCTCCTCCCTGGTGTCCCGATCGACTTTCTACCATAAAAGTACTCATCATTTTCAAAAAAGGGTGAGACTGATTAGCATCCATAGCATCTTCAGTAGGAGTTTCATGAGTAATAATTTTCCCATCTTTTTCCTGAAAGCCAATCAATGGACTTGGGTAAGTAACAGTATGGGGACAAGGACCATTTACATAATGCTCAATATAAGAAGATTGTCCTGTCCATACCAGTGTATCCGATGATCCATTTTTTGATTTTATTGACTCAATAGAATTAAGCAAACCTGCAATAAAAGCTCCAGATCGATCTGATTCCATAGAGTTTACTAAATTATTAAACATGTGTGAACGAAATGTTGCTTGTCTTCTCAGTCCAGTTTGACGCTTACTATCACCCACTAAAGAATCAAAAAGCTTAGCTTTAGCCTTAACTGCTAAATTTAAAATTGGTCCTTGTCCAGGAATAAAACCTACGTAGTAAAGATCAGTTTTACCATTATTATCGATACTGATAAAATCACCTTCTTTGATTTCAATCTTAGTATCCTCAATAGCCTTTGAATTAATCCATTTACCATTAACTTTAACTTTCACACCATCTTTAACTGCTGCTAATTTCAATTCTCCAGTAGCCTTATCTAAACTTGTAGATAAAACATGAGTCATCTCTCCTGTCGCTGAATCTCTTTGAAACATATTATTGAAATAGAAAAAATCATCCTCAGCAAAATTAAACTCCAGAGACTCATAAGCAACTTTAAAGTCTTCATTTAGTCCTGATTTCATTACATAATCTTCTTTAGAGTCTTTAGAAAATAACTTAAAGTCATCCTCTAAAACCCTTGCTAAAAATATGTTTTTATACTTATCTTGCTCAACACCAAACAATTGCAGTTTTTCTTGTAATAAACTCATTTGATTTGAATTGTCTAATTTCCGAACCAAACCTGTTAGCGTCTCATTAAAATGTCCTTCTGAAGACTTAATTTCATTTAATATTAAAGCTTGGTAGTAAAAGCCACTATCGAATATATGTTCATTTACTCTTTCTTTTCCTTCTTCATTTAAATGTCCAGAAACTATTAGTCCGGGTAAATAAGCACCAGGAATCATTCTCTCAAAAACAAAAAGCTGATCTAAAACATTATTGACATACTTAGGGTTTGCTTTTTCAAAGCTTCCATCACGTGAACTTTGAAGCACATTTTCTAAGCTTTCCATTACATCATAAGCTAATAGCAAATCAAGTTCAGCACAAGCTTTTTTGATATCACCACCTCGCCAGTCATAATTAATCGCCCAATTCATTTTATGTAAACGTCCGTGTTCTATTCGGTCATACCAGCGGTATGAAGTCTCTTCATACTCTGGTCTATCGACTGGGCTACTATTTGAAAACATTGATGCTTCATATTCAATTTTATTTATATCTGCTTTCAGCTTAATATTATTATTTAAAAATTTATTGTTTAAAGAGCTAGAAAATTTTTCTACAAACTCAATATCATTTTTAAATTCTTTAGGCATAAGCATCACAGAATAAGTAAACATCTCGGTATTAAGAATTTGTTTTGCATATTTTTTATATTCTGATTGAGCTTCCTCAATACGATTATCGTCTAATAATTTAAAACTATTAAACAAAGATTTTTCTCGTTTCAATTTAACAATCAATTCGTCATGAACAATATTCTCATGCTCAAGTAAAGACTTAGGAATATCAGTAGCAATTTTCAACTGCTCCTGAATATGTTTATCTATTCTCTTGTGTGATGTTAATAATTCAAGAACACGATATTCTTCACTTTTCTTTCCAGTAAGTTTAAAGTTACGAATAGCCGGGAGAAATCTTTTCAAACAAGAATCTGACGAAAATGCTTCACTTCGAAGAAAACGATTAATAACCTTATCACCATTATTAGCTCTAAGCAAACTTTTAAAACTTTCAAGGCTATGTTCGTAAATTGGTTCTGACTTATGTTTCTCTAGTAATATCGCTCTTAGTTTATTGTCTACATATTCTTCTAAATGATAAGTTTTAGTTGTTAAAGACTCTACAGATTTCCTAAAGGTTTCATCAGTCAAATACCTTATAGCAAATTGATCCAAAGAACCTGAAAGCTCAGAACCAGGGTAATCTGATTCACCAACGTCATGTTTTTCACTCGTAGTTAATAAATTAAAAGCTTGCTTTGAATTATCAATTGCATAAAACTCTGAATAGCGCTTATAAGCACTATTAAATCGATCACATTCTCTTAATAAATTTTCAACTCTCTTAGTTTTAAAATTTCGAAAATGTGGGGTATTTATGGCGTTATCGGCTAAATTTTCAGCCTGAGTAAGTAAATACTTCTTAGGATTAACTAGCTCTATACCTAACAATTCAGCATTTTCAGGCTCCATAGCAAGTTCTTTTTCTAAAATTGCTTGTCCTTGCTCAGATAACATTTTAGTACCATCACCAACAGCTTTGCCATTCACGGTTACAACATTACCTGTTTGCATTGAAGATAAACACTCTTTATTCTTAATTGCCAAATCAGCAGCTAAAATGGCAGATTCAACCACTGCCCCTGGGGTCGATTTGACAATTTGACCTATTAAGAAAATATTTGCCTTAATACTCATATATTATACAAAGGTTAAAATTCAAAATAATTCACTCAAAAATGTATAGAATATCCTTTATATATATATATGTTTATAGCTGCAGCTAATCCTGGATTATTAAAAACTATGCCTGAACTTAAAAAGAAGTTCAAGGACGGTGTGATTGACAGAAGAAATGTTGTACAAGGCAACGGTGTTAAGCCACCACCAGATCAGACTTTTGTAGTTGAGTTAGATATGTCCTTCAAAGCAAAAAGCCTAGCGAAGGCTCTTACTGGGGCTGAAGAGGGTACTGAATTAGATAGAACAGTAAAAACAGATCTAATCAGAACTACCATAGACAATATTAAAAATAATACCGAATTAAAAAATGCTTTAGATCAATTAACTGAAAATAATTCAGACAAAGCTATAGAATCTCTTAGTAAAGATATGATTAATGGTCCCGTGTCAGAGATTGCTGAAGATCTGGGGCAGAATCAAGTGACATTTTATCACCGCATTAAAACTGAAGAAGCTATGAAAGACATGGAAAAAGGTCAAGCTCAAGAACTTTGGACTCAGATGAAAGGACAGAAAATTGTAAGTGGAACTGTATTTAGTGCTCTATTTACAGAAGCAGACAATGCAATCAACTCTGTTCTTAATGCAAACCAGGGTGAAGGTTTCATGGAAAATGTAAGTTTACTAGACTCACAAATAAATTTAGATTATTACCTTGAAGGTAGAAATTCTAGAAATCAACCAAAGAATAATAATTCGACTAATCAAGCCAATAATAATGCTTCTAACAGCCAGGCTTTTAATGGTAAAAAGTTATTAATGTTTGGTTTACCAATAGTAGGTTCAGCAATGTTAGGTTTAGGCTTAGCAGATCCATTTGGAGTTCATAATATCAAAGGAAACCCTATTGATCTTACTCCTGCGAGTCCGTCTTTAGTTGAAGGAAGTTCTAATGAGATTTTAGATAAAATTAGCAGCTTTAAAAGTAATCAAAATCCAGACAAGTCAGATATTTCAAATATTACAAATGAACTATTCTTACAAAATTCAGAAACACAACTGATGAAAGTTATAGCAAAAGGTAAACAAGATATAGTTGAAAATAAAGATGGATCTCATACTGCAGTATTAAAAATAAGTAACCCTTACCAAGATTCTGAATATGTTGCAGATGTTACTTTGTTTACAAATGATGATCCTAGTATTTTTGAAAAGTATATCTTAGTAGTACCAAGAGAGGTATCAGGCTCAAATCCTATCTATTACATAGGTAATGACGGTACTTTTGAGAAGTTTGAAACAGAGATTCCTGGCTTAGACAAAATTTTAAAGTAAAACCCACATGATATGCTAGCACCAGGCAGCATGAAAAAGGGTATATATTACTTAGTCAGCGATTATTTTTGGTAGTTTGACTCCGAAATTAAAACTGACCGTGACTAGTCTAAGCACCACACATTGTTACCGAGAGTACGGAGAAGAAATTTTTAACACGCTACTGGTCTGTCCTTACATATCCCTAATTTCTCAGTCCTATTGACTGATATTTTTGTTGCAATTTTTTACAAAATCATATCCATACTAACCCAAGAGTCTTTTGCTAGAGCGGGTTTTGCGAGTATGTTTTTTCTGAAGAAATATTATCAACTATCTTATAATAAATTTTATTAATTAAGGAGTTAAATATTTATCAAGCTCAGGGATTGCCTTTGAGGACTTATAAAAGTCTCCACTATTTGAAATCAAGATGATCTCTTGACTAAAGGAGACTTTTTGTTCATTATTTTCAATTGGCACAAACAATACCATAGTTTCGGTAGTTTCTTCATTCCTAAATAGAACTAAGTTTGCTAAGAACTCAGCCTCTGCATCACCAGTTGTATCAATTTTCACTTTCAAACTCTTAGATCCATCATCATTAGTAATCAAGTCTTTATCACGTCTAATTATTCGATAATTTTCAGTATTTGAATTTCCATATAGAAGTTCATTCGCTATATTTACCACATCACTTTTACTTGAGTTATCGGAGCTAACAAAACCATTCGATAACTCTAAAATCTTATCAGAAGAAACATTATTAACCAATTCAGTACCTACAGGTAAGCTTTCCAAAGCTTTATCCTTCAGATTAACAAGAGACTGATTAATTGCAGAGAATTGTGTTAAATATATTAAACTTAAAGTAGTTGTACCAAGTGCAATCACGGTTCTTTTATGTGAGCGGGTATCCATCTGTTTTCGGATAGGGTTTAATACACTATCTTCAACTCCTGAAATATTATTAATCATCACATCTGTTGCATTTAAAATACCCTTCAGCTCTTGTTTCTTTTTAGGATTTGTGAACAGATCATTCCAGAATCTGGCTCCCATGGTGTTTTCAGAACTAAAATTCAACTCATTTAAAGTTTCAATTTTTCCATTAAAAGCTTTTTCCATAAAATTCCCAGGGTCTTGAACGTAGTAAGGAAGAAGCTTTAAAAGATCCTGTTGAACAGCATAAGGGTTTTCTAGAGTTAACATCGTAAGCTCTTTCATTAAGACATTATTTCTCTTATCTAATTCAGTAGCAGTTAAATCTTGAACATTAGTACCATTAAACGTCGGCTTACCATTTTCTTGATAATCAAACATAAGCTTAATACTACGTAAACTCTCATCATTAAGTTTTTCAGCAGCTTTTTTAGCTGCTTTATTTATTTTTTTTGTTTTTAGCGTCATTGCTTGATTTGCGTTATTTCGATTAAGATTTATCATATATTCTCCTAGAGATTATTTATTAGTTTGCTCGATGAGGAATTCCTTATCTACAACTTTAACCACAATTTTTTGAGGTGGTAATGATGGAGCATCAAACATAAGATCTTGTAATGCACCGTCTAACACAGTTTTCAAAGCCCTAGCACCAGTAGGTCTCTCTGTCGCCAGCTGTGCAAGCCTGTCTACAGAGCTTTCATGGAAGAATAATTCGTGTCCATAAACTGACAGTTCCTTTTTCTTTTGCTTAAGAAGAGAGTTTTCAGTTTTAAGTAACATCATCTTAAACGTATTTAAATTAGGTGCTTCTAAATCAATAATAGTTGGGATACGACCGGTGATTTCAGGTATTAATTTATATGAAACTATATCTACTGCATCAACTGCATCAAAAGGTTTTCCCTTATCGATAACCACACCTCTATCAGTTAAAATCTTTTCCATACCAACAAATGCACCACCACAAATAAATAAAATATTGCTGGTGTCGACGGTATACCTTCCAGCACTCACGGTAGTACCTTCTATCAATTTCAAAAACCCTTGCTGAATAGCACGATTATGTTCATCTCGATTAGGATCACCAGTCCCTAGAGCTAACTTATCAAATTCATCAATAAAAATTATGCCCCTTTCACATTGTTCAACATCTCGGCAATGAGAAAGTAAATCTACCACAGCTTGCTCTGGATCACGCCCTCTATAACTAACTGGCGTAAAATCAGTAGCACTAACTATAACCATAGGAACTTTCAAATCTTGCTCTAAAGTCTTTAAGACGTGGGTTTTACCAGAACCAGTCGGACCTAATAATAAAAGATTTGTTTTTTCAATTACAGGTTCATCATTATCTTTAAGTCTATGAAGAGTTCTAGTATAGTGACTGTTTACAGCAGTAGCTAAAACTCTTTTCGTCTCTTCATTCCCTATAACATTTTTATCAAGTTCTGCCTTAATTTCACTAGGCGTTGGGATATGCTCCTGTAAACTCTCAAGCTTTGAGTCACGACTTGAGACTTGAAGTTCAAAGACCTCAGGTTCTTCTATATCAGTAGCATCCGAGAGTTTAATTTCAATACCACCAGCACTATCACTGTCAATAACTATATCCTGCGGGTTCATTCCTGGTAGCTCAAACATTTCCCCAGCCAGAATTTCTTCCATAACAGCCCTCAAAGCTCTTGCACCTGTCGCTAGCCTATGAGCTCTTTGAGCAATAATATCAATTGCAGCATCTGTAATTGATAGATTGTGTTGATTTTCCTTAAGTAACCTTTTATACTGCTTAAACAAAGAGTTTTTAGGCTTCATTAAAATAAGTTTATAAGTGTCTTCTGTCGGAGACTGCAAATGAGTTAGTGCTGGAAGCCTACCAACAAACTCAGGTATTAAACCAAAGTTTGCTATATCATCTGATAAAACCTCTTCGAAAGGAGAATGTTCATCAATCTCCAAGCCATCCATTTCAAGGAGCTTTTCTAAACCAACAAAGGCTCCACCACAAATAAATAAGATATTGCTGGTATCAACTTTACTTGAAGAATATCCACCGACATTTACTTCAGTACCTTCAATTAATTTAAGAAAAGCTTGTTGAGTAGCTCTCTGGTGCTCAGAACGATTACCCTCTAAGCCCATAGCTAGTTTATCAATTTCATCTATATAAATAATTCCTCTTTCTGTCTCTTCGGTACTGTAACCTGACTGTATATAAAGTTGATTAACCATATCTTCAGGATCAGAACCTATATAGCCAGCTTCAGAGAATGTAGTAGCATCAACAGATACAAAAGGTACACCTAAAAATTTGGCTAAAGTATTTAATATCAAAGTTTTACCAGAACCTGTTGGTCCGAGAAGTAAAACATTTGACTTTTCAATCTCAGGCTGATCTTCAGCATTTTTAGCAAAATGATTATAAACTATTCTTCTTTGATGTGCATAAACAGCACTTGCTAAAGTCTTCTTAGCGTGATTATTACCGATAACTTCTAAACTTAAAGCATCATTAATATCTTTAGGTTTCATTGGTCTTTCTCTGATTCTATCTAAGTAATAATCACCATAGATTATTTCCTCACTTAACATTTTCATATCTTTTACAGCGTCAACATCAGGGTTTGGAATAGAATCCACCTTATATTCATCTTCTTCAGTGACATCAATAGTTAAAATCTGTCCGCCTCTACCATTCAATTCAAAAATGGCATCGAAAAGAATTTCATTCAATATAGTCCTCAAAGCTCTAGCACCAGTTACTCTAGCCATAGCCTCTTCTGCAATACTATCAATAGCATCATCTGTAATTTCTAGAACATTACCATCAAAATTAAACAACCTCTGAAACTGCTTTAGAACTGAATTTTCAGACTTAGTAAGAATTGATTTAAAGACATCTAAAGAAGGTTTTTCTAAATAAGTTTTCTGGTGAAAACGTCCTATAAACTCTGGGATTAAGCCAAACTCTTCGTAATCATCTTCAGTAGCTCTGGCAAAAAGATCTCCAGTTCTTACTAAAGGTTCAGTTAAAGCTGCATCTTCAGCATCTTCTCTTTCTCTAATAATATCTTCAAGCCCAACAAAAGCTCCACCGATAATAAATAATATATTTGAGGTATCAATACTTACTTTACCGCTACTAGAATTAACCTCAACTTCAGTACCTTCAACAATTTTCAACATACTTTGCTGAAGCGCACGTTTAGACGATGATTGCTGACTACTACCACGAGAAGCTAACTTGTCACCCTCATCAATAAAGATAATGCCGTATTTAGTAGCTTCAACATCACCTTCTGCTGCATTAAATAACTCTTGTATCATTTTGCTAGGATCATTGCCGTGGTAACCGACTTGAGTATAAGTAGTAGCATCTACTGTTACAAATGGCACTTCCATTTTTCTAGCTAAAGTAGAGAGAATAAGAGTTTTACCAGAACCGGTAGGTCCAATCATTAAAACATTTGATTTCTGTATTTGATTCTTCTTAGAACTACTTGAATTAGTATTAAGAACCGCTCTTAGAGCATGGTAATGGGCTGCTATTGATAACACTTTTTTTGCATGTATGTTACCGATAACAAATCTATCTAAATAATCTTGCAGTTCTTGAGGGACTATATTTTCCTGAATCCCGACTTGCCCAGAGGTATTCAAATTCGGTACCACTGAACTGTTACTTCTCATCAACTGATTAAGATTAAAGCCTAACTCATCTGGATCAATATCTCCACCTGTATCTTCGGTAGAGCTAGGGGAAACTTCTGGGTCATCCATTCTTTGAATCGCTTGGTTAGCCATAAAATTAGCGGCACTGTCTGTGATTCTATCTTTTGCACTATTAATAATGGATAGTTCTCTGAAGATAGGCTTATTTGCCCTGGTAACATTATCAAAGATTTCCTTGGGGCTCGGTAAATGAGTTATCATCCTATCTAAGACTAAAGCCTGCTCATTTAAAGTTAATAGAGTTACTCTTCCAGAAACTTCATCATTCCATTGCTTATTTTTGGTAGCATTAAAAATTTTTTTTGGATTAACTGCTGCAGGAGGTTTTAAATATTCAAACTGTTCTTCCGATAATAAAGCTATTCTATTAGCCTCTAGAGGTAATAAATAATGAGAACCAACTTTAGGGAGTTGGTCTATGTATTCTCTAAAAACTTTTCTATCATTTAATCTGAGACCTAAAGATTGACTTCTTTGGTTTCCATTAACATTAACTGTATTCATAAAACATCTCTTTAAATTCCATCATCTAGAGATACAAGTGTTATGTTGAGCATTTATTGATATTAACAGGGCAAAAGCACTAAAGATTAAGCTAAGTTAAAGAGAGTGGCAAAAGCCTGACCAAATCTAGCTATCCATGAATTAATAAATTAATGGATATAGAAGAAATACTTTTAGACATTGCTAGCCCCCTAATATAATAGACAAGTTAGTAACGTTTTAAGGGAAAAGCATGCCAAGATTATCAGATGAACAGTGGTCAGAACTTGTAAAGAAAATGAAGGAAGGTAATTCAATAGCGAGTTTAGCAAGAGAATATAATATAACCATTAATAATATATACAAAAGATTGAATAAGCAAGCAGATTCAAAGCAAGAAATTTTGCAGTTAAATAAATTAAAGAAAGAAAATGAAGATTTGAAGAAAATCATTGGAAGATTAACCCTTGAGCTTGATAAGGAAAAAAAACTTCTTTAATCAAAGAATTTACTTCAAAGAAAATATCTACAAAGACAGCTTTAGCTGAGATTTTCAAAATCTCCAGAAGTTCTTTGTATCTAAAATCAAAACAAGATTTAAAAGATAAAGAATTTGCAGTAAAAATTCAGGAAGTCAAAGAAAAGCATAGAGGCTATGGTGTAACTAGGATTGCTACTGAATTACAGGCTGGTAAACAAAGAATATCTAGAATAGCAAGAAAACTAGATTTGGATATCACACCAAGGCGTAAGAAAAAGCCAAGAAAGCAAGAAAAGGTAATGTAAAATATTTTGTGTAAATTCCAAATTTTGTCATTTTTTGTTTTATCAGCTCCAAGGTTAAAAGTTT
>JAKVAO010000051.1 GCA_022447685.1 Candidatus Caenarcanales bacterium | reverse complement strand
TATTTCCTCCCAGTCATCAGTTTTACAGATACTTCCGACTATCGCTAAGAGAATTATTTCTAGCAAATCATGACGTTGTCCACGAGAATCACGAGGATCTTCTAGCTCATTAAAATATTCTTCTACTAAACTTTTACTGACTTTCACAACTCTATTAAGTCATGAATTCTGGCTATTGGCCAGACTTGCATTCGTATTAGACGACTTTGCGGTTGCCCTGTATCTGAGAAGCTACAATCAAGATATTATCAAAAACATAAAATAAGTCACTCTGATTTTGTTATCATCTTACAAACCATCAATCTAATGTGTGAATAGATTTATGGTTTTACATACTGGAAGCTCAACTAGTTTTGTAAAAAATGTGGGAATCACTGATTTTTTTAATTTCAGTAATTTCTTTAGCTAAATTAAGAATAGGAACAAGAGGAGAAAACAATGAAGGAAATCCTAATTTATGGCGCATTGGTAGCAGCTGTCATCTCAGCTTCTGTACCTGCAATTGAACAAATCACTACATCTATTCAGAATAGTAGTACACAAATCAATACTAAATTAAATGAAGAAATGGATGCTATATTACAAAGTGTTGATTCTAGCACTAATTAATAAATCATCTAAAACTCAGTAAAGGTTTTAAAACTAGCAATGAATATAAATATAATTAAAGATAGCTCTGAGATGAGCTTCCTAGAGAGAATTGTACAATTTTATATTTTAAATAAGACTATAGTCAAACTGGGCTTATTTATTTTGATTGCAATTTTACTTGGCATTCACACAATAAATTACAAACAACTTATACACAGAAATAAAACCCTAAGTAAATTTGAAACAGTACAAGTACTTGCAAGCAGAAGAAATCTGAAAACTGGAGAACTTATTAAAGCCGAAGATTTAGAATTCATCTCCTACTCCAAAAAGTTTTATTTACAAAGAGCTAAAAACCTTTATTCAATAGATGAGATTAAATCAATTAAAGAAAAAGTTATTAATAAAAAATTGAATAAGGATATAGAGCTTGGTGATTTTATAGGTCGTGATGCTATGTATTTAGAAAATAAATTTCTATTAGAGTCTTCTATTAGTCATAACCAGAGTATCTTCAATCTTCGATTAAAAAAAGAAGCAGCATATAAGTTTTTAAAACTTGGCGACTATGTTGATTTATACTCCAAAAACAAAAAATCTATTTCTAAGCTTATTGCCAAAAAAGTAAAAATTATTTTTATAGAGAACTTAGAGACTAATAGTAAATTAAACAAGACTATAGAAGAAATGATTATCTCACTAGCTGTAGATAATAAAGATCTAAAACAATTACTAACAGCTAAAGCCAATAAAAGTGTAGAACTAATAATTTCAAAAAATACTGAGAGAAAGCTTACCGCAAAAACCCCTGGCACTAATTTTCAAAGCTTAACTATAAGTACTAATCAATCTAAAAGGACTTATTATCAATGAAAAAGACTTACTTAATCAATATCTCTTGCGAAGCAGAAAAGTATTCTAATTTCAAAACATCTTTAGAAAGTCTTGATTTCATAAATATTGAAGAAATCAGTAGTGAAAAGAATTTATTCAAAAAAGACTTTTATCACCAAAATTGTCAAATTATTATATTTGCCTATGAAAGCAGCATCGAAGCACTTGAATTATCTAAAAATTTCAAAAAACACTTAAATCTCAATCTCCAAGTAATTGTAATATTAAACTCAAACAATTCTCAAGACTCAAATATCTTTGGGCTTGAAGGTATTAGCACAGCCAGTATAAATAATTTCAAAGAAACTATTTTGTCTATCATTCCTAAAAATCAGAAAACAAGTAAGAATATATTTTCATTCATAAACATATCTAGTCGAGAACTTTATTCAAGCTATATTCAACTTGCATTTGCAAAATATCTTTCATTAAAAAATATTACAAGCTTACTTATAGAACTATGTTCATTTGAATATATTCATAAAAATTTATCAATAAATAAAACAAGTTCTCTTCACTCAGACAAATACTTCAAAACATTGACTAGTAAGAATATCGAAGATAAATATTTTCATAAACTCAATACTAAACTTAACTCATATTTGATTAAAAACCCAATTAATCCATCTGATAGATTAGATTTTGACAAAGACAACAACCATAACTTCGATGAATTAATAAATAATTCACAGAACCAAGAGCAGTATTTACTCATAAACCTAGGAAGGGACTACGACTCAGAGCTAAGTAAATATTTCTATAAACATAGTGACACCCTTTTCATTGTAATAGACGGAGATATAGCCAATACACATCAAGACTTCAAGCATAAATTCAAAGAAAAGTTTGGACTGGAATGCAAATTCATATTAGTTGAAAGTGATTATCCTAATTCAAATGTACAGAATGAATTATGTATATCTAAACCAGAACAATCATTTTATGAATACTTTTGCAAATCAAAGCTCAGCAAAGAAAATCCATATAAGCAAGTGCTAGATAGTATTTACCAAGATTTAGTAAAAAAAGACAAGGAATTATTTGTTGATGCTGGCTCTTAAAGATATAACAACAAGTAAAGTAAACATTAATATTGACTCTATTAGATCAGAAATATATTCAGATATCAAAGCATTATTAAGTCCTGAAGAGTCTAGTAGTGAATCATTAATAATAAAAAATATTTTTTCTAGTGAGACACAGAAGCTCAAGGATTCAAAATTCGAAGAATTATTAAGAGTAAAGCAAATACAATCCATAAGCCTTTCAGAGTATCTTGAATCTATACTGAATGAAAAATATCAAATTCCCTTTAATCAAAAAAATCTCTTAAAAACTCTGTTAATTAATGATTTGATTTACTACGGTCCAATTAGTCCAATAATATTTAATACCTTAAAGTCTTTCAAGAAGTTTTATTCAAGTAATATTCTTGAGGATAGTTTATTCATACACCTTGCAGGGAAACAAATTCAAGAGATTCAAATAAATAAATTTAATGAAGCATATATTATAACCAGTAGTAAGCAATACAAACTTGAATTTAACTTCATTTCAGAGAAGCATTTATTTGAGATTGCTCAAAGATTTATAAACGAATCTAATTTCATTAATAAGCAAAACTACATAATAAATGAAGTCAATCCTATTTTAGATTTTGAGCTTGCCTTTAGCTCTATTAGAGGTTCTTTAATATCCAGACCAGCTTCACGCAATACTTGCTTAACATTAAGATTTCATCCAGAGATAAGTTACGATCTTATAAATTTAATTGATAGTCACATGATAGATTCTAAACTAGCTGAATTTTTAACTAGTCTACAAGAAGCTGATATCAATATTGCTATTGCTGGAACCATGGGTACTGGTAAAACAACGCTCATGAATGCCCTAATCAAAAAATGGAAAACTCATGAGCGCAAAGCCTTATTAGAGGACACTTCAGAACTAAGCAATGACTTAAATAATTTAATACAGTTACAAATATCCAATCCTAAATCTGAAAATACCAGCAATAATATCAAAGAAATTATTAAAGCCTGTAAGCGACATAGTATAAAGTATATTGCTCTTTCAGAAGCTAGAGATGGAGATGCATGGGAGATTATCCAAGTTGCCAAATCAATTTTAGCTTGCCTTATGACATTCCACTACAACCCCAAAGATAGTAATCATAAAGAAGCTAATAGTGCACTAAATACTTTAAGCTACCTCTGTAGTATCAATACTGATAGTCCAGATATAGATGAAATCAAATCACAAATTGGATCTACTATTAAAATACTCATACTACTTGAACAAAACAGCTTTAATAAGAAACGCTACATATCGAGTATTCATTATATTGAAGGCTTTGATAGACAAGAATCTAAAATTTTCAGAACTATAGAAATTGTGAAATATGAGAATGGAAAATTCTTGTTCATAAATTCAGCACCAGAGCTGAAAAACTATCTAAATAAAAAAGGAGTCGAATTTAAGTTTTGATTCTAGTTATTCTTATTTTTTTGATTTTGCTATTAAGTTCTTATTTACTTTTCCAAGATAAATATTTAAATTTTGCACAAAAGCTAAAGGTAAAATCATTCCCTAAACTTGAATTAAAGCATTTAATTAACAGTAAACTTATCATTATTTATTCATTATCTTTTCTACTCATCATAAGATTATCCTCAGTAATAGTAAGTAATCCATTACATAAAAAGATTTTTATAGTCATGTTAATTTTAGGTTTTATCTTTAGATATTTCTGTAAAGAACAAAACTCCTATAAGCTCAAAGTACAATCAGAGATTAATCAACTCTGTATATCAATCCAAGACTACCTTTCACAGAATAGCTGTTTAGAGGTAGCTATAAGAGAAAGTTTTCAACACAATAATGCTTCAATAATAAGCAACGATATTAATCTATTTTTAGCAACAACCCAAAGTTCAATTATTAACGATATTGCAAACTTCTTTAAAAGTCTTGCAAAAAAATACAAGATACAACAATTAATTAAATCTAGCTCTATACTTGATCTAGAGATACAGTATTCATCTGAGCAAGGGACTGTTTTTGAAGAATTCAATAAATATTTTCTACAAAAACAAAATAGCCTTAAAAAACTAAGTAATAGCTATAAACTTGTTCAGCTAAGCCTAGACTTCATGCTGCTCTTATATCTATTCATTATTTTCTTCTTCATACCCAATTTACTAAAGAATAATTCCTGGATTAACAGTATTCAAAAAGATTTTGATCTTGGCATCAGCTTTATACTATTCTGGTTTATTTATTTACTTGCAATATTCTTACTTTTCAAAAAGGAATCAGAGTTGATATGAACTTCTTCAAAACTAGTTTCAATAAAGCATATAGTATTTACCAAGATATATTCTATAAGGAATTACTAGAAGACTTGCAGTATCTAAATATAGATTCAAAACTTTTAAAAACCTGTATCCATATAAATTTATATATTTTAGTTCTAACACTTTATCTGAGCGTAACTGCCAGCAATTCAAAATTCATAAGCATCTCACTAATATCATTTATTATTAACATCTTCATTCATCAAAATAAAATTAAACAGCATCTCAATTCCATAAACAAATTTACCTACTTTCTTTTAATAAAACTAAATCTTCTCTGTATCAAAAATCAAATCCCATTATTAAAAGCATTGAAAATTATTAGAACTAATACTAATAAGAGTGAAACACTTTTTTTAGACAACTTAATTCATCACCTAGATACAAATTTCAACTCCAAAGTTTCGAAAACATTGTTTCACAAATTAAAGTATCAAAATGATTTGCACAACATCATCAATGCACTTAGAACTTCTAATTTCAATCAATACAGCAAAGACTTAATTCAAAACACAAAATCTAAAATCAATAATGATATTGAAACAGAGCAAAATGACCTAGTCGAAAATTTACAGCTCTATTTATTAGTACCAAGCGTTTGCTTACTTATTATTGCTGTGTATCCTTTATTTTCATCAATTCTATTCACGCTAAAAAGAGGACTTATTTAAAATGACTAATTCATTTAAGCAAATATTGAGATATTTATTAATTTGTAGCTTATTAATCTTCTCTAATAGTTTTTTAGGAACTTATGCTTACGCTAAAAAGCAATTAGAATTAGAAACAATTGAGAGTAAGTCTATTAATAAAACTCTCTATATAGGAGAGATTGAACTATTAAAATTCAACAATTACATTTCTGAAATATTTTACCTTGAAGGGAATAGCAGCAATATTATTAATATTGAACAGCAAGCTGCTGATGCTAATGGTTTTAAAATGTTTAAAATTAAAGCCCTCAATATTGGCTCAACAGTTGTAAACTTTTCTAGCAAGAATCAAATAATCAGCCTAAATATCAATGTAATACCAAACTATCAGGTGCTTGAAGATGAACTAAATAAACATTTTGGAATTCACGAACAAGAGCAGCAAAACAGTATAAAAGTCATTCCTAGAGTAGAAACAATAAATTCATCTGAGCAGCAAACAAATTCAATTTTTTTAAAAGGCTATGTCAATAATGCTAAAGATGCTGTACTTGCTTTAAGTTATGCATCCAAAGCTCTTGGTGACAAGGGTATAAAGATATATGCAAATCCAGGAGGAAGTTTGAAAGAAGAACAAAACCATCAGCAGAACTTTAATAATAATCAGCAAGAAAGTTTTATCAGTTACTATGAAAATTCAAATCACCTAAGTGAAATCCAAAGTATCTATAGAGATCTAATACTATCCTCAGAATCTGAAAAAGTAATCTCATTCCTGAAAATCAAGGAAGCCAAAAGATTCAAGGTCCAAGTGCGCTTTCTAGAACTGAGTCAAAGGTATCTTGATCAATTCCTCAATAGTTTAATACTAACGACTAAAAGCAATGATATCAAAGGAGGTCTTGGATCCCCGGTATTAAGTCCTCCCAATACTAGTATTAGTTCAAATTTTATAAGTAATAAAAAATCTAGTTTATTTTCAACAGAGGGATTAGTGAAGTTAGGTTTAGAAGTTATGGGAGGAAACCTAGCAAGTGGCAGTATTAGGCTTATTGATGACACAGTTTTAAATATTTTGATTAATAATTTAATTGAAAATGGTGTTTTAAATTTAAAGAATGAATTTACACTAACCACGCATTCAGGTGAAACTGTAAGTCTTGGAAAAGGAACAAGATTTCCAATTCCAAAAATCAATTCTAATGTTGGTGGAAATACCATAGGAATTGAATATATCCCAATTGGTTTCCATGGCGAGCTTAAAGTCTCAGAGTTGAAAAATAATCTAATTGATGTCCAGCTTGCAAGTAGATTAACTACAGCAGAAACAAGTAACAGTTCTATAGAAGGTTTTCAGATACCTGTTTTCAATGAACAGTTTACTAATAATGGAGCCATACTCAATAATAATCAGGAAATAATTTTATCGAGCTTTCTTACAGAATCTAATGAATTTACAGAAGCCAAATCTCCGCTTGCAAGAATAATACCTTTCCTGGGAAAGTCACACCAGAAAAGTAAAAGTAAAAACATTCTTTTCATATCAGTAAAAGCATCTCTTGAAGATTTTGATAAAGAAACTAATTTGGACGACTTTAATCCTAAAGATTACAAAATTAGTTTAAAAGAAAAGAATAAATAAAGAGGATAAACAAATGAAAAGTTTAATTAGTTTTTCATACTTACTTATAGTATTTTCATTCATTTTCAGTCTAATTTTTAATAGCTATAAACAGGAACTAACTTACTCATTAAAAATTATAGATAATGAAAAGCATATCCAAAAAAATAAATTCAGAAAAAATATAAAAGAGGAAAATCTTTCATAATCATGCAAATATTTGTTAGCACAGCTTTATTTCTATCAACTACAGTCCTATTTTTCAGACTAATCTTGCTTCCTATCATAGATAGGAACTACTCTCTAGGGTTAGAAAAATTAATAATTAACTATATGGAAAGAAATCCTGAAAATCTAAATAGAATAAACAGTGAAATGGCATTCTCTAATAAAGTGGAAATAAAATCATCCAAAGATATAAGTGAAGCTTACTACAAGAAAAAAGAAATAATATTTTCTTATGAAAGCCTTTTAGGTGAAGAGATTACTAAACAAGTAAGGATTTATTATGAATAAAGAAAAGAAAATCACAACAATAGTGGTAGAGGATCAAATCGTAAGCTGGGACTATATCAACTCAGTACTCAAAGAACATGCAGAAGTAAAATCCTTCTGCAAAAATAGTTTTGAAGCTGAAGCAGCTTTCTTAAAATTTAAACCAGACTTAATTTGGTTAGATTGTTACTTGGGCGAAATATCTCTTGATAATCAAGGTTTAAAAAATAGTGGTCTTGAACTAGCAACTTGGATTAAAGCTCACAAAAAAGAAACAAAAATTATTTTATTTACAGCATCATATGAGAAAAGTATTATTCTTGCAGCAAAAAAACTTGGAATTGAAGCAGTTATACTCGGTGCTAAATTCTCAATATCCAAAGAAGAAGCAAGTTATATAGTAAATCAGGTAATTAAGGGGAGCACAAATATTGTCATTAACAGCAATGATCAAAATACCGAGAGATTAAAAAATATAGGTAAAATGACCATAAATGAATTTGTCGTAGTAAGTTCTCTAATACTTGGTAAAAGCACTGCTCAAATAGCAGAAGAACTTTCATCAACCAGAAAACAAGTTAACAATGCACTTTATAGAGTTAAGGAAAAATATGAACTTGATGATTCCTTATCCAGACAAGAATTACTTGAAGAGATTAAAAATATTGTTATTGGTTTAAACTCAGTTGATCCGAAAATTCCAGAACTCTATTCCATCATAAAACTAAACGAAGAAATATTAGATCCAGTCATTTCTAAAATTCAAACAGGAGAACTCAAAAAAATAAAACTCAAAGATATAATAGAAACTAATGCCTAAACTTATAAGTAAAAATATAGATGAACTAAAAAAACAAACTAAAGCAGTCATCAAAATTTTAGAAAAAAAATATGGCGAAGTGAAATGCTTTTTAACTCATAAAAACGAGTTTGAACTACTCTGTGCAGTAATGTTATCAGCTCAGTGCACAGACGATAGAGTAAATATAGTTACACCAGGCTTATTTAAAAAATATCCCACAGCTAAAAAATTATCATTAGCAAAACTTAGTGATGTTGAAGAATTGATTAAATCGTGTGGTTTTTATAAAAATAAAGCCAAAAATCTTATTGCTATGGCACAAAGACTTATGAGTCACCACTCTGGAAAAATCCCTGAAACAATTGAAGAATTGACAGCCCTTGCTGGAGTAGGGAGAAAAACAGCAAATGTAGTACTAGGTAATTGGTTTGGAAAATCTGCTGGAGTTGTAGTAGATACTCACGTCAAAAGAATAACTAATCTTCTTGGTTTAAGCTTTGGCTCAGATCCAGAAAATATTGAAAAAGAATTGAGCCTAATTGTACCCAAAAAACATTGGGATATGTTCAGCTTATGGTTGATTTCTCATGGTAGGGAGACATGTATAGCAAGAAGACCTCAATGCTCAGAATGCCTGCTTGCAAAGCATTGTGACTACATGAAAAATAAATAATAAAAAATCACTAAAACTTTCTTAACTTATAACCAAAACTTAATATAAAACGTATATTAATGTCTCATCAAGATCAATTTCTTAATCAAGGAGACAAACAATGAGCGAAGGTATATATCTAAATAACTTCATGGATGAGTACTATGAGTTAGAAGATGAAGAGGATATCTGTGATCTAGTAGAAGGTATGAGTCTTCACGATGGTATAGATGGACTAATGGATTCCGAATACACTGAAAGAGAAGACGAAAGAGAGAATATTAAATTCGACTACTAACTAATCCTTAATTAAATCAAGAAAGAGACTAGAAGAAGAGCAATAATATTTAAAATCTTTATCATTGGGTTAATAGCTGGACCCGCTGTATCTTTGTAAGGGTCACCAACTGTGTCACCGGTTACAGAAGCTTTGTGTGCTTCAGAACCTTTACCTCCACAGTGACCATCTTCAACATATTTCTTAGCATTATCCCATGCACCACCACCAGATGTCATGGAGATCGCTTGGAAGATACCAGTAATGATACTACCAACTAATATTCCCCCCATGATTCTTGCTGAAGACATAGCTTCAAGAGAATTTAAGTAGAAATAACCGATAAAAGCAATAAATATAGGAATTAAAACAGGAAGAAGAGCTGGGATTACCATTTCTCTAATAGCACCTTTAGTTACGATATCAACACATGTAGCATAGTCAGGCTTAGCTTCAAACTTCATAATCCCTGGAATTTCACTAAACTGTCTTCTAACTTCACTAACAACATCTCCAGCAACTTTACCTACAGATTGCATAGCAAATGCACTAAATAAGAATGGAATCATTCCACCAATAAATAAACCTGACATTACATATGGATCAGAGATATCAAAGCTTGGTGCAGTAAAGTTAGTGTTGAAATCAATATTGTGTTTCTCAATTGCCTGAATTAAATCAGCTTTGAAACAAGTAAATAAAACAATAGAAGCTAGTGCAGCTGAACCAATTGCATAACCTTTAGTAACAGCTTTAGTAGTGTTACCAACGGCGTCGAGTGGATCAGTAATAGCTCTTACTTTAGAATCCATTCCAGCCATCTCAGCGATGCCACCAGCGTTATCAGTAATAGGACCATAAGAATCCAAAGCAACAATGATACCTGCCATAGAAAGCATACTCATAGCAGCAACACCAACACCGTAGATGCCAGCAAGTGCATAAGCGCCAACCATAGAAGCAACAATAATAATAACTGGAGCAGCAGTCGATTCCATTGAAATAGCTAAACCAGCAATAATATTAGTTGCGTGACCAGATTTAGAAGCAGTAGCAATCTTCTTAACTGGAGAAAACTCAGTAGAAGTGTAATACTCAGTAATAATTACAAATAAACCTGTTAAAGCTAGACCAATCAGTGCAGCGTAATAGTATTTGATATTGTCATAAGGCATATCAACTAAAACTTTATCTGTTACGAAATAGAAACCAATAGCAGCAACAATTCCACTTACGGTTAATCCCTTGTAAAGGGCGCCCATTACATTATTAGTTCTACCAAGTTTAACAAAGAAGTTACCAATAATAGAAGCAATAATTGCAGTAGCTCCCATAGCTAAAGGATATAAAATCGTAGATAAATTACCAGCTTCTACTTCTTTAGGATAAAGAAGGTAGCCAAGCAACATAACTGCAGTAGCAGTAACAGCATATGTTTCAAACAAATCTGCAGCCATACCTGCACAATCACCAACGTTATCACCAACGTTATCAGCAATAACCGCAGGATTTCTAGGATCATCCTCAGGAATTCCAGCTTCAACTTTACCAACTAGGTCAGCTCCAACATCAGCTGCCTTAGTGAAAATTCCACCACCTAGTCTAGCGAATACTGAAATTAAGCTTGATCCAAAAGCAAGACCAATCAAAGCTTTTACGTTATCTTCGATTTGATCAGGGTAAGCATATAGAAGAAAAGAAAAAAACAGTGTGACACCCAGTAAACCAAGACCTACAACAAGTAAACCTGTTACCGCACCACCTCTAAAGGCAACATCAAGTGCTCTATTGATTCCATAGTTTGCGGCTTGAGCAGTTCTTACATTCGAGTTAACTGAAACTATCATACCGATAAAACCAGTGGCACCAGAAAGAATCGCACCAATTAAGAATCCTAGGCAAATCTTAAGACCAAGAGTGAAATATATGATCAGCGCGAGGATAACACCGACCAGCGCAATAGTCATATATTGTCTTTTTAAGTAAGCTTTAGCACCATCTTGAATCGCATTTGCGATGGATTGCATCTTCTCACTCCCGGTATCCAAGCGGAATATCCAGAAAGAATATAAAAGACCAAAAACAATTGCTAAAAAACCAGCGAAAATACTTGTATAAATTATCTGATTAGGGGCCATATCTAAATAAATCATACTAGAAAAAAGTTTCATTTTTTTGTTTAATTTTATTAATTCTTATTGAAAATCTTATTTTCGGGTGTATTATGGTTAATATGTCAGACTACGAAAATCGCATGGAAAAAGCAGTAGAGGTCGTTGAGAAAGAACTTATGACCATCAGAACAGGAAGAGCAAATCCTGGAATTTTAGATCGAGTAAATGTCGATTATTACGGATCTAAGACCCCATTAAAAAGTATTGCTAATATTTCTGTACCAAAAGGGAGAACCTTGGTTATTAATCCATTCGATATGTCAGCTTTAGCTGAAATCGAAAAAGCAATTATCGAAAGTGACTTGGGACTTAACCCTAGCAATGACGGTAAAAAAATCATTATCACCATCCCTGAACTAACTAAAGATAGAAGAGAAGAGTTAGTTAAACAAACTAAGAAAATTATTGAAGACGGTAAGGTTGCTATAAGAAATATCAGAAGAGATGTTTTGAACGATGCCAAGAAATCTGATGAAATGACAGAAGATGAGTCTAGAAATTTCTCTAATGAAGTTCAAAAAGTTACCGATAAATATATAGCAAAGATTGACGAGCTTTCAAATAGTAAAGAAAAAGAACTTCTGACTATATAATCATAGGGATCACTCAAAGTTGATTTCAGATAATTTCAAAAGTTTGGCTCAAAACCTTGAAAGTAAGCCAATATATAAATAAATCATGAATAATAAAGACTTAGACATATATGTTCTTATCAAGCAGGTTCCTGATACGAGATCTAAAGCTGGTGTTAACCCTGATGGAACTATAGATAGGGCTAAAGCTGGAAAAATGTTGAA
Organism: Candidatus Caenarcanales bacterium; assembly: GCA_022447685.1. Taxonomy (GTDB): domain Bacteria; phylum Cyanobacteriota; class Vampirovibrionia; order LMEP-6097; family LMEP-6097; genus DT-14. The sequence continues at coordinate 7,790 of JAKVAO010000051.1, read as the reverse complement.
TCCATTTGATGCTTATGCCTTGCAAGCTGCACTTAATGCAAAGAAAATGGGTGGTTCTAACTCCAAAGTTACCGCTGTAACCATGGGTCCTCCACCTGCAATAGATATTCTTTATCAAGCATTAGAGCATGGAGTTGATAAAACTTTAATGCTTTCAGATAGACGCCTTGCTGCATCAGATACTTTAGCTACCTCCTACGCTCTTTGCCAAACATTAGAATATGCTTTTAAGCAGAATGGTCGCCCTGGAGATCTTATTTTCTGTGGTTTACAAACAACTGATGGTGATACTGCTCAAGTTGGGCCTGAAATTTCAGAAAGATTGGACTTTACTCAAATCACATATTGTGAAGATTTCTCGATTTCTGATGATGAAGTTCACGCTAAAAAAATTATCGAAGGTGGAACACAGCTAGTAAAAGCTCAATTACCAACTCTAATAACTATTGCAAATAGCTACCAGAAACTTAAATATAAAACTCTTCGTGGTGCTCAATTTGTTCAGGATATCAAAAGATCCTCAAAAGAAAAGCAGGCTAAATATGTTGAAATAATTGACTTGGATGCCTGTCATGCTGAAGAACTCAGATGTGGCTTAGCAGGCTCTCCTACTATAGTTTCTAAAACTTGGAAGATTGGTGTTGTTGGTGGTAACTGCACAATGCACCAAGGAAAATCAGTGACAGAATTAGTTACTGAAGTTGTTCAAGATTTACCTGTCTTAGAGGAGTTTGTGAAGATATAATGGCTGGAGAAGTAATGGTTGTCGCCGAGCAAGTCGGCTCAAAAGTAGCACCTGTAACCTTAGAATTACTAGGTGAAGGAAAAAAATTAGCCCAAAAATTAGGAGTGAATCTATCCTGCTTCGTAATTGGTCATAATATGCAAGATGCTGTTCAGGAAGTCATTAAGGCTGGTGCCCAGAAAGTTTACTTAGCAGATAACTCTGAACTCGCTGAATACAAAACACTTCACTACAGAAGAGTAATTGTTGATGAATTAAGTAAATGGACAACTCCACCTCACACACTTTTGATGGGTTCAACCACCACTGGAAGAGATTTAGCTCCTAGAGTTGCTGCATTCTTTGAAACTGGTTTAACAGCAGATACTATCGAACTTGATATTGGTCCTTATGAACACACGTCTGGAACGGATGAAACTAAACTCGGTTATTTTCCAGAGTGTTTATACGCATCTAGACCAAGTTTCGGTGAGTCTCTTAAAGCAAGAATTCTAGGTCCATGGAAAGATCCTCAGATGGCAACAATTCGTCCAGGAGTATTTCCTAAACCTGAAATGATGGAATCTGCACCTGAAGGAATTGAGGTTGTTAATGTTGCATGTAGTTTCCAAGGCTGTGACTACCGTGTAGAAATTAAAGAAACTATTCGTGAACTAGAAACCAAAGTCGATATTACAGCAGCAGATGTAATTGTTGCTGGTGGTTATGGTTTAGGCTCTGGAGAGGGAATAGATCTTCTGAAACAGCTTGCAGATTGCTTTGAAAATTCAGTAATTGGAGCTTCAAGAAAAATCGTGGATCTATCTTGGATAGACTATCCTCACCAAGTTGGGCAGACTGGTAAAACTGTTAGACCTAAAATCTATATAGCTTGTGGTATTTCTGGTGCACTTCAGCATAGAGTTGGAATGCAGAAATCAGATCACATTATTGCCATCAACAAAGATCCGGATGCACCGATTTTCTCATTCGCTGATCATGGAATTGTTGGTGATCTTTACCAAGTAATCCCAGAGATGATCAATCAACTTAAATCAAACAGAAACGTTGAAAACAAGGAATTAAAAAATGCATAACACAAATAAAATTGAATACGATATTGCTCTAGTTGGTGGTAGTCCTTCAAATTTAAGTTTGGCCTTTACGTTACTTGAAAAAGCTAAAGCAAATCCTGATCTGAAATTTTCGGTTGCGATACTTGAAAAGGCTAAAGAATTCGGTTCACACATAGTTTCAGGTGCAGTAGTTAACCCTTCAATTTTTAATAAAGTTTACCCAAACCACGTTGCAGACAATATGCCAATTGAAGCCATCTGTGACAAAAGTTACTTTTCAATCATGGGAACTGAAAAGAAGTGGGATGTTCCTTCTCTAATCACCAGAGCAGCAGCTCCAGATTTCTGTAAAGAAGGTTATTACATACTTACCCTATCTCAAGTTGTTGCTTGGATGGCAAGACAGTTGATGGAAAAAGCGAAAGATGTACCTAACCTAAAATTAGACTTCTTTACTGGTTTTCCTGCAACTGAAGTTATCTATGAAAACGACAAAGTAGTTGGAGTTAGAGTTGATAGAACTGGAAATGATAATGACGATATTCTCTTCGCTAAGCTTACTTGCTTTGGTGACAAGGGTTTCTTATCAAAAGATATTATCAAGAAGTTTAACTTGGAGAGTAATCCTCAAATCTGGTCTGTAGGTGTTAAAGAAACATGGAAACTTGCTCCTCACAAAAAAGATCTTAAAGGAAAAGTTTGGCATACTTTAGGTTATCCTACTCTAGATGGTACTCTAGGTGGAGGTTTCATCTATGGTTTGCAAAACAAACGTCTAACTATAGGTTTAGTTATTTCACTAGATAGTGAAAATCCAAATATTCATCCACAAAAACAATTACAAGAGTATAAAAAACATCCATGGCTACAAGATGTCTTAGAAGGTGCTGAATTAATGCACTACGGTGCTGCTGTCTTACCAGAGGGGGGATATGCGAGTTTACCGAAGAAATTCCAAGTTGATGGAGCATTATTCTTGGGAGATGCTTTAGGTCTTTTAGATGTGAAATCTTTAGCTGGAGTGGATAAAGCTATAGAATCAGGTTATATTGCAGCTCATGTTGCTCTTGAAGCTATATCTGCAAATGATTTTAGCGAAGCTAAATTATCTAAATACGAAACTAAATTAATTGAATCTCCTTATATGGATAAATTCAAAGAAAACAGATACTTTAGAAAAGCCTTCGGTGAAAATCCTGAATTACTTAGAGACTACTTACCAACAGTTCTAGATTCAGTTGATAAAACCGGTGCTCCATATATTGGTTCTGTTAAATTAGGCTTAGAGAATCCAGTAAAAAGAGCTAAAGCTGCACTTAGAGCTGCACAATTACTAAATAACGCTAAAGAAATTAAAGAGGAGATCACTTACAAAGCTGGTTACCTCCATATAGATCCTGACTTTGATAAGGATTTGATTGCAAGATGTGCTTCAGACAAAGACTTCGCGAAAAACACTGTTTACAACAGGGAGGATGCTGTCTTCTATGCAAACACTCACTATGATGAGCATCCAGACCATATTGATGAATTTAGTGCTGAAACTTGTTTGAGTTGTATCCAGAGATATGAATCTAAGAACTTAGATGTTCCTTGTGTGTCTGACTGTACGGCAGAAGTGCATAGATTAGATATTAGTGATAATAATGTAAAAGTACACGGTATGTCGCTCGAGAACTGTGTTCAGTGTAGAACTTGTGAGCTTGTTTGTCCTGAGCAGAATTTAAGAGTTAACCCTTCTTATGCAGGTTCTGGTCCTGATTTTATTGGTTTATAGCAGCTTGCTTCTAGCAGCTTGCTTCTTTAAATACTGACTAAGAGGTACCCCATTCGTATATAGACTATCAGGTCTGAAAACAATATTATATCCATTAGGATTATAATATCTGGATACTAGAGAGAATTTATCGCCCCTGTTTCTTTCAATATGTTTACTACTATCTATTAAAAAATTATCCATATTATAGTTTTTTTGCATCTCATTAATATCAGGATTCTTTTTTTCTACATAATCCATTAAACGCAAAGCAGTATTGAATTTTTGGAGCTGAAGCATTAAATCATCATTATCGCGTCCAGTTATGAAAAAATCTACTTGACCTCCATCGAAGTTAGCTATTTCTCCTTGAGTCATTAAATACTCAAATTTTGGAGTTTTAGCTCCTTTTGTGATAACGTATTCTTCAGCTTTAGGGTTCATAAAATTGTTCCCACCTTCAATTAAAGCGACATTTTCAGGTTTATGGTAATTTTTCAAATTCTCATTCATAAAATTAAAGCTATTTGAAGAAGTAGTAGGGTGAAATCCAAGATCTATGAGTATTTCTGTTCTTAACTTACGAATATCTATGAAATTATTACCTACATCTTCACCAATTTTTGCCATTTCTGAAAGTTTATTTAACTTATCTAGGTCAACTTCACTAAGGAGATCTTTATAAAGCTGAGGTACTTTACTCGTATCCTGAACAATAAATTTCGAATATTCTTGTACGATCTCTTGTTTTCGACCAGTCTTTTGCCCATTTATATTTGATGACTTATTATCGTGATCAGATGATTCATTTATATTGGGTGACTCATTCTCAGATTTAGTACCATAAGAAGGTCGTTTGAAGTTCAACTCTCTTCCTTTTTCATATTTAAAGACATCAAAACTCATGGATCTTATCTTACCATACCCCCCCTTCAAAAACTGGGTCGTCTTTACAAATTTCATTATCATTTTATATTTACGGAATAGCAATCCACCGTGAAATATTAGTGCTAAACTGTAAATATGTCCGCTGAAATAAAAAGAGATATAGAAAAATCCATCCAATTTCTTTTAAAAAGTTTCCCTGCAGTAGCCTTACTTGGAGCCAGGCAGGTAGGCAAATCAACTTTATTAAAGAACTTGCCAAATCAAGTAAAATTCTATGATCTTGAGCGTGCATCAGATTATGAAAAAATCTCAGACTCGAGCCAATTAGAATTAATTTTACAAGACAGAGGGAAAGAACTTATAGCTTTTGATGAAGCTCAATTATGCCCCTCACTTTTCTCTGCACTCAGAGTAAGCATCGATGAAAGCCGAGATCAAAATGGTCAATTCATTTTAACTGGTTCTAGTTCGCCACATTTAATTAAAAACATTAGTGAAAGCCTAGCTGGAAGAATCGCGATACTTGAAGTTCCACAACTGACTTGGAATGAAGCATTAGAAAAAAAACAATCAAAATTCTATGAGTATCTAAGTTCACCAGAAAAATTTAAAACACTTAAAAACTTATACTCGAGACAAGACATAGAAGAACTATGTTTCACCGGGCTATACCCTGAACCATTTCTTAAAAGAAAGAAAGAAGTTGAGTATAGACTTTGGCTTGAAAACTATATCAAAACATATATAGAAAGAGATATACGCTCACTATTCCCTCAATTACAATTAGATTCTTATAAGCGCTTCATAAAAATGCTATCTGTCTCTTCAGGTGAACTATTCAAGGCTAGTAATTTTGCAAAATCTTTAGATGTAGCTAATAGCACTATAAAAAAATATATTGAAATAGCAGAAGGGACTTATCTATGGCGAAATCTCAATTGCTACAGTAAAAATACAAAAAAAAGATTAGTAAAAACACCTAAGGGCTATATCCGCGACACCTCTATAGTAAATTATTTGTTGAACGTTAACTCTAAGGAAGATTTATTGTCTCATCCTGCATTTGGGCAGATTTGGGAGAGTTTTGTGATAGAACAAATTATCAAAAATATTCAAAATCAGTTTATTAGATCTGATTTCTACTTCTATAGAACCCACCATCAAGCAGAGATAGACTTAATTTTAGAAGGTGAATTTGGTTTAGTTCCTATAGAAATTAAATCTGGAGCCTTTACAAAAAAATTTCAGCTCATAGCTTTGAAAAGCTTTATTGAAGAACAAGACTGTAAATTTGGAATTGTTATTAATAATGCAAGTGAAATTTGTAGGCTTGATGAGAAGATTTATCAGATTCCGGTAAATTATATTTAAAATCAACAATGCTAAAATAAGCCTGTGCCCCAAGTTCAGAATAAGTTAGATTTCAAAGTTAAAACACTTGAAAGTAATGAGATAGAAGAAGCTGCCTTACTAATAGGAACAGCTTTCCAAGATGAAGTGATATCAAGCTATCTAGATATTAAACCCGAAGAGTACGCTAAATTCCTAAAACCCTTAATCAAAGATTCTGTTAAAAAAGAACTTAGCCTAGCACTCTATGAAGCTGAGAAAATGATGGCAGTTATCTTTGCTGATGATTATTTAGCGAGTGATTTCGATTATGAAGATAAAGAAATTTTAGACGCTAAGTTTGCACCATTACTAAATTACCTGGATAAACTTCACGTAAATCCTAAAGAACAAGAACTTAAAAAAGCTGGGACAAAGTTTTATCACTTATATTTTGCTGCTTCTTTAAGAGAAGCTAGGGGCAAAGGCTATATGCGTAAGTTATTTGAAGAAAGTCATAAACTTGCAATATCTAAAGGCTTTGACGCTGCCATTATCGAAGCATCTTCAGATGCTATTAGACATTTAGCTATTAGCTATAACTATGAAATACTAAACGAAGCCAAACTTAAAGGAAATGCTGGCTTTGAAAATTACCAAGGTGAACACTCTGTTGCTATCATAGTAAAGGATTTACATAAAAATCAGTAATTTAAAATGAAAAGCCTCTCCATAATTGGTTCAACAGGATCTATAGGTACTCAGCTCTTAAACATAGTTAGAGAACGTAAAGAAGAATTTAAAGTAATTGCACTTTCAGCGCGCAATAGTAAAGACTTACTCATAGAACAAATCAGAGAATTCAAACCAAGCTATGTTTTCATAGAGAATCAAGAAGCACAGCAAGAAATATCAGCGAAATTCCCTGAAATAGAATTACTAAAATCTACAGAAGAAGTTGCACAAATAGAAAATATAGATATATTTTTCAGTGCTATTGTTGGCATCGCCGGTCTAAAAGCTAACCTAGAAGCACTAAAAACTGCAAAGCGCGTTGCTATAGCAAATAAAGAAACTCTAGTTGTAGCAGGGCACTTGGTGGAAGAGCTTTGCAAAAAATATAATTCAGAACTAATTCCTGTAGATAGCGAGCACGTTGCTATCCATCAGTGTTTACAAACAAACTCAGAAAATAAAGATCTCCGTGAAGCTATAAAAGAAATTCTACTTACTTCATCTGGAGGTCCTTTCAGAACTAAATCTGCAGAAGAGCTGAAGCATGTAAAGCTTGAAGACGCTCTCAAACACCCAACCTGGACTATGGGTAGGAAAATCACAATCGATTCCTCAACCCTTATGAATAAAGCTTTAGAGGTGATCGAGGCTCATGTTCTTTTTAAAATCTCCTACGAAAAAATCCAAGTAGTGATTCACCCACAATCCATTATTCACAGTGCAGTTTCTTTCACAGACGGTAATATCATCTGCCAAATGGGCGCAAATAACATGGAAATTCCTATACAGTATGCTTTAGACTTTCCAGAGCGCAGACCACTTGCTACTGAAGATACTTTTAATATTTTTGATCACAGACTTGAATTTTATAAACCTGATTTAGAGAAGTTTCCATTATTGAAGCTCGGCTATGAAGTTGGTAAGCTTGCAAATTCCTATCCTTGTGCTTTTAATGCTGCAAATGAAGCTGCTGTAGAACTATTTTTGAATAAAGAAATTGAGTGGTTAGATATCTCTAAGCATATTCATGAAATTATTGAAAAACATAAGTTAATAAAAAACCCTTCTATAGAAGAGCTGCTAGGCATAGATAAAGATGTGAAGGAAACTATATCTTCTAGTCTTAAAATTCTCTAATGATAAATTACTTATTATCCATAGAACAATTTCATAATAACTTTTCCTTAACAATCATATAGTATTATGGTAACTACTCAGGTAAATTGAAAATTAGCAGCAAATATGTTTTGGCAAGCTAGAATTGCAGATTGTCCTAATCTTT
>JAKVAO010000050.1 GCA_022447685.1 Candidatus Caenarcanales bacterium | reverse complement strand
GCTATCTCAATCTGTGATTACTCTTTCATGGTTTTTTTACTTCAATATTCATGCTGAGTTTTGCAGGACATCCTTAACAGATAACCGTTTAGAAGATATGCTTCCTGTTTATATCGAAAAAGATGAGTATTTAGATAAAGTTGATAGTAGCATTGATACTGATTTAGACGGTATCGTTTGGTCTAGAAATACTCAAGCTCAGTTAGAGAAAGCTGGCTTAGAAGTAACTAGAGACGAGAATGGTCAGATTCAAGTGTTTAGAAATGAGCCTGATGGAGATAAAGTTGAATTAATAGCCTTCGAAGAGAATGCTCCTAAGGATGCTGAGGCTGCTAAGTCTAAATCTAAGAAAGATACTATTATTAAGTTGGGTGCTGAATCTTTTGATTGTCTAATCCCTCCTGCAATCTTTGAGGAAGGTAAAAAAGAAGGAGCCGGTGGCGGTGGTGCAGCTGCTTTATTAGGTGGTCTTGGTGCTGTAGGCTTGGGACCTTTGTGGAATCCTGGTGGTTCTGGAGGAGGACTTAATCTGAATTTTGGTGGAGATGGTAATAATAATAATATTCCTACAATTGTTCCTAACTTAGAACAGGTTATTCCTGAATTAGTTAAGGAAGATGAGTCCAAGATTGATTTTAATGTTCCTGTTGATTTTGATAATCCACCTGTAGAGAAAGAACCAGAATGTTTAGATGTTAAAGTTCCTGGTAATGCTGGTGGAGCTTCGATAGATTATGAATCAGAATGTAGACCTGAGAACCAAACATTCAATACTCAATGGAATAACTTTTTAAATAATAGAACTAAAACTCCTGCTGAAAAAGCTATGGATGAGTCAGGCGCATATCTTAGATAAATAAACAAATCCACAGTTCAAGCAAGATAAAACAATAAACCAAAAGGCATCTAGTACAATAAATTACTAGATGCCTTTTCCTTATAACGACCTTAGAGAATATATTGCTGATCTAGAAGCAGCTGATGAACTGATAAGAATCCGAGAAGAAGTTTCAGCTGAGCTAGAGATAACTGAAATAGCAGATAGAATCTCTAAAGAACAGGGAAAAGCTCCTGGTAAGAAATCTCAGAATAAAGCTATTCTCTTCGAAAATGTCAAAGGCTATGATATGCCTGTACTCATCAATGCCATGGGCTCGCATAAGCGTATGCAAATGGGACTTGGGGTTTACTCTGGTGATGAAATTCAACTAGAAGCGAACCCTTGTACTGGTTACGATATTATCGGCGATAGAATTCGCTCACTTATTAAACCAGAATTGCCTTTTACACTAGGAGATAAGATTAGCAAAATCTTTGAACTCAGTGAGCTTAGGCACGTTATTCCTAAAAAAGTTAAAAACGCTCCTTGTCAGGAAGTGGTAATCCTGGCTGAAGACTCACATACGCTCAAGGGGGGATCTGGACAGAAGCTTTTGGATAAAATCCCAATTCTAAAATGCTGGCCTGAAGATGGTGGACCTTTCATTACACTCACTTCTGTTTTTACTAGAGATCCAGATAAATTAGGTGCTGGTCGTAATGTTGGCATGTACCGTCTTCAGAAATTCGATGATATTACTACTGGAATGCACTGGCATAAGCATCACGATGGCGCATCTAATTATGCTAAGACTATTAAAACTGTTGAAAACCATGATGCTGGAATAGATTCAGAAATGGGCAAGCCGCAGAAACGTATGGAAATAGCTATAGCTATAGGTAATGATCCTTGTATACCTTATGGAGCTACAGCCCCATTGCCTCCTGGTATCGATGAAATGCTAATGGCTGGATTTATCCGAAAAAAGCCTGTGGAACTAGTGAAGTGTAAAACCATAGATATAGAAGTTCCAGCAACATCAGAGATTGTACTCGAAGGATACCTAGATCTAAATGAAGACCCAGTTGTGGAAGGTCCTTTCGGTGATCACACCGGTTTCTATTCTTTAGCTGATCTCTACCCTAAATTTCATTTAACTGCTCTTACTCACCGTGAAAACCCTATCTACGCTTCTACTATAGTTGGAATCCCGCCACAGGAAGATTGCTACCTCGGTAAAGCTACGGAAAGAATTTTCTTGCCATTATTGCAGTTAGTATGTCCTGAGATTACAGATATGAACCTTCCTTGGGAAGGAGTTTTTCATAATTGTGCTTTAGTTAAAATCAAAAAACGTTACGCAGCTCACGCACATAAAGTTATGCATACTATCTGGGGTACTGGACAACTTGCTTGGACTAAATATGTAATTATTTTCGATGATGATGTTAACATCCAAGATCCTTCTGAGGCAGCAATGCATGCTTTCGGTAATACTGATCCCGATAGAGATATCCTTTTCTCCAAAGGACCTCTAGATATACTTGATCATGCTTCACAGGTGCAAGGCTTTGGTTCCAAGATGGGTATAGATGCTACACGTAAATGGGAATCAGAAGGATTCACAAGAGAATGGCCTAATTTAATTACTATGTCAGATGAGGTTAAAGACCTTGTCAGCTCGAAATGGGATAAGTATTTTCAGGATTAAGCTTGGTCAGGGTTCAGTTAAAAAGTGAAGAGCAAGCCATAAGCCGGGTTCTGTGTTTGAAGCAATCATCTATCTAGACCTAGAATTACTTCTAAGTTCAAGCGGGATCAAGTCAGAAAAGTTTTAGAATCCATACACTTTTCCTTACGACTCTTACCTTGCACCTTCAGTGGGGTTTACCGAGCCTAAATCCTCACGGAAATAGCTGGTGAGCTCTTACCTCACCTTTGCACCCTTACCTTGAGAGGGTCTCTAGCTCTCCAACTGCTGCGTTACGCTTGCTTTCAAAATTATCACTGACAAAAGTCAGCTCAAATTTTTCAATCTGCGCAAGCCTTGCATTTGAAAAGCTAGAGACCCTCTCATTAACAGTTAAGTCAGGCGGTATCTTTCTGTGGCACTATCCTCACGCTCTCACGCACTGGCAGTTAACCAGCGACCTAGATTCTACGGTGCCCGGACTTTCCTCTAGCCTAGACCATTGTGTAGCTCTAACTTCTGCGTTTTCGTCGTCTTCAGAATGCTCATGTAATTCCATTACACTGCGCTTCTTCATCCTTCTCAGCCTTGAATTTAAAGTTACACAATGGTCTAATCTGGTGTAATCTATTGTGCTTCCTTAATCGAACATAATAGATTTCACAAGATGAAAAGAGACTAGCGATTGCTTGGCTTACTCTTCAGTCTTAATTTTAAAATATTCTGGATTCTTTGTCATAAGAGCTTCTAGTTCTTCATTAGTACCCTCTTCAAGAATTTCAGGGTTAAGCTTATAAGCGAAGTTAAATAATTCCCTAGACAAAGCTCTAATCTCGAGGAATCTAGAGTGAAGCATCATGGCATTCTCGTCCATATAATTTTCGAGGAGCCCAGTATCTGAAAAAATCTGATCAATCATCTTGATATGTTCAGAAACTATTTTGAATTTAGTGATAACTTCTTTCTTTTCATCCAATACTTTGATTTTTTCTAGTTTTTCTTTCAAAACTTCTTCTTCGATTTTGACTTTACTCAATAAATTAGAGCTGTGAAGTTGCTTGTTGAACTTCTCTATCTTCTGAAAACCTTCGTGTTGTTCTTTTAAATCCACATTCAAGGTTAGTAAATACACAATTGCGTCAATTACTGCGTCAGCTAAGGCTAAATTTGACTCTTCTTCCTTACTCATGTCCGCGCCTAATAGCTTTAGAGTGAGATTTAAGCCTTCTTCGCCCAAGGATTTATGCTCTATGGGTAGTAAAACTTTGGCTTCTACGGCTTGTTTTGCTATTTTTTCAGCCTCTTTAATTAGTTTGCTGTCGGCTTCCCATTTTTTCTTGGGATTTTCATCATCGTCATCAATAATCCGGGCTTTGAAGAGACCTGTAGGTTTATGGTTTATCTGAATTAGACCTGGAAGTATATAGACTTGTATATACCAAGCGAATAATAAAACTATAATGACCGCGATTAATAAAAATACGACTTCTAAGTCCATAAATCTATAGTTTCCAATCTATAGGAGCAAGGTTTTTAGACGCTAGGTATTTATTTGTTAATACGAAATGATTAGAGCCAATAAAGCCTTTTGACGCGGATAGCGGTGAAGGATGAACCGACTCTAAGACTAAATGTCTCGTCCTATCTATTATCTTTCCCTTATTTTTGGCATATGAACCCCATAATAGGAAAACTACAGATTCTCTTTCTTTATTAACAGTATCAATGACTCTATCTGTGAACTTTTCCCAGCCTTTGCCTGCATGTGACGCCGCTTGATTGGCTCTTACTGTAAGACTGGAATTTAGTAAGAAAACCCCTTGCTCAGTCCACTTCTCTAGATTACCGTGGCTTGGAATTTCGAAATCTTCTATGCTTTTTGCTAGTTCTTTATATATGTTGCGTAATGAAGGTGGAATAGCTATCCCATTTGGGACTGAAAAGCATAGTCCGTGAGCTTGTCCTGGTCCATGATAAGGATCCTGCCCGATTATTACTACTTTTACTTGTTCAAGAGGGGTGAATTTGAAGGCATTGAATATCTCTATACTTTTAGGATAGACAGTATGTTTAGATTTTTCTTCTACTAGAAATTCACGTAGGCTTTTCATGTAGTCTTGTTCAAACTCAGTTTCGAGGTATTTTAACCATGATTCCTCTAGTTGAATATTTGAATTAATGGAATTATTCTCTAATTGTACTGACATCTAAGTTAGTTTAACAGGTTTAAATCTCAACTATTGAGTCTATGTTGATTTGACTATAAATACCGTTAAATAAATAAGCTGGATTAGTGTAAGTGATATATGAGTTCACTTTTATCATTGACTTTCATTAGTACTCAATCGAATAGTCTAACCCGAACAACTATTAACTCTATTCAAAAGAATGGACAGAAGTCTTAGAAGTCTATTGAGAAGTTATCAACGGGTAAGCGCTTGAATAGAGCAGGAGACGATGTTGCATCTTCAAGTATTTCAACTAAGCTCACTTCTAAATGAAGAGGTATTACTAAAGCTCAGGGAAATATCATGGATCTTATGGGACATTTAGATGTCGCAAAATCTGGTTTAACTGATGCTATGGATATAATTCAAAATCTCCGAGAATTGATGGTTCAAGGTTTGAATGGTACAAATTCAACTCAAGAAAAAGATATGCTTCAAAGACAATTTAATGCTTATGTTAATTCTCTAGAGGATTTGAGAGATAGCTCAGAAGTTATCATGTATATTCCTCCTGGCACCGATGATGTCTTTGGTTTATACGATAATATACTTTCTAGTAATTGGGCTCAAAGCGGTATGGCTCCCACCACTAATGTTGGTCTTGATTATCAATTCGGTGAAGAAGACGGAGATACAAGAAATATTAAATTTGGAGGTCCACTCGTTAATCCCACTAATTTTGATGGTTATTTAGGTGTTAACCCTGCACACAATGGACTTACTAACCCATTTCCCTTCACGGTTCCAACACCACCAGATGCAACTAGAAATCGTTTGATTGAGTACACTATTCCAGGTTCTACTATCGGTTCTGTTTTTGATGGAGGACCTCCTTATGATACCGATGATTTGGAAGTTTTAAATAACTCAGTACGTCATTTAAGCCTTATGATGAGTACCGTGTCAGTCAATCTAATGTACAGTCGCAATTGACTTTGAGTCTTTTACCTTAAAGCCAACTGCAGAATGAAATTTTAGTGGATACTTAAGATATTTGGTACAAGTCTTCCCATCTAGTGGTGAAGCAAGGAGATCTGAAACTTTGATTGGCTTGCCAATTAGATTTTTTGGATTTATTACCTTGTGAAGCGTAGAATAGTTTTCCTTGGCCGTATTTGGAATTGAGATGATCATAGAGAGAAATTAGATTGCTGGTATTTTGCTCTTCTTTGCCTGGCTTGGATTTGAATAAGTTTAATTGTTTGACTCCTTCTGGGACTATGTCTCCTAACATTAAGCCTGCTTTTTTGTAATCTAGCCCACTGATATAGACTTGATCTAGAAGTTCAGTAACTGCTTCTAGAAAATCTGGTGTATAGGAACTGGCTTCTAGTAAATGTTTAGCGATGCTTAGTTTTTGTATTCTTCTAGCTTCTCCAAGATATCTTAGGAAAATTACTACATAGCTTGCCCAGGCTTTTTTATTTCTTAGTTTGCGGCAAGCAAGTTCTGTAAAGTTACTTAGAGCTTGTTTTAGTTCTTCTTTACTCCGAACTGTATAGCCAAAGCTTCTCGAGCTGATAATAGTTCTGGGGAATTTCTCCTCTTTCTCTAAAGGAATACAAGGGACTCCCTTTAGCTCCAGAGCAATTCTTGCTCCCTGTACCCCTAATTGTTGTCTCAGCCAATGTATATCTGCACTCGCTAAATCATAGGCTGTTGAAATATAGTGACGTTTACAAAATTTAGCATATCCTCTTCCTATGCCCCATAAATCTGAGACTCTGAAATTCTTTAGGATTTTCTCCTGGTAAGGGTTCATCCATAAGCAGCTAACACCATGGTAGGATTTATCTGTTTTTGCAAGTACATTTGCAAGTTTAGCTAGTGTTTTGGTTTCACCAATACCTATGGAAACCGGTATGCCAACGCAACGGTAAATATATTTTCGTAAATTAATAAACTCTTCTTTTAAGTTGTTGGCTAAGGCTTGTGGTTTAAATTCAATGAAAGCTTCATCCACAGAGTAAACTTCCAAACTTTCTCCATAAATTCCTCTGAGAATCATCATGATTCGTGAAGAGATATCGCCATAGAAACTAAAATTAGATGAGAATAATTTGACATCGTGTTGTTTTACTAGATGGGTACATTTAAAAAGCGGTTCCCCCATTGGAATCCCTAATTCTTTCACTTCACGTGAACGCGAAATGAAGCAGCCGTCATTATTAGATAAAACTGCTACTGGGTGATATTTCAGTTGTGGGCGAAAGATTCTTTCGCAGGAAACATAAAAATTATTACAGTCTACTAGTGCAAATAGTTTTGGCATTGAATTTTATCAACGAAAATTGAAAATTTTCGTACCTTTTATATAGCGCTTGATCTTGAAGCTAAGCTTTTGACAAGCTTGTAGTGCAAATAGTTTTGGCATTGAAGTTTATCAACGAAAATTGAAAGAGGTTTAATTGAGCTTTGAGAGCAAGGCTTGTGTGGATCTTTAATTTTGAGTTGACTCTGGTCAATGATAAATTTAAAATCTATACGTAACGCAGCTATTAGAGTTCAAGTGAGCCTCTTAAAAGAGCGGATGATGTGAATGACGACTCCCCACAACTCATCAACTTCCTTATTTCGTCTCGGGTTGTATTTTCTAAGTTTCAGTTCACCATTGACACTGGCAAGAAAAACATCCTCCTGTTCAGGGATTAAGGAACGGTCAATTATTAGTACATCTTTATCTCTAAAGCCGAGGCGTGTATTAGTATCTCCTAAGACTCTTATAAAGAAAGTCGCCGCTGGATGATCGACCAAATAACTATTCAAATCCAAGGGAGACTCTAAAAAATCATCTGTAGGTGATGGAAAACCAGAACAACCAAGTTTATGAAACATATAAAAATTATACCCTTATTTTTGTATGGGTGCAATGTTTTTTAATAAAGTTGATCTTAAAATTAACCTATGGCAACAGACTCAAAGCAAACTGCGCTTGAGCATTAGCCTGTGTCACCATAGAGCCAGCACTTTGTTGACGGATCTGTTCTTTGATTAAAGCTGTGCTTTCTTCTGCGATATCTGTATCCTGAAAATGAGATAGAGACTTATTTAAAGCAATCTTCTCTCCTTCAAGTTTAGTAAAATGTTCTTCAAAAAACTTTCTTCGAGATTGAATAATACCATTCATATCAGAGACATTTGCGATCATAGTATCTAACATAGCTAAGCTATCATTATCAGCAACTCCAGCTCCAGAGTTATCATCACTTACAAGTGCATCAACACTAGCACCAGGTATTTTGAAATTCACTAAATAGTTTTCAACATCTACGATCAGTGGATTTACAGGGTCTGTTCCACTATTTAAAGCACCAAGTCCAGTAGTGAAACCTATTTGTGTTTCATTTAATTCGAAAGGTGGAACAAGTGTAGGCTCCTTCATGAAGCTAAATGCCATTAATTCTGAATTAGAATCATTAGGACCTATCTGGTGAGTAGCATAATAGCCATGATTTAGGATATCATCACCATCATACTGAAATCCCACTGGAGGAGCCCCCCCTGAACCTGCACCTGGTGAAACCTCCATAATAGCTCTGGTTTCCTCACCTAGAAACTGTTGTGCACGAACTAGTTCAACTATTTCTCTTTGAATAGCGTCTTTTTCTTCGACAGAGTTTGTACCATTAATACCTTGAACAAAAAGCTCTCGAATCTTTTGTAAATTGTCATAACTTTGCTCGACACCACCACTTAAAAGATCAAAGTGCCCTAAAACTGCTGTTATATTTTCTTGCGCCTTATTAACCCCTCTAAGCTGAGAGTCTATTTTCGTGGCTATACTCATCGAGGCAACATCATCACCAGCTTTATTTATACGTTTACCAGTACTTAACTTTTTAGTAGAATTAACAATCTTATTAGTACTAGAGCTTAAAGATCTTTGCGCTGCTTTGGTAAGAGTATTAGTATTGAACACTATACTTGACATGTTTTAGCTCCTCAAACCACCCCATGGTCCAAGCGAACTACTTCAACATATCTAGATATCGGTCATATGGTCTAGAACTTTAATGCTTTTGTTTAAATCACAAAGTTATTTCTTTGATCAATCGAAGACCCGTTAGATCTATCTAAATACTCTATACGCGCCCCTTCTTCTGCTGCGTGTAAGAAGCGATACTCTGAGTTGATACTACTTTGTTTCCAAGCAGCTTGCATTGCAGCAGCAACAGTTTTGGCGACTTCCATAGAATCTACAACAGCGATTAGAGTCGAACCTGCACCTGAAAGCATAGTACCTACTGCTCCTGACTCCAGCCCAATGTCGAGAACATAACTCATACCTGGAACTAAACTTGCTCTATAGCTTTGATGCAATCTATCTTTGAAAGCTTTTTTAAGAGCTTTAGTATCTCCAGCAGCTACAGCTGCCACAAGTAAACTGCTGTAACCAACATTGAAAACAGCATCTTGGTAATTAATCTGTGGCGGAAGAACAGCTCTAGCTTTAGCTGTAGGTACTTTGAAATCTGGCGTTATCGCCACAAAAAACAAATCTTTACTCCAAGGCAACTTAATGTAATTATGTTCAGAATCAGCGTAAACACAGACTACAAAACCACCAAGAACCGCAGGTGTAATATTGTCCGGGTGACCATCTAATTGGGTTCCAATTCTTAAGATTTGTTTAGTATCATAGGGCTTACCTAGAATTTCATTAGCAGCCATAATTCCAGCTAAGATAGCTGTACTACTAGAACCAAAACCACCAGTAAGTGGGATGCCAGCATTGAAATGAATTTTAATTGGTGGAGTTAATTTCCCCTCTTTTTTAAAGACATAATCAAATGATCTGTAAACCAAATTATCTTTAGTCGCTGGTAAGTCTTCTGAGAAAAGCGAGGAGCTGTAAATTAGCTCTGTGTCTGTTTTCTCTTCAAAATCAGTACTGAATGTATATTCATTAAAAAGGTTTAGGGCAAGACCTAAAGTATCAAAACCTGGTCCTAAATTAGATGTACTTGCAGGAACTTTTACTGTAAAATTCATTAGCTACTATTTTAGCAATTTGCTAGAATGGCTAAGAGAAATCTTAAGAATGCTGGGTAAATATCAAAAAAAAATTAATGGGTTTTTAGTTTTAGGGCTTTTAGTCGGTGTGCTTATCGTTGCTGGCATTATTTACTATGTTAGTAGCTATGAGTCTAGGAGTCTAAGTATAGCCAAACGATATTTAGCTGAGTACAAGACTGAGAAGGCTTTGAATCTCATCGAAAGAGTTAAGCTACAGAGCAAAAAAGTAAACCCTGAACTTGATTTCTTACTTTTTTATACATATATTAAATCGAGTGAATTCACTAAGGCAGAGACTTTGCTCAAAGATATAGAAGATTTTAATGAACATGAGCGAGAGGCAATACTTGAAATCGTAGCTAAATTGAACTTTCATAATGAAAATAAATTACTCTTGAAGATTTTAGAGAAATCTCACGATTTACATTTCGAACCAGAGTTTTTCATTAATATTAGTAAGAAAAAAGATAATATTGTTGCTGAATCACTTTTTATAGAAAGTGGTGTTGAGTATTTTGTAGAAGAGCCAGATAAGGCTAAAATTCTTAATAATTATCTAATTAAACGTTATATTGAAGTTGCTCAGATTGAGCAAGGTACCAAAAATTATTTCCGTGCAGTTAAGTATCTTGAAAAAGCAAGAGAAAAAGCAATTGCACAGAAGGGATCGCCTTATCAATCAGAAATATATTTAAATCTTGGTATGATTTACCGCAGCCAGAAGAAATATGAAAAAGCTTGGGAGCATATTCAACTCAGTGCTAAGCTTGGTAATGAGAAGGCGAAGGATTTAATCAAACACCTACAAAACAAATCTTAAGGATTAGGAAAACTCCAACTTCATCGTTTTCGTCGTCCTCAGCCTTGAATTTGTAGCTATCCTAATCCTCAAATTATACTAGTGCTTTAGGAGCTTCACTCATATGCTTTTCAATAAAGTCTGTACAAACTACACCATTTTGGAAAACATCAGAAGCAAGAACCTTTTGGTGGAATGGAATAGTGGATTGGATTCCAGTAATCGTAAATTCATCTAAGCACCTTAATGCCCTAGCTACAGCTTGTTCTCTGGTTCTAGCATGAACTATAAGTTTACCCATTAGTGAATCATAATTAGGAGGCATGAAATAGTCTGTATAGCAGTGAGTGTCTACTCTTACTCCGAAGCCACCAGGAGGCATGAAGCCAGTTATATGACCTGGACATGGCATGAAACCTCTTTCAGAGTCTTCAGCGTTAATCCTACATTCAATTGAATGACCTCTTAGTTTGATATCTTCCTGAGTGAAATCAAGCTTTTCACCTGAAGCTACTCTGATTTGCCACTGAACCAAATCTATACCAGTAACCATCTCTGTAACTGGGTGTTCAACTTGAATTCTAGTATTCATCTCAATGAAATAAAATTCGTTGATCTCTGGCACATAAATATATTCGATAGTACCAGCACCTTCATAGTTAACTGACTTAGCTGCTCTAACAGCAGCTTCACCCATAGCTTTTCTGGTTGCTTCGTCTATAGCAGGTGATGGAGATTCTTCAACAAGTTTTTGGTGACGTCTCTGTACTGAGCAATCTCTTTCTCCTAAATGAACACAGTTACCGTGAGAATCAGCCAAAATCTGAACCTCTATATGCTTCATTCTAGTAATGAATTTCTCTAGATACAGACCCGAATTACCGAAAGCGTTTTGAGCTTCTGATTGAGCTGCTAGGAAGTTTTTCTTAAGTTCATCTTCATTATGGGCAACTCTCATACCTCTACCGCCACCACCAGCAGTAGCTTTGATCATCACAGGGTATTTAATAGTTGAGTTTACTAACTTTACTGCATCTTCTAAATCTTCTACTAGCCCATCTGAGCCTGGAACTACAGGTACTTTAGCATCCATAACTGTTTTACGAGCAGTTGCTTTGTCACCCAT
This sequence comes from Candidatus Caenarcanales bacterium, assembly GCA_022447685.1. GTDB lineage: Bacteria > Cyanobacteriota > Vampirovibrionia > LMEP-6097 > LMEP-6097 > DT-14. The sequence continues at coordinate 8,486 of JAKVAO010000050.1, read as the reverse complement.
TCTGTTAATTGCATCAGGGCTAGGACCGATAAATTTGATGCCGTGCTCTTTACATACTTCTACGAAGCTTGCATTTTCAGCGAGGAAGCCATATCCAGGGTGTATAGCATCTGCACCTGAGACTAATGCTGTACTAATGATGGATGGGATGTTTAAGTAGCTTTTTGCTGAAGGAGCAGGACCGATGCAATAAGCTTCATCAGCCATGGTAACGTGCATACTATCTTCATCTGCTTCTGAATATATTGCTACCGTTTCGATTCCCAGCTCTTTACAAGCTCTTATTACTCTTAGGGCGATTTCACCTCTGTTTGCTACTAAAACTTTGTTTATTGACATAATCTTTTGTATTTTATAGAAATTATATTAGAAAATATCAGGCAAGCGCTCAAAAATAATTTTCCTGATATAATTTTTTTTAAAGTTATGAGATTTATAAGTCTAATTGTTTTATTTAGTATATTTTTAAACCCTTTAAGCTCACTTAAAGTCAATGCTGGTGTCTATAATAAGCTTCAGCAAGTTGGTGATTTTAATGATGATGAGTATTTTGATTCTGAAAATAAAGAACTGAGTGATGAAGAGAAGGCATTAGAGGATATTTTGGCTGATGAAGCAGCAGCTGAGCTTGCAGCAAAAGAGAGAGCTAAATTAGAGGCCGAGGCTAAAGCTGCAAAAGAAGAAGAAATTTTAACTAAGGCTCAAGAATTAAGAGATCAAGAGATTGAATTGATTAATGAGAAATTCCAGACTCAGAAAGAAGAGTATGAAGCTGAGGCTAATAAATGTGGATTTTTCTGTAAGGTTTGGAAAGTGATAACTTATCCAGTAAGGAAAGTTGCTTCAGTATTCTAGATCCTAAACTAGTCTAAATCTATAAAAAGAAGGAGCTTCATTGAAAAATGGAGCTCCTTTTTAGTTTTTTGCTAAGCGCTCATCTTCAGTTCTAATAATTCTCATATCATACTCAGAAGCAGAAAACTCTTTCTTGATAGCTTCACAAAGTTTGAGCATATCTAGTTTCTCTAATGCAGAATAAAAATCAACAGTAAAAGAACCGTGTTCAGGCCATGTATGAATACTTAATTGGCATTGGGAACTTATAATAGATGCGGTAACACCCTCAGGTTTGAATTGGTGGTAGAGGGTTTTGATAATTTCGTATTCGAAGTCTGCGAAAATTTTCTCTAAGATTTTTTTCAATTCAATCTCTTTAGCAATCTTTTCGCTATCGGCTTTGTAGAAATCAAAAATTGCGTGTGATCCTCTCATAAGGCAAATCAATTCTAGCATTAAATTAAATTCATAAAAGTGAATCTGTAAAGATTCTTAAAATTTCATGATATTCAAAAAATATTGTGAAAAAGGTAAGAAAGATTTGCTAAGATCATTAAGCATGTCTAATCAAGGGACTACTAAATTTTACACGAAAGAATCTACTAACCGTTCATGGATTCTTGTTGATGCTAAGGATCAAACCTTAGGGAGATTAGCAACTAAGATTGCTATGGCTCTTAGAGGTAAAGACAAGGCTGAATTCACACCTAATCAGGACTGTGGTGCTTTTGTTGTTGTTATTAATAGTTCTAAGATTAAAGTTACTGGTAAGAAGATGGAGCAAAAGCTATATAGAAGACATAGTGGTACTCCAGGTGGTTTCAGAGAAGAAACTTTAGAGAACTTACTTGCTAGAAGACCTAATGAAGTTTTAAGGAAAGCAGTTAAAGGAATGCTTCCACACAATAGATTAAGCGATAGATTAATTACTAAGCTTAAGATCTATGAAGGAGCTGAACACCCACATGAGCCACAGCTGACAGCGTAGTTTAAGGATTTATATAAATGAAAGATACAAAAAAAGCTAAACTAGACTTAAGTAACACTGGAAAGAGAAAAAGATCTATAGCCCGTGCGGTTTTAACTCCAGGTCAAGGAAAGATTACAATCAATGGTAAAACGATGGAAGATTACCTTGGTAACAGATTATTACTTCAAACTAAAGTTAAGAGTCCTTTCGTTACTTGTGGTATTGAAGGAAGTTATGACGTAGTTGTTAAAGTAACTGGTGGTGGTCAAGTTGGACAAGCTGAAGCTATTATGTACGCTATCGCTAAGTCACTTGCTGGGATCAGTGAAGCTAACAAAAAAGTTCTTAAAGCTTCTATGTTACTAACTAGAGACGCTAGAATCAAAGAATCTAAGAAATACGGTCGTAAGAAAGCTCGTAAGAGATTCCAGTTCTCTAAACGTTAATTTTTTGCATTATTTATATTTATTAAAATCCTCAGTGAAAACTGAGGATTTTTTCTTTGTTAGCAAATCTTGTGCTATCTTTAGTCATAGATTATATTGCTAAGTATTTATCAGATTCTTTTCATAAGCTTAGTAGGTGTGCTTTGGGTCACCTACGATTCAGTTCGTAAAGTCCTCGTTAATAGAATTAAACTGCTACCACTTTTAATATTTCTTGAATGTGGGCAAGGCTTAGTTTATTTTCTCTATGCATATTTTACTGGAAATTTAATTTTCACTGTAGATTATTTGCTTCCAGGCTTGGTCACAGCAATTTTTGCAGCCTCTGGTACTTTTCTTCTTACCTATTCTATATCTATTTCACCTTTAAGTAGCGTAATTCCATTTTTATCTTTTCTACCTTTCTTCACCGTTATTTTTGGTGCTTTGATTCTCAAAGAAAGTATGACTTTATTTCAGTTAATCGGGCTTATACTTCTGGTTTTAGCTTCATTCATTATTAATTTTAAAGGTAAAAAAGTAAATTCTTTTCTTGGCTTATTTGCTCAACTTTATAAGGATCTAATATCTGAACGTGGTTGTGTTCTTATGATTCTAACTTCTCTTTTGTGGGCATTTGCTATACCTTTTGATAAGATTTCAATGGGATTTGTTGGACCTTATTCTCATGCTCTTTATCATTCTATTTCTTCAGGTTGTATTTTTGCTATAGCTAGAATTTTTTCCAAAAAAACTCCTTGGGGTACTAGTAAATATTTATATGGTCATAATTTTAATAGTAGTAAATGGTTTATATTGCTTGGTGTTATCAATGCTGCAACTGCACTTCTACTTCAATTTATAGCCTATCAAAACTTTGATGTTGGTTTTGTTGAATCTTACAAAAGAGCTGTTTCACTAATTGCTAATTTATTTATTGGCTTTTTAATATTTAAGGAACCTATTAATAAATTTAAGATATTTGGTACTCTTTGTGTCTTATTTGCGACATTTCTGATTTTGGGTATTGTGAAATAGCCTACTATACTACTGATTTTTAAGTTTAAAAGTATATATTTAATTGGTTAATATAAAATAATTGACAAGTGAATCTTTATATTAAAAACAAAGACTTGTTATTACAGGTCTACTAATTTAGGAGGACTTAAACTTGACTATCACTTTTGTAGCACCAGTAGCATTTGCAGCTTCAGCTGGTTTAATAGGCTTATACGCTATAGAATCACTTAGCAAAGCTATGAATAATATAAATAAAAAAAGTGAATCAAGTGAGTCTTAAATCAGACTAGATAGTTTTAACTTGAACGATAATAGTTGTTGAGACACCACTAGCGATCTTAAGAGTAATATTATGATCACCAACAGCTCTAATCGGAGCTTTCAATACTAACTGATCTTTCACTATATCTAATGATAATTGTTCTTTGATAGCTTCTACGATATTCTCTTTCGTAATAGCACCGAATAACTTACCTGTTTCACCAGCTTTAGCATTGATGCTAATAGTTTTTTCTTCAAGCTTAATTTTAAGTGTTTCAGCTTCTTGTCGTCTCTTTTGAGCTTCAGCTTCAAGTTGAACCTTACGTTCTTCGTATTCAGCAAGTGTGAATCTATTCGCTAAAATAGCTGCACCCTTAGGTAAAAGGAAATTACGAGCAAACCCTGGTTTAACTTTAACAAGCTCACCAGCTTTACCTAAATGTTCAACATCATCTACTAAAATTACGTCTAGTGCAGAAGCCATAGACAAGTAATAATAGCATAAATAAGTTCTGTTTATAAAATCTTAGTTTTTTGCGAAATTCTTAAACAAAAAATCAGTGATTGCTAGAATATAAGTGATGAATATCAGTGCCAGCATGAACTTGCAAGAAGAGAAGACTGTAGATACCAAGAACCAAGCCCCAATTCTTTTAATTGATGGAAGTAACCTTGCTTTTAGAATGTTTTTTGCCTTGGAGAGAACGAATCTCAGGAACAAAGAAGGTCACCCCACTTGGGCTATTTATGGCACGCTAAAAGCCTTATTTGACGTTATGGAATTAGTTAAACCTGCTGCAATTGCTGCAGCCTTTGACCTTCCTCAGCCCTCATTTAGGCATGAGATGTTTGATGATTATAAAGCGAATAGACCCGATGAAATGCCAGACGAATTGCAGGAGCAGTGGGCATGGATTAAAGAAAGTTTTAGGAAATTTAATATTCCTGTTATGGAAGAAGCTGGCTTTGAGGCTGATGATTTGATAGGAATAGTTGCTAGAGCTGCTGAGAATGAAGGACAAAATGTCGTAATTTTATCTGGTGATAGAGATTTATTTCAGCTAGTTAGTGACAAAGTTAAATTAGCTGCACCCCAAAAAGGCGGCGGTATCAAAATTTATTCACCTGCTGATGTCTATGAGCAGATGGGAGTAAGACCTGATCAAATCGTTGACTATAAGGCGATTGCAGGAGATAGCTCTGATAATATTCCAGGAGTCAAAGGGCTTGGGGATAAGTCTGCAATCAAATTACTAGAGACTTACGGTAACCTTGATAATATTTATCAGAATTTAACTGAAGTTAGTCCACCTAAGACTAAAGAAAAACTTGAAACACAAGAGGATTCAGCTCGTTTATCTCAGTACTTAGCAACAATAATCGTTGATGAGACTAAAAAGGGACAAGCATCTGATTATTTAAACAAGTCTAAGTTGAATTTACCTGATACTGATTCTTTGATTGAATTTTTGAAGGTCTTTGAATTCAACAGCATTCTTAAACGATTACCGATACTCCTGAAAAGCTTTAATAATGGTGAAATCGTCAAAGTCCAGGTTGACTTACCAGAAGAGGCTGAGGCTGCTAATACTAAGAAATTTGAACAGGTAGATATGGAAATTCATGATTTGAAAATTAATCCTATTCTTGTACAAAGTGAAGAAGATCTTGATAAGTTAGTTGCGCAGTTAGAGAAAGCAGAACAGTATGCTATCGATCTAGAAACTACCGGGCTTAATACTTTGAATTGTGAAATTGTAGGTTGGGCTTTTGCTCTCCATAGTCATAATGCTGAAGATAATGAGATTTATTCTTACTATATTCCAGTGAGACACAGCCTTTTGGTTGATTCGAATAACCAATTAAACCCTGATTTAGTGAGAGCCAAGCTTCAGCCTATTCTGGAAAATGAAAATAAACTTCAGATTATTCAGAATATTAAATTTGAACATAAGCTCTTTAAAAGACTTGGTTTGAAAATCCATAAGAATTTCTATGATATTATGCTTGCTAGCTATATAGAGAATCCAAGTAATAAGCATGGCTTGAAACAACAGTCTAAGCGTATTTTACATTTACGTATGCAAGAAATTGATGAGCTTATTGGTACTGGCAAAAAACAAATCAGTATAGATCAAGTTCCAATTCAGGATGTTGCAGCATACGCTGCGTCAGATGCTTATATCACCTATAGGTTGTTTCTCTACTACAAAAAATCTCTTAGCGAAAAACAGAATAAGTTACTGACTGAAGTTGATTTTCCATTTGCATCAGTACTTACAGAGATTGAGCTTTCAGGTGTAAGTATAGATACTAAGTATTTATCAGAACTTTCAGTGGAACTCCACTCACAGCTTAAGCTAATTAAAGATGATATCTATAAGATTACTGGTAAAGAATTCAATATTTCTTCCCCTAAGCAACTCAGTGAAGTTCTTTATACTGATCTTGCAATCGCAACAACTGCAAAAAGAAATAAATCAGGCTCTTTCCCTACAGATCAGGGAACTTTAGAGAAAATTCTTGCAGATAAAGATCTTGCTGAAGTGCATTTTAAGTTAATTAATAAGATTTTAGAATTTAGAACACTTAGTAAGCTTTTGAGTACTTATGTAGATAATTTACCTCAGCTTCTTGCTAAGGAGACTAATCGTATACATTCTGATTTTAATCAAGTTCTTACCAGTACTGGAAGATTAAGCTCGAGTAACCCAAATTTGCAAAATATTCCGATTAAGACTGAGCTTGGTAGAAAAGTTAGGGCAGCTTTTATTGCTGAAGATGATACTAAAGAAATTATCAGTGCAGATTATTCACAAATTGAACTTAGAGTTCTGGCGCACCTTGCAAAGGAAAAGGTTTTAATCAATGCTTTTAGAGAGAATAAAGACATTCATAGAGAAACTGCGATGAAAATCATGTCTAAGTCTTTTGAGGAAGTTACGGATGATGACAGAAGAATCGGTAAAACTTTGAATTTTGCTTTAGTCTATATGCAAGGAACTTATTCAACAGCTGAGCAACTGAAGATCTCAAACAAAGAAGCTAAGAGCTTTATCGATAAATATTTTGAGATTTTCTCATCGATTAAGCCTTTCATGGAAGAGACCCTAGGCTTTGCAAGAGAGAATGAATACGTGGAAACTATGTTCGGTAGAAGAAGATATTTCCAAAATATCAATAGTAGAAACAAAATGCTACAAAAAGAAGAAGAGAGGCAGGCTTTCAATACCGTTATTCAGAGTGCAGCAGCAGATATCATGAAAAAAGCAATGATAGATATCCAAAACAAACTATCTGAGAAATACTCACAGGAACAAGCAAAAATTATTTTACAGGTTCACGATGAGATAGTATTAGAAGTTAGTAAAGAGATATCGTCTGAAGTTTCAGACTTGGTTATTAAGTCTATGGAGAATATTGTGGAACTTGATTTACCTTTGCTTGCAAATATTGGTAAGGGTGATAATTGGCTTGCTGCTCACTAGTTATAAACATCTTGTTCAAGCCACATTTTGCCATAGTTATTAACTCCTTTAGCTCCGAAAACCTCTAGCTAACCACCGGATAGTTTGGACCCTATATTCAAAAAAAAAGACGAGAATTGAATCTTATCTTTATCTGAATGTAAATCTAAAACAGCCTCATGGACTATTTTATACCCAATTTAGGCTCGCTCTAGATATAATATAAATACATATGGCAACAATCGCGAGCCATATTCCGGATAAGTCTCAGGCACCCTGGCTAAATCAAGCTGGGCAGTTTCTTGCCGAGCATAATGAGCAAAGTGAAAAAGATTTTATTGATGAAAACACTTTCCCCAAAAAAGAGAAAATATCTGAGCAACTTAAAAATAATAAGTTTCATTTACTAGCAGCAGCTATTAATACAAGAGAGCCAGTTAGAAGAACTGTGCTGGAGGTTTCTGCCTTCGATTTGCCTGAACTTGCAGCTGCGATTATAACCAAAAGACCGAAAGAAAATATTATTGAGATTTTACTTAGAAGTTTTTATACTTCTTCAGCTACGGCTTTAAATGCAAAGATTTTGACAGGTCTGATTAGTAATGTGGGTAAGCTTTTTAGCCCCAAAAAAGATCATAATAATTTACTACATATAGCAAGATTTCATAGAGAAGAGCTTGATGATCTTGAAAGTTTCAAGAAGGGTATAGCTCGAATGGAAGAGGAAGCTGAAGATCAGGAGTTTATGGCTGGACTTGCTAATGGTGAAGAAGCCAAAGTTAAACACTTAGATACAGCAGAAGCAATTAGAAATTTTGCTCTTGATTTTGAAGCTAGTGAGTAAAACTTAAATACAGCCAAGAAAATAAAAAATCTAGCTATATTGGGCGATTCTATAGAAGGTGCTATCTGGGGCTTCGCTCCTATTTTTAATAACGTTATAGTCAGGCAGAAACTGCTTAAGCAAGATGGTTTTACTGGTGTTAAGAGTGGTGAGCGTAGTAAGTTTGAGGGCTATAAACCTATTCAAAAACTTGGTATGGCTCTTGCCATGTCATCTGGAGCTATCATCAATCTGCTTGGACTAGGTTTGAGTCAAATTAAGGATTCTAAGATAGGACAGTGGGTGAAAGGCTGGCAGGATTTACATCATGGTATTTACCCTAAACTTGGCTTACTTTTAAGTAACCTCGCTATCCCTATTAATATCGCAAGAGTCTCAGCTGCTCAGTCTAAAGCTGAATTACGTGAAACACTGATGTTAATAACTATGGTTGCTAGTTCTTGGTGTTTCGGTCATAAAATTACTGAAGATCAAATATCTAAGCTTTTCAATAATCACATCAAGGCTAAGCATGGCATCAGTGAGGATATTTTAATCAAGAAAGATCAAAGATTCCCAGAATCAACTGAGATTCAAGAGATTTTGCGTAACTACTCAGGTAAATTGAAAATTAGCAGCAAATATGTTTTGGCAAGCTAGAATTGCAGATTGTCCTAATCTTT
>JAKVAO010000005.1 GCA_022447685.1 Candidatus Caenarcanales bacterium | reverse complement strand
CATGGATTGAAACTGCTAAAAGATTAGGACAATCTGCAATTCTAGCTTGCCAAAACATATTTGCTGCTAATTTTCAACTTACCTGAGTAGTTACCTGAAATCCAGTCTTTGTGTGTATAAAACTTAGCTAGCCTTCAAAGATGATCTAAAAAGTTGACTATATAATCACCGAGTGATTGATAATTACATATTGTTTATATTATAATTTTATTCAATCTAAAAATGGTTTAGAAAGAAATAGATGGAATTAGTAAGTACTACCTATGAACCAAACATATTTAGAAATCCTAATGGTGATTTAGTAGTTAAGGCTGGTACCCCTATATACGAACAAATTCTAGCTGACAACAATGGGCTTGTTCCAGATAAGATTCATGCTAAGGTTGGCAGAAAACATATATACGTTCCTGTTCATGAAACTTATCTTTCATCAGATCAAGTTCATTCTGTAGATGAGATTAGAGCGGCATCAGCAAAATATTTAGAAGATCTAAAAACAAATGTACCGAGCCATGAGCTAATCAAAGGAATGTATCAACTTGCAACGGCACTTAAAGCTGGAAACTACCAGCCATTACGCTTTATTGATCTAGAAAAAGTTGATAATGAAGACTACAGTAAAGAGCTTGCAAAAATTCACCCTGAACTCTTAGAAGTTTTCACCCATACTATTATTGAACTTCAGAAAGCTGCAAACAAAAATCAAGATCTCAAGTCTTTAAACTTCAATCAACTGTTAATGCCCTATGAAGACAAGTTAAAAAACTTAAAAAATGAACTTGAAGCCACTGGTGCAACAGAAGATAAAAAGATCTTGTATGATTTCAATACTAAGGGCGAAACATTTATCCGTAAAAACTTAACAGATAAGTTCGAACCAAGTTTATTTTTGCATATTTTGAACGACCCAGATTACGCAATAACAGATAAACATTTTCTTCCTCAAACTATAAAGATTCACTCCAAAGAATCATCGCCTAGTAAAATAGTGGAAGATCCTAATATTAGCTTTGTTAAATTAGATGATTTTAATAGTAGTATTTTGAAAAGTAATGGATATGCAATGACACTAGGTAATGATCTATCTAAGCTTCCATCAACTGACTTTCTAATGTTTGCAACTGAGTCAACAAGAAATGCTCTCAAGAGATATAAAGCAGAAGGAAATGGAAATAAAGAAGTTGAACCATCTTTCTCTAAAGTTCTTCAAGAAACCAAAATAGTCACACATACTAACAACTTAAAGCATCAAATTAATGTAAAAGATAAATCAAATACAATTACTTCTGCAAGCCTATATGCTCACCCTCACTTCTTGGTTCGCCAAAATGGCGAGATAAAACCAAGAATAAAGCGCTTAGCACTAAATGAAAGACAAATAGGAATAATGACAAAAGTTTTCCATTATGATCCCAACTATTACGATAAACTTCTCCAAGGAGTAAACAGAGAGTTAACAAAATCCATAGATGGGTTTATTGATGAACAAAATATCTCACATTTAGTAGAAACTTATTACAGGGATGATGGCTATGACAATATAATACCTGGAATATTTTTAGCACCAGTAATTAAACAGTCCCTCAAAGAAATGCAATCCAGAGTAGAGAGTGACCCTGATAGAGCCTTTGAAGATAGTAATACTATCGATAACTCTAAGACAATAAGAAGGTATGAACATTACAATACCGAAAAGCCTTTCCATAAAATCGCAATGGGTGTTATGTACATCTTCGACAATAATAGACCTGTTTCCAATTCAGAGGTGATCCCATTTGTGTTTAAAAATGATAGTAAGAAGATTATTTAATGTTGTTTCTTAAACATTAACTGGTGGTTTCTGACTAGGTGATTCAGTTGTACCTTGCTTTCCTGATTCTCCCTCTCTTCGATAGTCAAAGCCATTCTGAGAATTAGAATCAGAACTTGAACTACCATTTGAATTTTCACGTGCCTTAACTCTGCTCTGCCTATTATTTACATCACGCTCAATTCTTTCTGCAACTTGCTTCGTTCTTTCACTCATACTTGGGCTAGCCTTAATACTTGAAATTAGTTCGCGTTCACGCTCAGCATTGCTTTGAGTTTTCTCTGCCTCCGGCTTCTCATCCTGAGCTTCAACTTTAGGCGGTTCTTCCTGCTCTTGTGGTGGAACAATACTAACCGGAGGCTTAGGAATTTCAGCTTCTAACTTAGATGGCTCAGGCGCCCTTGCCTGAGGACTTAAACTTATAGAATCTCTAGTATAAAGATCAGAAACATAATCATCCTCGACAAATCTATTAACCGTTGACTTAACAGATTTCACAGCAGTTCTAAGTGGTTGAAGCAATATTTGTAAATCTGGAACGGTTTGCTCAATCTTCATCAACAATGCTTCTAAGCCACTTTCTTCAGCAACTGGCTCTGACTTAGCTTGTAACTCAGCTATTTGTGCAGGAGAATTACCTTTCGCTTGAACACCGAATAAAGATTGCATATGACTTTCTATATACCTAGAGAATATACCTTTGAAACCTTGAACTCTATACTGATCATTTGAAAGACCTGCATCAACAGCAGTTGCAGTAAGTCCTCGACCAATACTTTCAAATGTAGGACCAAGGTTCTTAAAGAAAGTTTCACTAAAATCTAAAGCTTTAACTGCAGCCGAATCTTCATCTAAGCCGAGCTTTTCCTTAGCGTACCACTTAGCCATCATACTTCCTTTGTTCAAAATATCAAAACTAGCTCCTGCTAAGAAATCCACTTTAGCTGCTCCCGAGAACTGACTCTTAGGATCTTGACTAAGACCTTCAAAGAAATCAATCATACTTGCACCAGCAGTTCTAAATGGATAACTAATAACTCTAAGTGGTATCTTGGCTTGCTCTGGAATTAAAATTGGTAAGAATGAAACAATATTACCAAGGCTACCAATCATAGAGATAAGTGGTCCACCACCTGAATAAGCGTTAGATTCATCAGCGTTCTCTGACTTAAATGCACTAAAACCCATCTTAGGTAATTTTTGAACAAAAGTTGCCATTTCCTTCAATCCAAGGACTAAACCTTCTGAAAAACTCTCAAATTCCTCGATACCATATTTCTGCCTAATCGCTGTAGAGAGATTAGACATTGCTGGACCGATTCTAGTTACAAACTGCCATTCACGTTTTACGGTAGCTCCAACAAGAGCATCTAAGGACTTACCTAGAGCATACCAGAAGTCTTTTTTCTTCAAGCCCTCTAAGGCTCCCTCACCACCAGTAACGATAAGACTTGCATTTGTAGCCAATTCCCCAGCAACTCCAGTAGCTTTAATCTCAGACTCTGCAAGAGAAGAAGCATTAGCGGCAATACTAGCTCTAGTTCCAAACCCGGTAAAACTTTTTATATTGTTCTTATGCTCAGCCTGGAAAGCAAGTGCCTTATCACGAACAGGGTTTAATATTGCGTCAAGTATTCCTTCTTTAGGCTTTGCAGTTTCACCATCAATAGAAGACTCTGTCTTTTCTTCATTAGCAGTAGGATCTTGAACTAGAGAAGTATCTCTCTCATTTCCTTGTAATTTATATAAACGTTCAAGCTGAGCTTTGTAATCTTTCTCTAAGTTATCTAATCCTAATTTCTCTAGTCCTTGAGCCTGACTATTTTCTGGCACGGCACTATTAGTCCCAAAGGTACGCGCCAGCACTTTAGGTCCAGGGTTTACAAAACTCGTGTTTGTAGTTACAACCATATTCCCTGAAGAAAATGTTAAAGCTTAAGTGATTATTAAGAAGCTTTATTACTATTTTAATATAGGAATAGCTAAGCTAGCTCTTAAATTTGTTATTATCTTACACAAGCGTCAAGACCTATGAAATTATCATAAGTTTTTAACAAGGTTGCTTGTAAAAACAACAAATCTAGATGGCTGAAAACCATAAAACAAGAACTGGTACTATTTTGAAAAGATGGAATCTAGTGGCGTATTTATGAACTAACTTTAATAAGCTTCGCAAACTTAGGGTCTAGAAGTTTCTTCTGCTGTGCTTCAGTAAATTCAATATTATAAAGAATTTTCTCGCCTGAACCTAGAACCTGTAAAACCTTACCTTCACCAAATTTAGCGTGCTTCACAGTATCTCCAACTTCAAATTCAATTTTGAAATTCTTAGGAACAGAATTTTCACGCCTAGCGTTAGAGCGAGCATCACTACCACGCCCTTGGTCATAATAACCTTCAACAGAAGAAGAACTTGTACCACCAAAGGAATTAGCACCAGGACGTCTAACCTTAGCAGACTTAGATGAATTAAAACCACTAGGGCTAAAGCTATTGTCTACGAAAGACTCTCTAGAGTAACCAGAATTAGAATAGCCAGAGCCTGAAGATTTAGAACCATGTCCAAGATTAGAAGTATAACTAGGTCCAGCATCATTATCTCTAGATTGACCATAGTAACCAGAAAGTAACTCTGGAGGAGCTTCTTCTAAAAATCTCGAAGGTAGCGCAAAGTCTGTCTGCCCAAAGATCCTACGACGGCGCGCATGAGTCATAAAGAGTTTCTCTTCAGCTCTAGTAACACCAACATACATAAGCCTTCTCTCTTCTTCGAGTTGAGTCTTGTCCTTTGCATCCAAACTTCTCTGATGAGGGAAAATCCCTTCTTCCATACCAGTAAGGAAAACCACTGGAAACTCTAGACCTTTCGCTGCGTGCAGAGTCATCATAGTAACTGCATTTGCGTTTTCTTTGGAGTTTTCCATTTCACTAAGTAAAGAAATCTCAGCAAGGAAAGCAGAAAGAGAATTATCCTCAGAGTTCAAAGCAAAATCAGTTGCTACCCCGATCAATTCCTGGATATTCTCCATACGCGATTCAGACTCAGCATCATTAGATTTATTGAGCATATCAGCATAGCCAGTCTTATGATAAAGATCATCCACTAAATCTCCCAAGTCTAAAGATTTCTCAGCAAGGCGTAGGTCTTCTATAAGATTAGTAAAATCTTTGATTTTCTTTTTCGCTGAAGCAGATATACTTTCAATTTCATCTATCTCCAGCAAAGCTCTATAAAGTGTATAACCGAAATGCGCTGCGTGTTCTTCGACTTTAGACACCGTAGTTGCGCCGATTGAGCGGCGCGGCTCATTTATAACTCTCTTCAAGCTCTGACTATCAGCAGGGTTATAAAGAACTTTCAAATAAGAAATCATATCTTTGATTTCTTTTCTATCGTAGAACCTAAAACCACCGACTATTACATAAGGAATATTTCTTCTAAGCAGGGCCTCCTCAAGCACCCTCGATTGAACATTAGTTCTATAAAGAATCGCAAAATCTTTAAGCCTCTGTGAGCCAGCAGCCACACGCTTCTGAATCTCCGCACTGATATACTGCGCCTCTTCAAGTTCGTCCTGAGCCTCGAAAACAGTGATTTTCTCACCTTCACCTTTAGTTGCTTGAAGATTCTTATCGATTCTCTCAGAGTTATTCTCTATGATCTTATTAGCAACAGAAAGTATATTTCCAGTAGATCTATAGTTTGCTTCTAGCTTAATTAGATCAGCACTCGGATAATCAGTCTGAAAACCAATAATAATCCTAAAATCAGCACCACGCCAAGAGTAGATACTTTGATCAACATCACCAACTACAGTTAAAGATTTATGCGCAAAGTTCCAATGACTAGCTGGATTATATTTCTCGACATTGGATCTATCTACTTTCTTACAACCTTCTGCAAGCAAACGAATCATCTCATACTGAGTGTGGTTAGTATCTTGATATTCATCTACTAGAATATGCTTAAAGCGATTGAAGTAGTATTCTCTGACATCTGGGTTTTGCTCCAGTAAATTAACTGTAAATAAGAGTAAATCATCGAAATCCAAAGCGTTATTCTTAGACATCAAATCCTCGTATTTCACATAGATCTGAGCGATTCTCTCTTCTCTAAAATTAGTAGAATCAGTACTGAAATCCTTAGCCAATCTCTTCTCATTCTTAGCTTCACTGATTCTATAGCGAATAGTCTTAGGGATATAAATCTTAGGATCAAGATCCAGACTCTTAATAGCTTCTTTCACTATGTTTATAGAGTCAGTCTCATCAAAAATCACAAAGTTCTTATTCCAAGTTCTGACAGTGCCATCTGCTGCTGGAATCTTGAGTTTCTCGATCTCAGCTCTTAGAACCCGCGCGCAAATCGCGTGAAAAGTTCCAATCCAAGAATATTTAATCCCCTCTTCACCGACTATATTCGTAAGCCTAGCCTTCATTTCCTTCGCTGCTTTATTGGTAAAAGTTACCGCAAGAATATTTCCAGAATGGACCCCAGATTCGATCATATAGGCAATTCTATGGGTCAAAACTTTGGTTTTACCACTACCTGCACCCGCCAATACCAAGAGTGGGGCTCCTCTTTGCTCGACTGCTGATTTTTGTGCTGGATTTAAACCGCTTAAAATGCTAATCTTTTTATCTGTACTGTGGGTTTCTAAATTCACGTATAATTATTGTAAATCATGAACGTGAAAATGCTCAAAAATACCGTAAGATCTTCATCTTCATTTTCTTCTTCGACAGACGAGATGAATGTCATTGGCGCTGGAACAGATAGTGCAAGCTTTTTAGACACGCCTACTGCGCATGACCTTAGTGAAGAGTTCAAAAACATTCAAGATTCTCAAGAAAAGAAAGTTGCAATGATAGGTAGCCGTGATCTATCTATGAGCCAGATCAAAATTATTGAAATGATTGGCTTTGGTTTAACTGTTGCTGGTAACACAGTTATTACAAGTGGTGGTTACTGTGGAACTAACTACGCAACCATTAAAGGTGCGCTTAGAGGAAATTCCGATAAACTCAAAGTTATTCTGCCTCAGACACTTCAACAACAAATAAAAGAAGTTCAGGATCAATTAATCGGTGTTAAAAATATCGTTGAGCATCCGGAGTGGGCACATATGTTACTTGCTGATGCATCCAGACTTTGTAACCAAGAGATTATATATGAATGCCAACAGTTAATTTGTTTTCTATATAGAGATAGTAATACGCTTAAAGAATCTTTGAAGTATGCGCATAGCTTGAATAAAGTTGTTACTACTTTTTATTTGGATTAGTTTTTAGTTTAATAGCTTTAAACGTATCAATTTCAGATAATCTCCAGATTTGCAGTACCAGGTTATAAAGAACTGAAAAAAGGCAAAACAAGTAAAATTATACCTTTGTACGACCCGTCACGTATTATTTAGAATATTTTCAGTTCAAGGAACATCAAACAATAGCCCAAACAACATTTATGCTTTAGCTGCAAAAACATCAGAAAGGTTCATCTGAGATGAAGCTGAACTTCTAAATCAAACAACAAAATTCAATTCTAAGTTAACGCAAAACCTGATCCCGAGGGAACTCGCTAAAAACATTCTTGGTATGCAAGAACAAGGAAGTTTCATCACATCAGCCTCAAAAAAAATCACAAATGTTAGAGATAAGGCATTAGAGCTAGAAAATGAATTATTAAATAATATTATTAACTCTAAAATTGTTCCAACTCCACTTCAACAAGTTGCTAAAGCAAGAAAAGAGACAGAAGCAAAAAGAGCAGAGATAGTAAATGAAGCCATGAACTCTGAGCCTAGTGAAGAAGTAAGCAAAGTTCAGAATATAACAACTTTGATTCCAGCAGCCATTAATGGCTTTAGCAATATAAAGACACAAGCAAAGCTAGATACAGAAGACTTAGTTAAGAATGGTACAGAAACAGTTCCTGCTTATATCGAGAATGCATGGAAATTATTACCAGGAGAAATTCAGGAAACTCAAGCTTCAGGTACACAAGAAGGTTTTAATGATTATGTTAGACTCATTATTTCAGATATCCGAAACAAATGGAAACTAGATGAAAAAACACTTAAAGCAGTAGAAGCTACTCTAAACAAAGAAATTAATGGGCAAAGCAATAACCAAGAAATCAAGAATCCTCTGCAAACACATTCCAAAGTATCTCCTGCAAACAAACCTGAAATTCAAGTCAACAGTAACAACGAAACCTTATTTCCTAATACAATTATAGATACCACGGGTGATGAAAATCTAGGAACAATTACAACAGGACTAAATGATGAAGGGATAAAGGATTCTCTAATTAATAACAACACCCCTGAGCAAAATAAATTCACATTAAACCCTGAAAAAGAACCAGGCTTCTTTTTTGAAAATGACATCTAAGAAATCAAGAAGAAAGCAGCTAATCCTTAACTTGGGAAACCTTAGGATCTTTTGCAATCATAGATTGCATTCCTATTGAAAAATCTAAATCTAAAAAATCACAGATTTCAGCAAAGCTCTTAGCTTTATCTTCAATCATATCCTCATAGTTAATTTCTAAAACTTTTTTAGAGCGCGCTGCTTCACTTAATCTAGATGAGATTTTAGCTAGAGATTCACTTGCATATTTGTTTGCCATATCATACTGAAACTCACAAACCTCTCTTAGAGAGTGGCTTATGACTCCATCTTCTGCGTTACTTGAGCTTTCCTGATGCTCACGTAGCTCTGCTACGCTGCGCTCACTCAAACTCAAAAGCCTTGAATCTGTTCGCCCTAAGCCACTCTCTTTTGAATTAGAATAGGCTCCATCCCCTACGTTACTCGAGCTTTCCTGATGCTCACGTAGCTCTGCTACGCTGCGCTCACTCAAACTCAAAAGCCTTGAATCTGTTCGTCCTAAGCCACTCTCTTTTGAATTAGAATAGGCTCCATCATCAAGAAACCTCTCCCAACCAGGTGGATTAATAAATTTCCAAACCTTACCATCATAGCCTTCAAAATTAATTCTAGAATTGTACTCATAAAATTCTCTAAACTTAAAATCAAAAAGCTTTCCCTTAGACTGCCAAGCTTTCATAAGTGAATTAACATTTCCCTCCGGGGAACGCTTCAAATAAAGGAACTGAGCATCTGGGAAAACCTTATCTAGAAACTCTACCCTAAAGACATTCGGAGGAGTTTTGTCTACAATTCTATAATCACCAAGATTTAGAATCTCTTCTTTCCATAATTTATTTAAATCTAGAAACCAATTGAATAAAGGCTTTACCTTCTCGCGAAAACTAACCACACGTGAGATCTGGCCGAGTAAAGCATGGTTAAAAGTATTCAGATGATATAAAGCCTCAAAAATCTCAGGAGTAAAACCGTTATCACTAACAGCAGCTTCATAGTCACCAACATCTAAAGCCATAGAGAAAATAGGATCACGTGGATCTTCTAAAAAACTCTCCCAGAGATAATGTGACTCTCTATAGCTAGACCAAAGCTCCTTACTTTCACTCAATATTTTGAGTAAATATGAAGAACCACTACGAGGGCAAGCAATAATAAAAACAGGTTTTACAATTTTCATATCAGGCAGATTTAACTAGTAACAGGGCTTCTAGAAAACCTCTCCCAATGCTGTTTGCGGTGCAGATATGCATCATTAATAATTCTAGTTATCTCATTAAACTTTGGCTGAAAGCCTAAGTCCCGTAAAGCTTTAGACGAGTCTGCAACTAAGAAAGCTGGATCACCAGGACGTCTATCTTTGATAGCATAGTCAAGCTCGATCTCCAAAAGCTCTTGCACTTTCTCGACAATCTCCTTCACAGAGAAACCTTTACCGTAGCCAAGATTATAGGCTTGATTAATCAAATTCTTATCCTCAGATGCACTACTCGCCTCAAGAGCCTTCAAGCCAAGCACATGGGCTTCAGCCAAATCTCTTACGTGAATATAATCTCGCACAGCAGTACCGTCGTGACTAGGATAATCATTACCAAACAAGGCAAAGCTCTCTCTTTTTTGCATAGCAAAATCTAAGATAAGTGGAATCAAATGTGTTTCAGGCTGATGACATTCCCCCAAATCCCCATAGGCTCCTGCAACATTAAAAAACCTAAAAATTATATGATTGATTTTTGAAGATTGTTCACGCAAATATTCCTCAAACAAAAGCTTGGACTCGCCGTAAGGATTAATAGGTTTAAGCTCAGCCGTTTCCATTATAGCCTCCTGTTTTTCAGGCATGCCGTAAACCGCTGCTGTACTAGAGAAAATAACATTTTCAAACTTTAAGTCAATCAACTTATCAAGCATAGCTTTAGCTTTAGCAAAGTTGTTTTCAATATATTTCTCTGGCTCCTTCACCGACTCTGCAACTTCAATAAAACCCGCCATGTGAATCACTGACTTCAAGTCAGGATGCTCTTCAGCAATTCTGCTAAGTATCTTATAGTCAGAGATATCCCCTTGATAAAAATCAATCTCAGGACTGATATTTTCCTTAAAACCAGTACAGAGAGAATCTAAGCCGATAACTTCATAGCCATTCTCTAGGCAGATCTTAGATGTAATGCTTCCAATATAACCAGCACAACCAGTAATTAAAACTTTCATTCTTTCATATTCTAGCGCGCTTTGCTATGATTGCTTGAGTGAAAATTTCCATTGCGATCTGCACACATAATCGTTTCCATCTTCTACAGGACTTGCTCAGTGATTTACAGTACCAGGTTGAAATTCATCAAAAAGAATTTAATAGTTCCTGTAATTTTGAATTAATAGTTGTTGATAACAACTCTACTGATGAAACTCAAAGCCTAAAAAATTTCAAACTAACAAGTACAAAATTCGTTTATCTAAAAGAAAATAAACCTGGCTTATCTTCAGCAAGAAATTTAGCTATAAAAAAATTCAAAGGTGATCTAATTTGCTTCCTAGATGATGATATTTTACTTACAGATAATTTTATAGAAAACTGTGTTATTCAATGCTCAAAGAGACTTTCAAACACTTCATCCAAATTCATAATTGGTGGCAAAGTCGAAGCTTTTCTAGACAGCAACAATACAGAAGAAAGCTTTCAACTACCAGTATGGCTAGATCCAGGAAAAAGAATCAGCCTTAGCTCCTCATATTTACCTTGCCATAACTTCGGTTCACTAGAAAAAAACTATCCATTCCATTATGGTAGAAAGAATATACAGAACCCAATTGGTGCCTGCTTTATAGTCTCAAGAGAAGTGTTTAAAACTGTAGATTCGTTCAACGAAGATATTGGCATTGGTGCATTAAGCTATGGTCAAACTTTACATGAAGACACAGAATTTTTTAGACTTGCAAGCAAAGAGGGAATCACACTCGAATACATTCCATCACTTGCAGTAAAACATAGAATTTTTGAAAACAGATTAGAACATAGCTATATTTACAATTGGTATTTCAGATCTGGTAAAAGCCTTGCTATTCTCTCCAAAACCAAACCCGAATTCTTCAATTCACTAAAACATGCTTTAAACTATGGAATTCCTGCATGCATGCTTAGAGTTTGGCCAAGCTCACTCAATTTCAAAGTAACTGGTATTCCATTTTATATGCACGTGAAATTACTAATAGTATATTTCTCTTCGATACTTGCACATTTAAGCTTCAAAAAAAGATTCATTGTATTTTTCAAAGCCCAGTTTTACAAAGTCATGGGTGAGATTGCTGGCATGAGATCAGTTGTTTAAACTAGCATTATTAGCCTAGCTAAGCTTAGTTTCCCCAAAGATTATAAGGGAATTATAAATATATGAACAATTACTTGAGATTTTCAATAATTGTTTTGATTTACCTTGGCTGTATTTTGCAGCCTATATCGGCGCGCGCTACAAATAAAATCATTCGAGAACCTTATCTACAGAATTATTCACATAAAGGTTCTATACATTTATTACTCAAAACCAAATACCCAAGTCAAGTTAGAGTCTACTATAGTCAACATCTAAAGAGCCTGAGCATGCATGCAAGTGACTTGATGGTCAGAAGCGATCACGATCTTCTACTACAACATCTAAAACCTGGTATTGAGTATTACTATAGATTGGATTACTACGATGAAAAACTAGGCTGGCTACCTTTACATGAAGCACATAAACAGTTCACAGTTCCAGACCATAGACCATTCCATAAAGAATTTACCGCATGGATACTTGGTGATCCAGGAACTTATGGCGCAAAGAAATTCCACAAAAAATTTAAACACAGTCAATTAGATGTACTTGAAGCATTAAATACATTTGATCCATTTAACCCTGACTTGGTATTTACACTCGGGGACAATGTTTACCCATACGGCTCTGAAGAAATATTTGATAGAGCATTCTTTAATGTCTACGGCTTTGTCATGTCTCAAGTTCCTTTCTATACCAGTTTTGGTAATCATGACTTCGGCATCTATGATAAGCATCAAATATACTCTATCTCTTGCCCTGAAACCAAAGGAGTCTATTATGACTTATTCAGTTTACCGACCAAGGGAGAAGCTGGTGGAGTCCCAAGCCATACCGAAGCCTACTACTCTGTAGATTTCAGATCAGCTCACTTTGTTGTCCTGGACACAGTTGGACTTGAATGCCACTTACTTGAAATGCTAGATTGGCTTGAGCAAGATTTAGCCAAAGTTCCAGATCACAAATGGAAAATAGTGATGTCACATCATCCAATCACAGATAAATTTTTCAAAAACTCAAAAAAATTAAATCACCTCGATGATCACGTTGAAAATCTTTTCTTCACACGACTCAGCAAAACACTCAACAAGCACAAAGTTGACCTTATGATTAGCGGTCACTATCACAGATACCAAAGAACTTACCCAATGGTCAAAGACGATGTTCATTCATCTTTCAATGTCAGAGTCTCAGAAGCAAATACCGCTAGGTACGAAAGAGGCGAAGGAATAATCTACATAATCGCTGGTAATGGAGGCTCTGCTTGGAAAAATGACAAGTTGGAGAAATCTCGTTTCACTTCTTTTGTCAGCTATGAGCCTGGAGCTTTAATTATGCGTTTTAGTCCAGAGGTTTTGAAGCTATTCATGGTTGGCAGAGATAAAGAAGGTACAAAAATTTTAGATTCTTTGAAAATAATTAATACATATAAGCAAATCTAAGATTTTTTTTATATTCATATAGAAAAATTGCTGTTATATTAAGTAAATAAATCAATGTCGATTTGGGCTTTTCCATTTCTTGTTTTTTATATTCATTAATATTTATCTTTTATGTATAATTAAAAAGTAGATAGATGAATAGCGTTTTTCCTAGTGACCAAAGTCCAAAAAATCCTCAAGTTGAGGACTTAATTCACAAGCTTCAAGCTGAAATCAGCAGAAGACAAGGCCTGCAAAAAGATGCTTCACCTAATCATCATGAAACTAGAAGTACAGAGCAATATCGCCCGAACTCAGAACTTCAAGAAAAAAAAATTAACGATATTTCTAAGCCGGTCAAAGATGAACAAAAGCTTTTAACTGGTGCCAACTTTAACCCTGCAACAAATCCTCCATCCGCAGATAACAATAATGACTTCATTGATGCTCAGAAAGCACTAGCTGCAAGTCAAATAGCATCTCTGAAATCAGAAGAAAAAGCTCAAGCTGGACAAGAAGCAGCAAAAATGCAATTTTTTTCTAAACGCCTCCAACTTCCTGAAACCTTCAACATTGAACTTGGAGCAGGCAAAGGATCTTTAAGAACGGGTACTCAATCTATGATTAACTCAATGCAAAAATTGAGAGAAGAGCAAAAAAAAGTTGAAATACCTTTCCTTGACTGGTCTTTAGACGGCATAAAGAAATCCAATGTCCTTGTCAAATCCTTACTACTAGGCTTTATGCCTACCACTCCACTTGCATTCCTTGCATTATCAGGAACTAAAACACCAGCAATTGAAAAGAGCCAAGCTCTATCATTATTACAAAGGAATACCACTAATTCTTTCCTAAAAGACGGCTCACTACTTCAATTAGCTAAAACAGCTAAAGAAGAGATAACAGCGCTCAACGGCTTAGACCTAAAAACCTTAATCAAGGAATCTAATATTTTAAGCGAAAGCAAAGTGTCCTCCCCTGAACAATCACGCCTAAGATTTGCATTGAGATACTTACTGAGCCCAAATGAATTACTTGAATTAAGCCTTGGACAAAACGCTAAATTCCAATCTCAAATCACCAATGATAAGAAAAACAATAGAATCGCTAAAGCTCAAGAAGAATTCAATAATGTTATTAATCTACTAGAAAAGTCTAAGCCTGAACAGATAATGAAAGAACTCTCCTCCAATTCAGAGAAAACGAAGCCTATAAAAACCTTCCTAGAGAGATTCATGGATATGCCAATGAATCTTGCTGTTGCAGATGAAGGAAAGAAAGAACAGGAAATAGATCCACTACTTACTGACACCCTCAAAATGAGTAAAGAACAAGTAGAAGAATATAGTAAAACTATCATGGAATTACTTCAGAGCTTTGGACTAGAAGTGAAAAACGTCAGTGGTAGCTTAGAAAAAATTTACAGAGAAGCAGAAGAATCTCATAAAAAAATATACCTTAGAGAATCTGAAGCAGCTGATAAAGTTATGGCAAATTCAATGCCGAAAATCACAGAAAGCCTGGAAAGACTCGCAAAGACTTCCAATAAACTATCACCTCACTTAGCTCAAGCCGCTGGCACAGTTCTCCAGCAAAAGCAAAGTCCGCAAATCGACCTTAATAACCCTCAAGAATTGAAAGATATTATAGATAGATTACAAAAAGCAGCTAACACTGATAATAATTAAGGTAAGGGAATGAGGTCCTTATTAATAAAAAGCAACAGAACTCAATGCCGCACGCGGGTTTACATAAGCTTCCAAATAACGCTTCGCTCGCTCCAAAGACTCAATAAACTTCACATTATGTGCTGACAACTCAATCTGCTCTACTAAATAATCCAAAAATTTTATAAGCTCAGCTTTATCCATTTTCAATATCTCATCAACAAAAAGCTTATTTTTAATTTGGCTAGAAAAATCATTGTGAGCCTTATATTTCTCATATACCTCAAAAATTTTATCTGAAACTTCTACTGAATCAACTTGTGGCTCATCTTGGAAATACAAAACCTGAGTTCTACTTCTGATAGTAGTAAGTACTGTTTCCTTAGCCCTTGCAAAGAGTATAAACATAGTTCTAGGGTAAGCTTCTTCAATACTTTTTAGAAGTGCATTTGCTGGATGCTTACTAAACACTTCAAAATCAGCTTCAGGAATCAATATCAAACGATAATAAGGAGAACTTTGAGAAAGCTCTTCCTGAAGTTTATGCACTTGAGAAACTTTGACAGTTTTAGCGCCTTCTTCTCTTTCTAAAACTAAAGGAGTCTTTGGGTGCTCATTATTCTGAATCCAGGTACAAGAATCACAGATCCCACAAGGCTGCTTAAACTCAGAACTGAGATGACCTTGATTATGGACACAGTTCAAAGTCTTATTAATGGATACAAACAAATCCATTTTATCTTGATAAGAGTTTTCACCTACAAACAAGTAAGCATTCACGAGTTTATCTTTACTAAAAACCAAGTTGAAAAACTCAAGTATCTGATAATTTTGGCTAAGCTTTGCTTCTAGATCTAGACTTAGAACTCCCATCTCTAAGCAACAGCTTCAAGACTAGCTTCTCTAGATTCAATCCCTGATTTTTGTTCAAATGCAAAGGCAGCATTATATAAAGTCTTCTCATCTAAAGCCTTGCCAATCATCTGTAAACCAATTGGCATTCCATCTGCACTGTAACCAGCATTCAGCGATAAAGCTGGAAGACCAGCAAGGTTAACAGGAACAGTAAGTACGTCTGACAAGTACATCTCTAATGGATCTGACTTTTCACCAAACTTAAATGCTGGAGCTGGAGTTGTTGGAGAAATTATCATGTCACAAGTCTCAAATGCAGTCTTGAAATCATCAAAGATAAGGCTTCTAGCTTGCTGTGCTTTCTTGTAATAAGCATCATAGTAACCAGAACTCAATGCATATGTTCCAAGCATAATTCTCCTGGTAACCTCTTCACCAAATGAATGTCTAGTTTCTTTGTATAAAGAATCAAGATCCTGAGTGTCAGCCCTATTACCAAATCTAATACCATCAAACCTAGATAAATTAGAACTAGCTTCAGCTGGAGCAATAATATAGTAACAAGCAAGACTGTAGTTAATTCTTGGCAATGAAACCTCTATAATTTCAGCACCAAGACCAGTTAAAACTTTAACTGCATTATCGAAAGCTTCTTTGGTGTCAGCGTCTAAATTATCAGGTACAAAGTCCTTAGCAATACCAATCTTCAAACCTTCTAAGCTTTCTTTAGTCTCAAAATTAGCTTTAATATAATCTAAGTAATTTTCTCTAGGAACATTGATAGAAGTACTGTCTTTACTGTCATAGCCAGACATACTCTCTAGTAATAAAGCGTTATCCTTAACTGTTCTAGTCATAGGACCAGCTTGATCTAAGCTACTAGCGAAGGCAACTATGCCATAACGTGAAACTTTACCGTAAGTAGGCTTCATACCAACCAAACCACAGTAAGCAGCTGGCTGTCTAATAGACCCACCAGTGTCAGTACCAAAGGCAAGCGGGCAAAGCTTAGCAGCTACAGCTGCAGCAGAGCCACCAGAACTACCTCCAGGAACCCTAGATGTATCCCAAGGATTCTTGCAAGGACCAAAGGCACTAGTTTCATTACTACTACCCATAGCAAATTCATCTAGGTTCAGCTTACCAATGGGGATGGCACCATCAGCAATAGCGTTATAAGTCACAGTCGCGTTATAAACAGATTTATGTCCTTTCAGAATACTAGAGCCAGCAGTAGTCTCAGCTCCAATCATATTGATCAAGTCTTTAATCCCAAGTGGAATTCCTGCAAGCTTACCCAACTTAGCTTTATCCTCACCAGAAATCAATCTCTGGTCTAAGAGCTTGGCTTTTTGGATAGCAAGATCAGCACAAACATGAATAAAAGAATTAATATGACCTTTATCAAGCTTCTCAATTCTATCTAAGAAAGCTTGAGTGATCTGCTCTGCTGTTAATTCATTACTGAGAAAAGACTCTTTTAGTTCTAAAGCTGATTTTTTTATAATATAGTCTAACACAAATGTAATTTTAACATTAGTCATTCTCTACTTTAAGGAAAGTTTTTACAGTGATTGTCCCAAATCTTTCAACAAACTCATATTCGTCTTTTTTGATCTCTTGACCTTCACCACTTATCTTCACCTCATCGAAGAATCCATCGCTTTTAAGCTTCAACAAAGAACTATCTTTATCGTGCTCACCCTCAATATAGATCTTGTAGTTAGAACCAGAGAGAACTCCTTCAGACAAGCGATGAGTAGTTAGATACTGCACAGATCTTCCAGCAAAATAACCTAGAACTTTGTTGGTCATTTTATTACCATCACTTTCTATATAAAGAGATAGAAGATTATAGCTATCATCAACATTACAATAAGCGTTCATCTGAGCTTTCCTTGGGAAACTAAACTCCATAATATTTTTGTAATAGAGTGGGTGCCCATTAATAGTTCCAAAAGCTTCAACAACTCTTTTGCGCCATTCATCAGTATGGACATTGATATTAACTATAGTTTTTTGGTAAGGAGATTTCTCATTAGCGCGGTAACAATATCTTTCTAGATGTGCTTTACCCTTTTTTCTGTAGATTTTACTATTAGCAAGGCCTCTTAATGCAAGCATTGGGGAATAGTTAGCAACCACTTCAGCTTTTTCATCAAATAATTCAGCTATACCATCAGGAATACCCTTGGTTTCAAGAGCATAAGCGGCACTATTAGTCACAAATGTGATCACAAATAATATAAATACTAGTAATCTATTCATCTTCAAAGTCAAATCTAATTATGCCTTATTATATTATTGGCTTGAGAAACTTAAATCTAACTTAAAAAAAATTAAGATAAATATATAAATCGCTGTTATCCTTGATAATGGAAGGATGCTTACGCTTAAATCTCAAATGGAGATACAAAAAAACGTAGATGTTACAGATTTAAGTACTTTACGGATTAAAGCCGTTGCAGATCATTTCGCCCAGCCAAAAAATATTGAAGAGCTAATCGAACTTCTTAAGTTTGCAAAAGATAACGGAATCAAAGTTATGTTCCTAGGTGGTGGTTCAAATTCGCTACTAAGCTCTAAAAAAATTGATTCTTTACTAATTTCAACTTTAAAAATAGACTTCATCAAAGAAGATATTAATAATGTTTTTGATCTTGGAGTAGGTCTGAAGATGCCAAGATTCTGCGGCAAAATGATCCACAAATCACTCACAGGAGCAGAATTCATGGTTGGTATTCCAGGTAGTATCGGTGGTGGTTTAGTTATGAATGCTGGAGCCCACGGACGTGAATTTGCAGATATCTTCGTTTCAGCGAAAGTACTAGACTTAGAAACTCTAGAGATTCATGAATTTAATCATAATGATATGAATTTTTCTTATCGATCTTCTGTGATCGACCCAGAGAGATATTGTGTACTCTCAGTAAAAGTTAAACTAGAGTTCGCCGAGAAAGAAGAAATTCGCTCGCGTGTCGCTTCTTACAATAAATCTAGAACTACTAGCCAACCATTAAAAGCTTGGACCTGTGGTTGTACCTTCAAAAACCCTCAATCTGATTATCCAGCAGGGAAATTAATCCAAGACATCGGTGGCAAAGAACTTAGTATTGGAGAAATGCAAGTTTCTGATGTTCATGCTAACTTTTTTGAAAATACAGGGTCTGCAAGTTCCTCTGATTTCATAGAACTTGTCTCTCTAGTACAAGGTTTAGCCATAGAAAAGAAAAACATACAACTATTGCCAGAAGTCCAACCGATAGGCTTTTTCACTGAAGATGAAAGAAAAATTTGGCTAAATTAGCTAAAATAACACGTATAGCGCCATTGCTATGCGTATAGAAATCCCAATTCCCAAGCACCAAGATAAGACTGAGGAATTTATTGAATTGCCATCAGAAAGCTTGGCTATGGAGAGTAAAGATACTGAAAGTCTTGAAAATGAGAATATTCAAGAACTTGGCGATAGAGAGATACAAGAAACTCTTCTAAAAGAGGCTTCAGTAGAAACAGGCAAACCAGAAAATATTAAAACTACTCTCTTCAATAACTTAGACAAATCCTTTCTTTTTTCCTCAGCATTATTTTTTCTATCTTCTGCTTTTTCACTAGTGAATAACGATACCAGTAAAGCTATTGGAGATAAATTACAGAGAACAGCATATCTAAGTGAAGTAGCTTCTTGGGTAGGCAGAGGTGCGCTGGATACAAACAGAAAAATAAATCCAGGCTTAATTATTCCAACTGGTTTAAGTGGGCTCAGCGCCTTGTTTAAGAGTGATTCCTTCATAGGAAGGTTTTCTCGCTATGTGACTCATATTGGGAACATGGGGATGACCACTTTACATTCAGATCACGTTATGGAATCTGATGATGAAGAGCACAGACCTATTAGAGATTTGATCACTCAAGCTAAACAAGAAATAAATTACCAAGGTAAAGAAGGGCTAATAAATGGTTTTATTGAAGATGGTAAATTTAACTTCAAATTAGCTCAGCAAGCTTTAACTGACAAACCACAACTACTACTTGAAACATTTAAATCATTAGCAGGTAAAGGACAATTCAATATCCCTCATGTACACGCCGTTTCAACTCTCACAAGTGTAGTATTAACCGCTTTAACAACATTTACAAAAGCCATTGGGCAGCAATCACTCAGCAATATATTTTTAAATACCTTAAATGTTAGTCCTAGTATATTTTCTTTCGCGGCTGGAGCCAATACTCAAAATATGAAAAGTAATTATTTGAAAAAATCTGGTAAGTTTGAGCAAATATCGACACTCGGCTATGCAGTATCGAATACATTAGCTTACAAATATCCAAAATTTTCAGTAATGGTTCTCCAACCCATATTCTCTGGAATCAAAAACATTGCAAGTGCCTTCGAAGCAAAAAAAATCAATAGTTCTGAACCAATACCAGCAAGAGAATTTGCATATTCATGAGTATTCGACTTTCATAAGACTGAGCCCTTCTGCTGGAGCTGATTTTTGAGTCTGTATTTTTAGAAGCTGATCTCCAGCCTTATCAAGAATAGCAAAATTATCAGAGTCATAAACTTCACCTACAGCAGCAAGCTTTCCTACTTCTATAAGCTCACCTACAATTCTTCTAACCATGTGCCTTAGAAAGCGGTCAGCCTTAATTCTATATTTAAAACATATCTTGGATTCTTTAATCAACTCTGACTCATAAACTTCACATTCAGTATTATTTTGGTAATCTTCTTGCTTCGAATAATCCCTAAAGTCTTGCTTACCAAGAAACTTCTTAGCGTGTAATTCCATAGCTTCAAAATCCAATGGCTCTTTCACCCAAGCTAAACTATCAAGCCTCAGAACAGGCTTATGGCGTCTAGTGAAGATCTTATACATATACTCACGAGATTTAGCATCAAATCTAGCATTGAAATCTTCTGCAACTCTCTCTACCTTCACGGCAGCTAAATCATCATCAAGTATTCCATTTAAACCAATTAAAAATTTATCTGGGTTAGTTTCAATCAACTGAAGAAAATCATCTGATGTGTTTGTGAGTTGAGACTCGGATATTTTAAAGTTAACAACTTGACCAATAGCATGAACACCAGAATCTGTGCGCCCAGAGAAATTAGTGAGAATAGTTTCACTTACCCTAAAATAAACAGACAAAGCCTTCTCCAAGTCTCCCTGAACTGTTCTTAAGCCTTGAGCTTCTTGGTCTCGATTTTGCACTTGAGAACCAGAAAAATTTTTACCGTTGTATTCGACAGTAAGTTTGAAATTAAACATTTAATTCTTTAAATTTCTCAATATCATCATGAGTACCAATTACTAGAATGTGATCATCTTGCTGGAAAGTTGTAGCAGCAGAAGGAGAAATACTAAAATGTCCGCCAGATCTTCTAATTGCAAGTATATTCAGGTGATAATCAGAGCGAATCTTAGACTCTGCAAGAGTTTTAGAGACATATGTCTTAGGTAAACTAATTTCACTGATACTAAAATTTTCAGTAAGTGGAAACTCATCCAGAAAATTAAGCCCCATAAGCTGATTAGCGACTCTTCTTCCCATCTCAGCCTCAGGGTAAACAATTAAATCCACACCAATTTTTTCTAAAATACTACCATGCATCTGGTTACTAGCTTTAGCTACTATTTTCTGGACACCAAGCTCTTTTAGCGTTGCGCAGATAAGTAAACTGTCTTCAATACTAGTTCCTACAGAAACAATAACCGCTGCAAACCTCTCAAGATCCAATCTTCTAAGTGAGTTACTATCAATACCATCTATTTGGATAGCGTTCTCTACGGTCCTTTGTTCAACAACATTCTGAACAACATTAATATCTCTATCAACCGCCAGTACATCATGCCCATTACTAAAGAATGCAGATGAAACATTAGAACCGAAGCGTCCTAAACCAATTACTAAAAAACTTTTTTTCTCTAGTTCCACTTTAATTACTCAGGTTTAGATGCAACAACAACAGTTGCAGCTCTTACAACTCTTTCTCCAAGTATATAGCCAGGTTTTACAACCTCTATAATAGTTCCAGGCTCATGCTCTGCACTTGGAACATTCGTAACAGCTTCATGCTTAGTTGGATCGAATGGTACATTAGTAGCAATTTCACTTAAACCAACAGCCTGCAAAGCCATCTGGAATTGGGATTTAAGCATATCAAAGCTCTTGATAATTTCTTCAAAAGCGGTATCCTGATTCAAACTCTTCTTCGCAAAATCAAAGTTATCCAAAGCTGGCAAAATTGCTTCAATAGTATTAGCTGCTGCAAATTTTCTTAAATCATCCTTCTCTTTCTGGAATCTCTTAAGCATATTTTGCTGATCAGCCCACAATCTTTTGTAACTACTATCTAATTCCTCAAAATCTTTTTTTAACTGTTCATAGCTAGCATTATCGACAGGTGGCTGTTTAGCTCCATGCACAGCTTGCTCTTGCTGAGAGTCAGCTTCCTCAACCTGGCTTTGAGCTGCTTCTGAAATTTCATAGCTATCTTCTAAATTAGTCTCTTCCATAAAATTCTCTTTAGACATATTTTGTTGAAGCTTCCTTTGTAGCTCATCTGCCTTTTTTTTGCTAACAAATTGATCACTCATAATTTATAAACAATGACTACTTCTGAGAGTAGACTCCAATATATTATACAAAGTTTAGCGAGATAATCGCAAACATACAGAAGCGGTAATTATAGATACTTGGAAATAGCTAAATTCTTGACTTTCAGTGCAAGATCAGCAGAATAATTATAAAGTTCCCTACTGGTATTAAGGTGAGCAAGCAAAGAATGCAAATCTTTATTGAGCAAATCTTGCTTCTCTACAAAAGAATAATCCACAAAGAAATCCCCCAATTCTTCACGAAATTCTTCTATCGCATCAAAAACTTTAAGGAATTTTTTATTTAAGCAGCACATAAGCAGTAAAAATCGTATAAGCAAGTCAGCATCAAAACTTATATCTAGCTTAGTCTCACTTAAATCAAGCTTATTATCATCATATAAATCTTTCAAAGCAAAAATCTGAGCGTCGGGTCTTTTCATCTCTGCTTTTTTTTTAATTTCAGCAGTAAATCTATGCTCTTGCTTAACTTTAATAAAATCAAGCATAAGATTCTGAGCTTCAACAGAAGAGAAAAGTTTGTACATATCGAACTCAATGATTTCATCTGGATATTTATCTTTAAGTTCAGCAGCTTTATCGTAATAATCATCCCAGTAATGAGCAATTGCAGACTCTTTATCTAAGTCATACTTTGGAAAAGATAGACTCAAGTGAACTTCACGCAAATAATCACCATTTACAAATGATTCATGCTCTGGATTTGACCAGAAATTGTAGATCGCCTTATTTGCCATCCATGACTTCACGGTATCAGCTTTGATACGCTTCATAACAACAAATCTGACTTCTTTTAAGTTTTCAATTAGGTAATCGACATAATTGAGCAAAGAAAAATTAACCTCTGCAACATTAGGGTAATCAATAGTTACTGCTTTTTGCATATGCTCAAGAAATTCAACAGCACCGTCCTCAGAAAATTCCCAAGGCAAAATCATAGACTCATGACGAGTATTTATTTTCTGTAGTCCTAGATAGTCAGATAAAGTCTGAGTACCACAACGACCAGTACCGATACCGAAAATAAACATATCAATAGACTAACACTAAAGTTTAACTTCTTGAAGAGAGTAGACAGGACCCTCTGTGCAAACTCTAGAATAATTTTTATCTCTTTCAAAGCCTTCACTATACTTGCAAACACAAGCAAGGCAAGCACCGACACCACAGCCCATACGCTCTTCTAAGGACATATACGCTGTTTTATTCTCTGGCACTTCAGATTGAAGAGCTTTAAGCATTGCAGTAGGACCACATGAATAGAGAAAACCCCAGTTAGCTTCTCCCAAATCACTTAAAGCATGAGTAACAAAACCTTTCATACCTTGACTACCATCAACTGTAGTTATATAGACTTTCTCAGAGAAACTAGCAAATTCCTTTTCATAGAAAACATCCTTAGATGAATTAAAGCCCAAGATTGAAACTAGCTCATGCCCCTGCTCTTTCAATTTCCTACCGAGATAATATAAAGGTGGGACACCAATACCACCACCAACTAAGACAATTTTAGATTTAGTTTTCACCGCATCCAAATCAAAATTATTGCCAAGTGGTGCAAGCATATCAACTACTCTTCCAGCTTGCCAGCGAGACATTAGTTCAGTACCACGCCCCTCGCTACGATACAAAACAGTCATAGACTTGGCATCGTCACTAATATCACAAATACTCATTGGGCGACGTAAGAGTGGATCAAGTCCATCAGAACATTTCACATGCAAAAATTTACCAGGCTTGAATTCAGACTGAGGGAAATCCCCTTCCAAAACTAGCTTATAGATTGCATCTGCAATCTCTGTATTTTCCTTTACTTTTGGATATATTTTCAGCATTAGACTTTTACTTTAGCATCAGCAACAGCTCTTTCGAGCACTGACATTCTAACAGCAACACCATTAGCCACCTGCCTAAAGATGAGGGAGTTAGCAGCTTCTACCATCTCGTCATCAATCTCAACCCCTCTATTGAAAGGTGCTGGATGCATAATTTTAGCACCTTCTTTCATCATCCTTGCTCTATCAGTAGTAAGTCCATATTTTTCACGATACTGACCTAAACTATAATTATGTCTCTCATTCTGAATTCTTAGCATCATGACGATATCAGCCTTATAAATCGCCTCATCCATGTCTTGAACCACAGTTACTTTATCCAGAATAGCCTGAGCTGTAGTCTCAGAGTAAGCATAATTAGCTCTAGCTGTTTTTATAGAAACAATCTCTAAGTCAGGAATAAATTCATCTGGCCCACAAATCATAATATTAGCTCCGAAACGAGAAAGAGTCTGAATCGAAGATCTTGCAACACGGCTATGCTTAACATCACCAACTATAGCTATATTCAAACCCTCAATCTTAGGAAACTCTTGCATAATCGTCATCATATCGAGTAGTGCCTGAGTTGGATGATCGCTCACTCCAGCTCCAGCATTGACAAGAGCAACATTTTGCATCTGATCAGCGATAGAACCCAAAAGATTTTCCTCAGTAGATCTTACTATTGCAACTTTTACCCCCATAGCTTCAAGCGTTCTTACAGTATCGTAGAAAGACTCACCTTTCTGGGAACTAGAACTTTTAAAATCAAAATTTAAAACGTGAAGATTCATCTTCTTAGCAGCAACTTCAAATGAGAATCTTGTTCTAGTACTAGGTTCAAAAAACAAATTACAAACTATAGGTTTACTTAGAGATTTAAGCGATTCTGGCACCTCATCTTCTTGATGCTCACACCAATACTTAGCTCTATCTAAAATCCTAAGGATTTCTTCATTACTAAGATCTGCAATCGAAATTAAATGCTTAGAATACATGCCAAAGATTGATTTTAGCATTATTAGTCTATAATTTAGAAGTTCTGTTTACTATAGAAAAAGATGCTTGTTTTGAGATCTAAATTCTTGTATGATCTTTTCAGCTTTTTTCTGATCACCACCGGCTTTCTCGATTGCATTTTTCTTAAATTTACTATAGTAAGTGAGTAAGTTACGCAAAGCTTGTTCCAAATCAATTATTTGTAGGTCAGCTTTTTTATTATGTCCAATATTCAAAATCAAAAATGATTTTTTATCTCCTTGAATAATGGGAGCTCCATAAATACGGATAGGTCCAAAAGCAACTTCAACATTATCTTTTATATTTTGCTCATATCTATTTAAGAATACGTCCTCTGGTTTATGTTTAATTTCCATTAAACCAGGAATTATCATCTCTGAGCGATAGTTTAAACCAGTCCTAAAACCACTATTAATTAATTGTTTTTGAACCTTATTGCTTTTAATCCACATGTTACTTTTAAACATTGGTGAGAGAATTCTTTCAGCCACAGATTGTCCAAATTCAAAATAACCAGATACCTTACTTGCCTCATTCATAAATTCATCTAACTTACTTAACTTAGATATTTCATGCTCGCGAGAATTCTCTACTTCAAATTCCGGCTTAGCATATTCAAAAAGCTGTTTTACAGATTCCTGCATAGAGGATAAGACTTGTTTCAATTTAAAAAAACCTACTCCTTCCCAAACAAGTGAATTTGGATTTTCATTGTCAATTAAAGATGCATTAAACACTAATTTTGAAAACCATTGATTAATTTGCTTAGGGTTATAAACAAGCAATTCAAGATTCTGATCTCTATGCTTTAATACTTGTTTTGTCCTTAATATTTCATCACTTGTTTCTTTAACAAGAAATTTTTCCAAGCTTAACTTTTTAAGTTCTTCAATATATTTACCAAAGCCAGAAATATTATTACACCTATCTGGACTAACGTCATCAGGGATATAAGCACCTGGTAACTTTTGGTTACTGGCTTCAATAAGTTTAGGTAGACGATTTTTCAAAAAATTCCTTATTTTCCCGTCTTCTAATTGAATCTCCAGAGTATTTTTTAATGACTCTAGGCTTTGAATAAATAATCCTAAATTAGAATATTGGAGCTCATCAATTTTTTTTGGCAAATAATCACTCAAACGTTCGAAATTTAAAGACCTTACATAATTACCCGATTGCTTGATAATATTATCTAACCTAGCTTGCATTTTTTCAAATTGTTCTCTTGACTTGGTTAAACTTTTTTTCCTTTGACTTGCCCCGATGAAAAGCCAGTTTTCGAAGCTGTTATTTACCGTCTCCCTTAATTCACTTAATTGATGGATAAACTCTCCTCCCTCTCCAGACTCTAAAAATCCCTTAAGCACAATATCATCAGCCAATAAAGTTATTATTTGATCATCATCAATATTATTCAAAATACTAAATAAACCTTGTAATGGATTATCTGAATTAAAGTCAAACCTCTGTAATTTAATCAAATCGGATAATACTTCTAACTTCATCTCATTATTCACCTGAGAAACTCCAAGTATATTTTCCATTTCATTTTTAAAACAATGCTTTAAATGCAAAGCCCCACTATATATTAATTCTTCATCTTCAGGAAAGTTTTCTAGAGCCTCTTGAATATTTTCTAAACCTTTAAGCAAAGACTTCCTTTCCAGTTTACTTTTTTTCTCAGAGAGGGCAACATCTTCAGCAACTAAAAGTTTTAAGTTGATATTTAGTAAAATATTCTTCAAGTTAGATGGTGGATAATTTTGTAATTCAAGCTCATCTATATTTTTGAATTTAGTTAAATTCAATACAGTTTGACTTTGGAGCAGCTCTATCCTGTTTTCATAGTCCTGCTCATAAGAGTTTTTGACAATATAATTAACCAAATCTCTATGATTGGAATTAATCTGATTTAGTTTTTGATAAAAAATTTCATTTTTCGAATTCAATGAAATATCTTCAATAGGGATAGCCTGATGAAGTTCTCTTAAACTTTCACTTAAAGACTGAATACGTTCAGTTAATTCTTTCTTTTGATCATTATCAAAATGAAAACTCAAATCACGATATATATTTTCAGTTATTAAGTTTATATTGCTCAGGTAATCTTCAAATAACAATTTGATCTGAGGGTAAGCTTGCTGACATAAATATTCATCTTCATTTTTCAATTCATCAATATTTGCCCTAAGGGTTCTAAAATCAGGTAAAAATTTCGAAAGAGTTCTGAAAGAATCTTCTTTCAATACAGCGTTCTTTTTCATTTTCTTCAAAATTTCAAGATCAACAATTCTTAAAGATTTATTCCATACACCTATTAACCTAGGATCCACAGTTCTTTTTTCAAACAAAGACAAAAGCTTAGGTTTTACGAACTGAGACTTTGTTTTTGCAGGTAAAGTCCTACTAGCATCTGGTAAGTGGCTTGTAACCCTATTATTCTTACTACCATTATCATCAACAGTAAGAGCTGGTGCTAAAGCAATCATAAGCCAAGATAAATCTTAAATTAACCCTCAATACACATAACAATACTTATTTAAAGGAAACAGGGTAACATGAATTATCTTAACTAGTCAAGCTGAAATATTATAAAACAGAAACACCATCAATCCAGGCACCACCAAGCACTTTAGCGGTA
Source organism: Candidatus Caenarcanales bacterium (assembly GCA_022447685.1). Taxonomy (GTDB): domain Bacteria; phylum Cyanobacteriota; class Vampirovibrionia; order LMEP-6097; family LMEP-6097; genus DT-14. The sequence continues at coordinate 39,198 of JAKVAO010000005.1, read as the reverse complement.
TCTACAGGATCATAAAAAACCATAGCCTGACCTGGAGTCACAGCCTCTACTGGTTCTTTGAACTCAACTTCTAAGTAATCAGAATCTACTGAATCCATATAAACCCTAGCAAGACTAGGCTTAGAGTTATAACGAATCTTAGTCAAAGCTTCAAATGAATTACTATCGTCTAAATTAACTTTAGCCGTCATATTCACCCTATTACCCACAGCTTTCTGAGAAAGAAGCTCTTCTTTAGTTCCAACATATACAATATTAGCGTCAGAATCAATCTTAGTTACATATAAAGGTTCTTTATAAGCAATCTTCAAACCCTTTCTCTGACCATAGGTATAATTAAAACTACCTGTATGCTTAGCTAATTCCTCACCAGTACTAGCTAAAATAATAGGTCCCTCTTTTTCACCTAGAATCTTAGTCAAATACTCAGAGTTAGTCATACCATTACTTACAAAACAAATATCCTGTGATTCTTCTTTGTTAGCAACACATAAATCCCCAAGTTCAGCAATCTCCCGAATCTGTTCCTTAGTAAAGTCTGCTAAAGGAAATATAGTTTTAGCTAACTGGTCTTGATTCAACCCCCAGAGCATATAACTCTGATCTTTCTTCGCTTCAACTGGACGATGTAAATCAAAATTACTAGTACTTTCATCAAAACTAAGCTTTGCGTAGTGCCCAGAAGCTAAATGGCTTGCCCCCAAATTCTCTAAAGAATACTGAAGTAAAGATCCCCACTTCATGTCATTGTTACAAGAAATACAAGGAATTGGAGTTTCCCCACGCGCATAAGATTCATGAAAATCTTTGATGATTCCATCAGCAAAAGCTTGCCTTAGATCTACAGCGTGATGTTCCACACCTAATTGATCACAGACCTTCACGGCATCAACAACACCATTATCACAACATTTACCCGAACCTGATATTAGCCATGCAGTAATCCCAAAGACCTCATAACCTAGTTCTTTTAGTATATAGATTGCCACAGAACTATCCACCCCTCCACTCATTGCTACAGCAATTTTCGAGTTAGCTGGGTCAGGTAGATGATTACCGCTAAGCATTAGGTCAAGATAACTCTGAATTTTACTCATAAAATCAACCTTTTAGCTCTTATGATATTACAAATTAGGTTCAGAAATCTAGGTAAAAGTCAAAATTTAGGGGTCTAAATAGTTCATATCCCGTAATCTCACTAAAATCCCCCTTAAATCCAGTGACTTCTAGTAGCAATAAATGAGCATTCAAGGCTTAAATTTAACTGTAAATGGCATGATGGTTTCTCAATCAGGCTTGAGAATCACGGGTAATAATATAGCGAATGCTAATACAGAGAATTACACAAGAAAATTAATAAACCAACAAAACGTAGTTGCCCAAGAATTAGTACCTGGCAAGCTAGTCGGCACTAGTGTAAGAGTCGAGAATATACAGAGAGCAAAAAATCAATTTCTAGAAGTACAATATGGAAATAATATTACCCAGCTTGAATTTTTTGATAGAGTAGCGAATGTTGCCTCTCAAATCACCCAAATACTCGGAACACCAACAGACCAGGTAATCAATGAAAGAATGCAAACTTTCTATGATGCAGCAAATGACCTCTCCAATGAGCCGACCAACTCTACATTTAGAAGAAGCTTTCTTGATGCCGCCTCTGGACTAGCTAATAGTATTAATATTGTTGATACTAGCTTAAGAAAAATTAGTGAAGGTGTAAATTCACCAATCAAAGGTGAATTGAGACAATCTATTGATATTCTTAATTCAAGACTAGTTAAGTTAGCGAGTGCGCAAAAACAAATTAATATACTAAAAGTTAATAATATCGATGTAAGTAGCTTTGAAGATCAAAGAGATGCTCTTATCCGGGATCTAAAAGGGATGATAGATTTTGATTTCAGGACTAATCAAAACGGAGATATCTATGAAATCAGAATGCCAACTTACCTCAGTCCAAATGAAGAAGCTGTGATAACTGGTTCAATAGTATTTTCAGACTTTGATATTCCAATAGCTCCTGCAATTGGTCCGGGAAACAGAGAACTTAATTTAAGTGTAAACAACGGTAATGGCGCCTTAACCAACTTCACAGTAAATTTACCAGATAATGCAACTCCTAGAGAGGCTGTGGAAAGTATTAACCTTCACTTCAGAGCTTTTGGTGGTAATGGTAGCGTAGCCTCCGTGGATAATGCAGGACAAATTGTACTTGAGACAAGATTAGTTGATGATAATATCCTTAATGCAACTAGTTCAATCAGCATAGTAGCCCCTTCACCTGCCGCCGCCGCATTAGGCTTACCTGCTGCACCGACTACAGTAAACGGCAAAAACCCTGAGAGTATAGTTTTATTGAATGCAAAACAGCTTTTTTACCCTATTGATATTGACTTTGGTAACGATGATATTCAGGATGGAGTCCACCCAACTAAACTATTTCTTAAAAATCCAAATGGCACTTCCTTTGGAACTATTGATATCAGCAGAGGAGATATTGGTGCCCAATTATTTACCCTTGAAGTTGCCGTACCAAATGCAAGAAGAGAGCTTTCAAACTTTGCCGTAAATTTCAAAACACTTGTCAACAACATACTAAGTGTTGCTACTGACGAGAAAGGAAATAATGGCACACCACTTTTTGAGGGTAATTCAGCAGAGAATTTTCGAGTAAACCCTCTAGTTACTAATGATCCCAGCTTACTTGCTGTTGGAGAAGTGAAAAATGCTGGAGGGATTACAGTAAGTGACAATACAATTATTGAAGAAATTGCTGAATTTTATAATGGCAATACTGCTTTGATGAATCACAAGAAAGAGACCGATAAACTCTACCTGAAAGCCAGTGACCCAAACCCGAATAGATCCTTCCTACCAATCAATCCTGCAACACTTTACCAAGTTAGAGCAAAGGGAATAATAAATGATGACGGTGATGGTCAAGTTTATAACGCGGGTAATAACGGCATTGGAGCAGATAGCCTAGTCCAAGTTCAGTTTTATGATGAATCTTATACCCCGATTGGACTACCTACCAATCTAGCTGGAGCCCCATTACCAGCCAAAGAAGGTAACTGGGAAGGCACTCCACCAGCAGGAGCAGCTTTTATTGGAGTATTAATGAATGGTGCTAGCTTTGGAGATAATGATCTAAGCAATAACTTTGGGCATTTCGAAATAGAGATAGTTCCCAATTCAGTAAGAAATGATACCAGTAGAAGTTTTCAAGTTGCCTATAGTGAAATGGTTTCAAGACTAAATGAGGAAAATTTCCAAGCTGAAATCAATGCCGAAACCTATAATGGAATAGTAAAAGCCATTAATGCTCAGAGAAGTGCATTTGAAGAAGTCAATTTAGAAGAAGAAGCTGCAAATCTTATCAGATACCAGAAAGCTTTTTCTGCCAACGCAAGGGCTTTTTCCGCCCTGGATCAATCTATTACTGAGATACTTAGTGCATTTTAACTAGTATAAGCAGCTGATGTTTAAAGTGAAAATAAGCACAAAAATCTAGCAAAAAAACTATAAAGTTTGTACTTAATAGATATATGAGTGGAATTGGTCGAATCGGCTTTCTTCAAGGCTTCAATGAGGTCAGATCTAGTTTACTAAGTAGCCAAAGTAGCTATATTAGAAGTAGCTTACAGTTAAACTCTGGTGAAAAGATTCTTGAATTAGGCGATGATCCTAAAGCTGTAAAACAAATCACAGAACTCGGCAACAGAATAAATGAAGCTGAAGAACAATCAGGCGTCAAAGGTAACGTTGAATCACTGATTGAAATTAGTGAAAGAACTATTAGCGATATCAAGAATTTAGTTGACCAAGTAAAAACCGACGCACTATTTGCAAGTAATACAACTGTAAACGCAAAAGATAGAGAAGCCTTTGGTGAAGTATTAGACTCAACAGCAGAAACAATTTTCAGACTTGCAAACTCACAGCTCAATGGTCAATATATTTTTTCAGGCAAACAATCTGATAAACAAACAATTAAATTTGACCCAAATAATATTTTCAACAACAATCAATTTTTAGAAGGTGAACTAGATTCAGGGCCCAGACAAATCTATGGAATGCAATCTAGTGTAGGATTAGAAACCATTTTCAACTCCACTCCTGGACCTGCTGTAGTTAGTAGCTCTGCAGCAATCACAATACCAATTACACTTGGCGGAGATATTAGACTTGTTGTCAATGATGGTAATGGCAATACAATAGACACAGGAGATATAAATATCCCCGGTGGTACAACTCCAATAGCAAATGTGATTGCAATCATTAATGGTGCCGCAAACACCGCAGGTTTAAATGGCACAATAGTGCAAGAAAATCCACCAGCATCAGGAATACTAGAATTCAACACATCACTAATCACAGGTTCAACTGATAATGAAGCTGCTTCTATAACTATTAGTAATGGAACTACAGTAAATCAACCTAGCGTACTTGATGATCTCAATATTATCGCTCAAAAGCAAAAAGGTACTAGTCAAAATCTCCAGAATACACTTGAACAACTACAGCAAGCCTACTTTGCTAATGATGTGGAGAGAGTACGTTCTTTAATGGTTGATGTCGATGCTAACCTTGAGAGATTAATTGGTAAACAAACACTTGCTGGTAATTTACTCAATGATTTCAAAGACTCTAGAACGGCAGATGAAGACCAAGTAACTTCACTCAAACTCAAAAGATCAGCTTTGCAAGATATGCCTATAGCTGAAGCGATAGTAGAAGCTAATCAATCTAAATTAGTAATGGACACTCTTTTAAGGAACGCAACAACAATAGTAAACGCAAGTATTTTTAATTTTGTGAATTTTTAAGACATGGTAGATAGACTCAGCACTAAACAAATATTCAACCACTTCCACAGCAATATCTTGCTTAACCAAGAGCTATTGATCAACTCTTCTAACAAAATCAACTCAGGAAATGCTTTTGCAAACAACTTTGAAGACCCAAGAGCAAATACATTATCACTTGACTTCCAAGGACAAATACTTCAAAACGATCAAACTATTACAAATAGGAATAATGCTTTAACCCAAGTTGAGCTTGCAGAAAATGCCCTTGCTGGAATGAAGGACAATGTAGACAGATTAAAAGAAATAGCAATCACAGCAACTAATGCAACTAATGATGAAAGTGTTTTTAGAAGTTATATCACTGAACTTAGAAGTATAGGTGAAGCGATGATACAGCTAGCGAACACCAAATCTGGGGAGCAGTATATTTTCTCTGGTAAACAAAGTAACCTAACACCTTTTCAGCTTCTTGATGCAAATGACAGCTTTGATCTTGCTGTTTACAAAGAAGGTTTAGATAATGAAAGACAAAAAAGTACAGAGAATATAGAGTATACCTTCGACATCAAAGATGCATTAATAGGTCAAGGAAGACCAGCAGTAATACAAGGCATTAATCTTAACCCAGCTTCGGCAGCTGGTGGTAACCTTGACTTTGTTGTTAATGATGGCAATGGTGGTGAAATTAATTTCACTGCAAATATACCAGCAGCAGCTAATATGGCAACGATAATAGCAAATATAAATACCGCATATACCACAGCTGGTGGTGTCGGTGCTATTGCAGCTGAAGATCCAACCTATCAAATCAAGCTTGATACTAGTTTAATTGGTACTAGCCTTACTAATGCTGAAGCACGTATCTCAATCCAAGATACTAGTAACCAGACGGTATTATCTGAGATTGGCTTCAATAACTCTAGTGCAAGAGGCGACGACATTGGTACCTTAAGAATCATTGCAGCCTTAGAGACAGCACTAGAAGCTGGTGATCAAACAACTGTTCAAGGCTTAATCAAACAAATCGATGAAAATACCACATTCTTACTCGACATCAGAGCAAGAATGGGACTAACCATTAAACGTATTCAGAACCTCAACGAAATCAACGATAAACTTGGAAACCAGTTAGAAACAGCTCTTTCAAGAGTCAAAGATGCTGATTTTGTCGAAGCCAATTTACAGTTAAATACAGCACAATCGCGGTTAAATAGTTCTATAGACACAGCAGCAAGTTTTTTCAATTCATCATTGAATAATTTTTTAAGATAGGGGAGTTAAGTTTAGATGAGTTTTCAAGGTTTATTAATAAGTTTATCTGGGATGCAAGCCTCTCAAACTGGTCTTAATGTCACTAACCAGAACATAGCAAATACCAACACCGAAAATTATTCGCGTAAGATGGTCACCCAAAATGATGCTAACACTTTATACATAGCAGAGAAAGATATACCTAGTGGTGTCTACGTTGAGGAAATAACAAGAGCTAAAAACTTTTTCTTAGACTTGCAATACCGAAACCACATTGCAGATGCTGCTTATTATGACGAACTAAGCACCGTTAGCTCAAATATAAATGATTTATTAGGTGATCCTAACAACATTACAATCAATGAAAAACTTCAAGATTTCTTCACAGCAGCAAATGACCTTGCAGCGAACCCTGAATTAGAGACATTAAGAACCACTTTCGTGAATGCAGCAAGAGCTTTAACAGAAAGCTTTCAAGCCTTAGATGAAAGCATGGTCAAGATCAAAGAAGATATTGACACAATGCCAAACGGTATTTTGAATGCTGCAGTAGATGATTTAAATAGTCAACTAGAAGCTGTTGCAGATGTACAAAAACAAATCAACTTACTAAGAGCTATAGGACGTGATGCAACAAGTCTTCAAGATCAAAGAGACGCACTATTGGATGAATTAAACAGATCTATAGACTTAGATATAAAACTAGGTCAGGATGGAGAATTTTATCAAGTCAGAGCAAATCTCTATGAAGACACAGCTGTTGGCACTCCAGGTGAACCACAGCTAAACGGTAACATTGCTTTCACAAATCCTGACACAGCAATTGCTGGTATTGGTTATGGTACCAATGTACTTAACCTAACTGTTAACAACGGTGATGGTACCACAGGTCCTTTAACTTTCACTACTAACTTTGAACCTAATTCATCTGCAAGAGAAGTTGTAGAAAGAATCAATCAAAGCTTCAAAAACGCTGGTGGTCTAGGAAGTGTAGCATCACTAGATGATGACAATCAAATCTTCTTAAGTAATAGATTAGTCACTGGCTCACAAATTAATACAACTAGCTTAATTGAAGTTGCAACAGGGACGAATGCTGCCGTAACACTTGGTCTCCCTGCAGGTCCCTACCCAACAGCAGCGACATCCACTGGTGCCCCCCCACTCGATGTCACACTTCTAGACAGTTCTGGTAAAACCTACGACATAGAAGTTGAACAAGGTAATGGCAAGACCGATGCACATCCTGCTCGTCTCATATTAACTCAAAATGGTGTGAGAGAAGGAACTATACTCACAACAACTGGTAAAATATCTGGTTTAATCGATGCGACAAACGAAAGAGTCCCTGAAATGCGTAAAGAATTATCAGATTTTGCTATGCAGATTAAAGATATTGTCAACAATCTATTTAAAGTTGGTAATCAATTAGATGGTACTCCAGGTATAGATTTCTTCACAGGTAATACAGCTGCTGATTTCTCAATATCTAACACTATTTTAAACGACAACAGCTTAATTGCACTAGGTGAAAACACTGCACTTGGTATTGGTGCTGGTGACAATAGTATAGTCTCTGAGCTTTCAGAATTATTCTTCCAAAACACAGCAATTGTAAGTGATACCAATCAAGCAGAGAAATTATTCATAAAACCAGACGCTGGAGCAATGAATACAGTCAGATCTACACTCGCCGTAAGAGAGAACGAAAATCTAGATATTATTGTTTCTGGTTTTGTAGATGATGGCGGTACGCAGGTCAATGCTGGAAACAATAACGGAATTGGTACAGGTACAGATTCATTCATCCAAATTCGTTTCGTAGATGCAGCCAATAACCCTATACTCCCAATACAAAACCTAGTAGGCGGTGGAAGCCCAAATGACACAGTTACCTGGAATGGTCTTACACCAGCAGGAACTGCATATGTAGAGTTTATTACCAACAACGCTTCCTTTGGAACCAATGTCTTAGGTGATAACTTTGGACACTTCGGTATTGAGGTTTACCAAAATTCAGCCGATGTTTCTAAAAACTTTAATACCAAAATGGCTAAAACCATTGGTAGCCTCGGACAAATTGCCAGTATCGACATCGAAAACAGAGAAACCTCAGAGACTCTAGAAGAAGCTATAGACAATCAAAGAAAAAGTATCAGTGGTGTTTCATTAGAAGAAGAGGCCGCAAACTTACTTGTCTTCCAAAATGCCTTCAGTGCTAACGCAAGAGCCTTCAGTACAATGAACCAAATTCTCGATGAAGTACTAAGAATTCTCTAAAATTTAGCAATCCTTAACCAGTTTATAACTATTTTGCCTTAATAAAATGTTATGTCGGGTAGCTCGCTAGGTGCTGGCGGTGGATTTAACAACCAGTTTCAGCAAAATAATAAAGGTAATCTTCGCTTACCCAACAGGGGTAATGCAGACCGTGCTCAAAAGCAAGTTAAAGCTAAAGGAGAAACAGCTACTCAGCAAAAACAAAGTACCCAGAGCCAAGAAGATTCATTCCAAAATCAATTAGAGCAGAAAGTTTCTTTAAGAGATAGTAAACAAAAAATCAACTTTGATCTTAGGAAACAAGTTAATTCTAAACGCAAGAAGCAAAGTAGCGAACAAGCTAGACTCACTCAAGATCCCGGTGCAGCAGAAAAACCAGAGTTAGCAAGCTTATTACCGAGAGTTAGACGAACTTTACAACAACAGAATAAACAGAACAAGTCTAAAGTTCAGAATCAAAAACAACAAGATGCTAAGAATCCAACTGAAGGTGCAGAAACAAATCAAAGCCTAGCAAAAGATCTTGGTCAGTCTGAACAAAGTGTTGAAAAATACCGGGCTTTTCATAAACAAAATACACCTAAAACTAAGCAAGGTAGAACTAGTAAAGTCAAAAACTTACTTGCACAAAAGAAAAAGCAAAATCAAGACAAAGCCCAAGAAGCACTCTATGCCAAAGGTAAAAAGCTACCAATTCAAGGCTTAGGTCTGGGTAAATCAGTTACTCAAGCAAGGTATACGAAAGGTTATATTAATTCTTTGAGTCAACAAGCCAAAGGTGAAGAAGCCTTCAGAGTTGCCAAAGGTTTGATTGGTATAACAAACAATACAGACAAGACAGAACATGACTTACTGTTATCAGAAGCAAACTTTAGCCCATTTAAGTTTAATGCTATAGCTGCATTAAGACAAAAGTATCTTAACAAATTAAAAACCAAGAAAAAAGAAAAAGTTAAGCCACCAACAATGAAAGCCAAAGAGAAAGGAGCAAGCGTTGGCGAAGCGGTTTATCAGTTCTTAGTAGAAATTCTTGAAATTGAGCTGCCATGGGACTTAAAAATCAGCTAAATTATTATATGAAGGGATAATAAAGTGGTTGAAGATAAAAAAAAGGAATTAAGCCCCGAGCAACTAGAAGCTCAAAAAAATACTTTAATGGCAAAGGCTGCCATTAAAACTGCCTTATTGAGCTTTAACCGTAAACAAAATCAAGTCCCAGCACCACAACTGGAAGAGTATTGGAACACTCTTAGTAGAGATGGCTGGGCTAAACATTTAGAGTTATTTGAAGCTAACCTAAAATCTTACAATAAAATAAAAGTAAAACAATTACTGTTTGATTTAGAAAACTACCTGAAAGATTGCAAAAAGGTCATACCTAGATTTAGCCACAAACAATCTGAAATTTTACTACTCGTTGCACTTGGAAAAATTCAAGTAATAGACTTCATCAAATACATGGAGCAGGTTCCAAACAATAGAGAAAAATTAGACCGTGATATACAAAGACAAATCAGAACCTTAAACTGGCAGGACCTAGAGGATTTAAAGTTCTTAGATGAACTAACAGCTCAATTAGACGCACCCAATCTCAAAAAAAGTGACGTTAAAAAAATTGACGATCAAATTGACGGCATTGAAAAGTCCATCAAAAAGCGTAAAGATGAGAGAAATAAACTAGCTTTAAAGTTGGTTGAATGGAAAGCTAGAGGAAATATTGATATAAGAACCTCAGATGGTGGAAAATTAGAAGCATAAATTCGTTATCAAAAAATATTCAATTTATTATTTGTATAATTGTATAAGCCTAAATAAACTTAAAATATAGAAGAGGGATAAAATGGCATTTACCGATCAAGAAAAAAGAAGATTTAAAGCAATTGTAAAGAGATTACGCAAAGAGAAAGGTATTCGTTTTTACAAACATGAGTGTGAAGAAGACCTAGCCAGAGCCAAAAAAGGCATGAGCGAGCTAGAAAAAATCAAAGAAGAGTCTAAAGATATGCCAATAGTAGTAGAAGAAGCCGAAAAAGCTCATAAAAAATTACAAACTATTGTAAGCAACCTTAATGAATATATGTCAATTCTTCACCCAGAAGGACTTTTTGATATTGGTGATGAAGGCGACAGCACTCCTCAGAAAACCATAGTTGCTAGTGGTTAATAAAAAACTATTTTCCAGTAAATTTTATTAAAGCCGTGTTAGAGATATCTGAACACGGCTTTAATTTATTCTTAACCTTATATGGGACTAATAGTACTAGTTATTATGAGCTAATGTATTTAATTAAAAAAATTACATGTTTTAGTATTTTCTTAGTAGCTTCTTAACTATAGAGTGGATTAAAAGTATTATGGTGGAATACAACAATACCAATAAAGTTGGTCTAAATGGCGGAGGCGGATCTAGTACTACTACTAGTCAAGTCGATGGATTGCTTGCTGGTTTAAAAACAGATTTAAAAAATGCTGTTGCTGAAGGCGATGTAACCAATGTCGAACTTCTTGAAGCGACAATAAATGAACTGGAATCTCAAAGAACTACAGAATCACCAAATTTAAAGCCAGAAGAAGCTAGTTCTTCAATCACTGCTCAATATTATAAGGATGAGTATGGGCACGATGAAGATAATTTCAGCATAGTTGGTCCTTCCCTAGATAGTTTTGAAATAGTTGAAATAACTGGACCTTTTAAAACTTTCGAAGAATTTACCAGCGCTCAACTTACGAATTTATCTGGTTTAGATAAGCTTTTAGCAAGTAAAGGCAGCTAAGCTCACGGAATATTTCGAACTCCTAATAAATTTTATAAAAAGCAAGATAAATACAAAGAAATTGTTAAGAAAAACTTGACAAATATATATTGACATTGATAACATTAATTACAAGGTTAAGAACAAGTTAACCTTGAGGCTACCAAGTAATGTCAACTCCTGTTTATAATGCAGGTAATCCTTATGCAATGGATGACTTTGCGTTTAACAATACGCAGTCACAGGTAAGGAATACCCCTAATAACAATCCTGGACAGTTAAGTGAACTTGAAATGGCTGATGCTGCTGAAGCATTCGAGTCTAAGAACGCTATAGAAGATTTAGCTCAGGATGAGAAAGAATACGATGCTAAGCATGGATTAGATGATATCGATCCAGATACTGGTAATCTAGATGAATTTTCCAAATTTGATAGCAATGCCTCTCAGAAAGTATCTTCTAATTACTTCGAAGAAGAGAGAAAGAGACGCAAAAGACAAGTAGCAGGCATCAAGAAAACTAAGAAAGTTAGTGCCTTAGAAGATATAGAAGATAGTTTACTCGAAGAATTCTTTAGATTCCTCGACAATGCTTGGTCAATACTGACCGAATTTGCAGATGAAGCATTCGAGAAGATAAATCCTTTCAGTAACTGGATCTCAGATAAACCTAAGAAACAGAAACTAAAGCCTCCTCCAAGAGCAGAGCATCCGCCTTTATTTATTAGAGAAGCTTTCAAACCTAAAAGAAGCCCACATTTATGGAAATCTGATCCAAAACCATGGTGGCATTTAGCTTTTGGCGATGAAATGAACAACAAAGTTGTAGACAACTTAATCAAGTACCAAAACGACACGATTACGGCCGACGCTTAATTAAGTATCCGCTGAAAAACGTCTAAAGTAACATTTTTCAACCCTGACCGAGGAATAAATCCTAGCTCAGGGAGCTGATCCTTAATATTATTTGCCAGGCAGTCGTCACTCAAAACTACGTTTTGCAGTGCACTCCTTAAGCAATCATATTTTTGTTATTTATTCATAGCCAAAGCTTTTAGGCATTTAGCTTATATTTATTTAGATTTATTCTATGGATTTCATAATAATAAGTCTACTTACTTGTAAACATGATTAATTTTATGAGGCTACCATAATATCAATTGCTGCTTACGAGAATACAAAGAAACAAGTATTTACTTTTTGATAAGATAATCTTAACTTTTTAAGAAAATATTAAATTTGTAAATCTTTGTATCAAATTATTTAAGTTTTGTTTTTTATATAGGTTAACTATGTCAGTAGAAGGATTAATCAATTTAGGACCTGATCGTGGCAACAAGCTTGCAAAACAAGCAGCCAAAATCGAGAACATACTTGACCAAGACAATAAAACCATTGACGATAATGAAAAAGGTGGAATTCTTGGTTCTTTCATGAGCCAGTTCAATTCTATAAAAAACAATATTGTTATTCAACAAGCAGTTGTTGATTCATACAAAGAAAGATTCAAGCAATCCTATCAACAAAAAAAGAAATCAGCTGCATCTGTAATTAGATCTGCTCTAAGAAGTATCACCTTACCAAATGATGCTGTTGAAAACCTCAGAGAATTTGCACAAGAGAATTTCAAGAAACTAGCAAGCCATAGAATGATTTCACAATCTGGTAAATGGTTGATGTCTGTTTGGGCAAATTATACGAACAAAGACCTTGGATATGCCTAAACCTTAGCCCCAGGCAAACGCTTAATCTCCTGCCTAGGTCTGGCTATCCCCAACATATTTTCAGGAACATCTTTAGTAACTACTGAACCTGCAGCGACAGAAGCAGACTCATTGACCGTTATCGGAGCTATAAGTACAGAATTCGCTCCAGTACTAGCACCAGAACATATAACAGTCTCAGACTTCTCCCCAGTAAATGAATTGAAATTCGCAGTAATAGTTCCAGCACCAACATTAACGTTGGATTTTATATCAGCATCACCAAGATAACTCAAATGAGCAGCAGCAGTGCCATCGCCAAGATTAGAGTTCTTCACTTCGACATAACAACCAACTCTAACACCAGTTCTAATATCACTGCCATCACGTATATGAGCGTAAGGTCCAATATTACAATGATCTCCTATAGAGGATCTTGAGATATGAGATTGTACAACTGAGCTATTAGAACCAATTTCTACGGGACCATGAATCACAGCATTCGGTCCAATCACACAGTTCGAACCAATACTCACTCTTCTTTGAATAAAAGTGCCAGGATAAATCACAGTGTCAGGACCAATATCAGCATCAGGACTAATCCAAGTGCTATCTGGATCAATAATAGTTACACCGTTATCCATCAACTGCTCAAGTGAATGTTTATTTTTGAGTTTATAAACAAGTGCAAGATCCTTTCTATTGTTGACTCCAAGAGCTTCTCTTGGATCGTTTAGTATATAGTTATTGATATTTAAACCTTGGCAATATGCCCACTCAACCAAGTCAGTCAAATAAAATTCTTCCTGAGCGTTATTACTTTTTAGTTTACTAAGACCTTCTTTGAGTAATTGCCACTCAAAACAATAAACTCCAACATTAACCTCGCGAATAGTCTTCTCCGCTTCTGAACAATCTTTGTGTTCCTTAATACCGATAATAGAGTTATTTCTTCTAACAATTCTGCCGTAACCACCTGGTTTATCCAAAAAGCTAGTAAGCAAAGTCATATTCGATTCTGCTTGTTTGTGATAGCTATACATCTCACTTAAAGTCTCTGAGCGAATCAACGGTGAATCACCATTAACAACCATGACAGTACCTTCAAACTCTTCGAAGAGGTGAGCGGCACACATAACCGCGTGCCCGGTACCCATCTGAATCTCTTGATCCACTGTAGTAACTGGATACGCATGAAGAAAATCTTTCACTTCTTCTGAGTGATGACCGCAGACCACCACAATTTCCTCTTGGTCAAGATCAGCCAGACCATCTAAAACCCAAGAGAGTATAGGTTTATCGAAAACCTTATGCAATACTTTCGTGGTATTGGATTTAAGACGAGTCCCCCTTCCTGCTGCAAGAACAAGTGTTTTTAACATGGCTTAAATCATAGCAAATTACTCGCTTGGATTTGCTTTTCGAAAATATTTACCGTTGCGCTTTTCAAAAAATACTTCAAGTAATGGATGATCAATCTCTGTGACAGATTCTTCTTTAAGCAGCATAGACTCAGGGATATAGAGCATCAAATCAGTATCGTGAATAATCACATAATACCAAGGCTTATATTCAAGACTCGGATCAAATTTCTGAGTATCCAAATCTGAATTACTCAAAAAGTACATATCAAAATCAACAACTATCCCAATATAATCTTCATCTTTGTGTCTAACAAAATCACCTTTCTTGAAAATATTCTTTGGAAATTCTTCAAGGTTAGTCGAAAGAAAAAATCTAGGAATCTCAACATCGAAGATATTTTCTTCTTCGTCCACGAAGTTATATCTACCTTCCATAGTCCCAAAATTAGTATTCAGATTAGAAAAGCTCAAATAACTATAGGTTTCACCAGGAGAAATCCAAGGCTTCTTGCCGACAACTCCAGGACCACTAACCTCTGAATGCTCAGAACGAGAATCAATAATCAGCCAATATCTTGACTGAAGTTGAACAGTTTTATCACTTTTATTAGTGATTTCAATCTTATAACAAAACAAGAAATTATCCTGATCTGGACTTGAATAATCGTCCAAATAACATGAACTTGCTTTGACTTCTATGTCTGAGCTAATTGCAACACTAGGCATAATTAGATAAATACGATATCCTTATATAGATACAGTTAGAAACTATTTTACACTATTGATATCTTCGTGAATGTACTATACAAATTTTCAAAAGAAAGAATTCGAGACTTATTTAGAGCAATTAGGCTTGGATCTAACTGACAAACTGCGTGAAGCCAGCACTGTCTTTATCGATCTTGAAAAATTAATCTTTAGTAAAAATCCAAAATTAAATTTTTCTAACCACATGTACAAACTAAGTGACTTAAATTTTAAGTTCAATGAATTAATAAAATCACTTGCAAAAATCGATGAAAAAAATGGAATCAATAAACAACATCGAATTTTAAGAATCAACTTGGTGGATATAAAATCTACTGCAGATGAAGACTTATTCTATTGGTCATATTACAGCCACAAGTACGCCAGTTCAAAAGGCAAGGACAAAAAAGCACTAGAGGATTGGCATAAACTCGAAGATAAAATCGATACTGACAGACTAGCAGAATTCAAAGCCAGGCGAGAAATCAATCTATCATTCTTTGTTCAAGTGATCAAACAACATAATTTTTTCAATAGAATAATCTTCGCAAAAAACCGAAAATTCACGCCAAATCTAGGTGAATATGGCTTAGACATCGCTGAAGAACACTACATAGATAAAACCATACGTGAATATCACAGCCAGAACATCTGCTCACTCAACGAAGCCTGCTTGGCATCACCTCTAATCTTCCTTTCAAAAAAAATAATGGAAGAGTATAAACTCAAGTCTCTAAAGGGTTTCTACATCTCCAATTCACGAAAGCTAGACCATGAAACGCAACTAGACATAAAGTCCATCTTTAATTATTTAAATATCGAGGAAGTTAATCTTGAAGAAACGGATTTCATAATTCTGGTAAATGACTTAGATTTATTAACTAATATCCCACCAATTGACTCCAATAAACCAATTTTTGTAGTAGACCTGAGCATGAGTGAATCACCCAGTTTCTCTTATATGTTACTTAAAGATCCAGGCTTTAGCCAGGTATATTCTTATTCTAAAAAAAGGTATAAAGAAGATTCTCACTCTGCTATTATTAGATCTTTGAGTTCAGGCTTAATCTCACTTGCACGTGGAGAAAGATTTATAGATCAGATCGCTGTTAATTACATGGATGATTACTTCACTCCACTTTCAAAGAGCTTGAATCAACCATTAAAATCATTTGTAAACCCTATAAGTTTACTTGCACAGAGGCTAGAAGAAGATGCTTAAAGACAAAGTCATAGATTTATTTAAAGATGCCATTGCTAAAGCAATTGAAGCTGGAGAATTAGGGAAGTTAGAGAAAGTCCCGTCCCAGTTTGAACTTGATAAGTGTAAAAACCCTGATCACGGTGATCGAGCTATTAGTGTTGCTATGAAACTAGCTAGAGAAGCGAAGATGGCTCCAATAAAAATAGCTGAAACCATAGTTAAGCATTTGGATTACAAGCAAATTGGTTCTGTGACAGTAGTTCCCCCTGGCTTCATCAACATAATTTTCGATTGGGATTTCCTTGAAGCTAATTTTGTAGAAATCCACTCTATGAAAGACTCTTTCGGCAAACTAGACAAATCCCAAAGAAGTAAGAACAAAATTCTCATAGAATACGTTTCAGCTAATCCGACTGGGAACTTACACTTAGGACATGGTCGCCAAGCCGTTCTCGGAAGTGCGCTTGCAAGCTTACTAGAATGGGCTGGTTATGACGTGTTCAGTGAATTTTATATAAATGACGCTGGTGTTCAAATTGATAAACTTTCAGTTTCAGCAAAAGCTGCAATTCAAATCCAGGAAGCTGTTATCAGCAAAGAGCAGTATCCAGATGATGCTTACCCATTTGAGAGCATGATTGAGATACTTAAGCCTGAAATATACCAAGGTATACTTTCAGAAAAGCTTCAAGGCAAGATTGACTATAAGAACCTTGATGAGAAACTTGCAGGCGAGATTGCCAAAAACTTATTTATAGAATTACAGACTAAAGTTTTACAAGACATAGAAGTTGTATTTGACAATTGGTTTTCAGAGAAGGAAAACCTTCACCAAGCTGAAAACAATAAAGTTTTAGAAATATGCGGAATTTTAGAGAAAAATGGCAATCTCTATGAACAAGAAGGAGCGCTATGGTTCAAAGCTAAACACTTTGGTGATGAGCGAGACAGAGTAATCCAAAAATCACAAGGAGTCTACACTTACCTAGCAGCAGATATTGCATACCATAAAAACAAATACGACAGAGGCTTTGATAAATTAATCAATATTTGGGGTGGTGATCACCATGGGCAAGAGCCTGGTATTCGTGGTGCTATAAAAGCTATAAACTATGATCCTGACCGACTTGAGCTAATCTTCATCCAAATGGTGTCACTACAGAAAAATGGCGTCGAAGTCAAAATGTCCAAAAGAAAAGGTGACATTGTCAATGTAGATGAACTCATGGAAGAAGTTGGCAAAGATGCTTTAAGGTTCTTTATTGTAGATAGTCAAGCCAATAACAGGATGGTTTTTGATTTAGAACTAGCGAAAAAACAAGATAAAGATAACCCCGTTTATTACATCCAGTATGCACATGCAAGAGCAGCAAGCATTCTTAGAAACCTAAGTTCGAAACGAATAAATATCGAAAGCAGTAAAGAAGAGAAAGCTATAATCTCGGAATCAGGCTTAAAGCAACTTCTAGAGCAAGACTTTTGCTCGGCAAAATCTATACTGGGTAGAGCTTTCAATGATGAAGAACAAGAAGAGAAGATAGACTCAGATCAACTTCAAACGATCAGAACCCTTATACTTGAATTAATTGATTTTCCAGAAGCCGTTTTAGACGCAGCTGAGATTCGAGCACCATATAAAATATCAGTCTACCTCAAAAACATCGCAAGCCTGTTTCACCAATTCTATAATGAAAACAGAGTTATAGGCGTCAGCGAAGAATTAATGCAAGCAAGACTATCCATAGCTGTAGCCAGCAAAATAGTTATTGCAAATGCTTTAAATCTACTTGGCATCTCTGCACCTGAAAAGATGTAGCACTCAGTTCCTGATAAGCTTTATAACCATCGATTAAATCTCTTGCGAACAAAACCATTCTTCTGTCGCTGATTTTCTCGTCGTCTTTCGAGCCTTTAGCAATAAGTACCCTAATCTTAGCCAAGTGAGACTCAATAGTCCTAATAGAAATGTTCAAACAGTCACTCATTTCCTGATTAGAGTAGCCATGACCAAGCAACTCCAGAACAGCAATTTGTCTATCAGTTAATTCTTGTCCTTTGAATTTAATCGCAGGGAAAAAAGTTTCACTTATCTCAAGTAGTTTCAAGTATCTCCTCCTTCTTGTTATATATTTAAATTTAAAAAATTTGATGAAAAATTTTAAGGGGTCATTTTTCCGCAAAATTAAGGATCACAATATAATTATCAAACAAGGTTTTAAAAATGCTAATCTTCTAGATATGAATCAGTCTTTCAAGATACTTCTTTTGACTTTACTCGTCATTATTAGTAACTTTGCCTGCTCTAGTAAAAATGAAAAACAAATTAATCTAAATTCATTGTTCACAAAATATGAAGTTAAAGGCAGCTTTCTACTCTATGATGAAAGTAATGAGAAATACTATGTTTACAACAAACCAAGAGCATCTGAAAGACTCTGCCCAGCTTCAAGCTTTAAAGTCTTTGGGACTTTAGCAATATTAGATTCAGGAATAATTAAAGACGAAAAAGAAATAATCCCATGGGACGGTAGCAAATATTTCATAGAATCATTTAACCAAGATCAAAGCCTAGAAGAAGCTTTTCACTATTCTACAGAATGGGTTTATCAGAGACTTATTAAGCAAATTGGACGCTCAAAAATGCAGGAGTACCTTAATGCTAGTAATTATGGCAACAAAGTAATTGGTGAAGAAATAGATAAATTCTGGCTTGATGAGAGTTTCAAAGTCTCTAGTTATGAACAAATTAATTTTCTAAGAAAACTTGATCAAAACAAATTACCGTTTAATGAACTTAGTATCAATAAGACAAAAGAAATAATGATTCAAGAACAAACTCAAGACTTCACCCTAAGAGGCAAAACTGGTACTAGAGATAATGGTGACCAGCAGATGTCATGGTTCATTGGTTACCTAGAACAAAATTCACAGCAGCAAAAACCTAAGAAATACTTTTTTGCAACTAATGTCTTCAGCAAGAGTCCTGATAATTTCTTTGATGGCAAAGCAGTCCAGACCAGAATTCCTTTAACTGAAGAGATACTTAAATCCAGATTTAATTTAATGAAGTAAGCTAAGCCAAAGGCTGCGAATCTATATTAGCAAAGCCGTTCTTATCTAACTCTTCTCTAGCAATAATCCTGTCATCAGCAATATCAACAAATAGTTGACCATTCAAGTGATCAATTTCGTGTTGTACACAACGACAGAAAAGATCTCCATCAGCTTCCATCTCTTCTTCTTGCCCTTTGATATTGTTAAACTTAAACTTAATTTTCTTAGCGCGAGTGACATTAAAATATACATCAGGAAAACTCAGACAACCCTCATAGCTTTCAAGCTCTCCTTCCATCTCTGTAATTTCAGGATTAATCAATATAAGTGGGTTTCGAGGATTTTTACGTCCTGTGCTTTTACCTGATTCATCGTATCTATCAGAACCATACTCTGCATCAATCACAACAATCCTTTGATTAATGCCAATTTGAGGCGCCGCCAAGCCTACACCATGAGCAGCATACATAGTCTCAAGCATGTCATCAATAATTTTCTTCAGTCTTTTATCAAACTTGGTAACCGGCGTAGAGTTACGTCTTAGAACCTCAGATCCATACTTAAGAATTTTTCTTTTGGACATAGTTAAACCCTAACAGCAGATCTCCCAAGCTTAATACCGCGCTTAGAATCACTCAAAAAACTAATTAGATATTTCACTTCAGCTGATTTGAAATTTTCAACTTTCAACTTCTCGATGACTTGAGGAAGAGAAACACCACTTCTATAGATAATTTTAAAGGCTTTGAAGATCTCATTCATAGCATCATTATCAGCACCATGCTTCTTAAGACCGTGTCTATTTATAGTTGCAGCTATAGCAGGTGTCAAACCAAACATAAAATATGGTGGAAGATCTTTATTGGTAGCAGACATCCCAGAAACCATAGCGAGCTTACCAACTCTACAACCTTGATGGATAGCAGTTAAGCCACCAATATTAACAAAGTCTTCTATAATTGTATGTCCAGCAAGCTGAACTGAATTAGCAATAGTTACATTGTTATGAATCTTAGCGTTATGCGCGACATGACTGTATGCCATGAGGTAATTATTATCACCGAGTTCTGTGGATTCACCTTCACCAACCGCTTTATTGATAGTAACGAATTCTCTAATTCTGTTATTATCACCAATTTTCACAAAGCTTTCTTCACCATGGAAGCTATAATCTTGAGGATCCTCACCAATTACAGCGTAAGGATAGATTTTACAGTTCTTACCAATACTAACGCCTTTCCTAATGACAACGCCCTCACCAATCTCAGTACCTTCACCGATACTTACAGATTCATCTATGGATGCGCTTTTAGCGATTTTAACGGAATCAGTAATCATTAAGCTCCTTTACTTAGTGAGTAATTCTTGGATCAAAGCATCTAAATCATCGTGCTTGATGTTACCTATTCTATTATAAACTGTCTTTCTATCTTTACTTACAAAATATGTAGTAGGTATAACCCCTATCTTAAGCTCACGAATTAGTGCAGCATAGTCATGATCATCAACATTAACTTCCAAGAAATCCACAGCTTCTGATCTTTTCGCATAATCCTCTTTAGTTTTACTGAATTCAGGAGCGTATCTTTTGCAAGTCCCGCACCAAGGAGCATAAAATTTAATCACAGCAAAGTTGCTGGAGTTCTCAGCGAGGTATTGAATTAACTGAGACTCAGACTTATTAGTGTTATTACCATGAGCTGAGCTACAAGCACCTAAACCCAAAACAACAAAAACAAAAAGTAAAGAAAGATTAATAAGGTTCTTCATAAACTTTAACCATTATAATAAAGATTAAATGAAAAAGTCAGTTCTTATTAGTATATTTTTACTGGGTAACATCTGCTTTGCTTCGAAATTCAATGCCTTAGCAGCCAATAAAACAGATAAGTCAAAACAAGAAATAGTCACCAATAGCTCTAGTAGAGCATATGCTCTTACTAAAAAGCTCAGCGCAGAAGAAGTATATGATCATTCAGGCTTAGTCTTTATCGGCTCATTAAAATCTAAAGAAAATATCTACAACGAGAGCAATATTAATAAGATTAAGTACTCATTTATTGTTGAAACTTCTTTGAAGGGACTTGAAGAAGATACTAAAGAAATCGAATTGTATCAGTGGGCAAATCTAAGTAGTCCCCTAAATTCAATCGATGAATCGCGTTATATGTTCTGCTTCTATGAGCCAAGCAAAAATACTGGCTTAACCTCACTAGTAGGCGGAGTTCAAGGTTTAAACAAACTCTAAGATTTCAACAAAGCCTCAAGCTATGGTGATAATATACTAACTATGGCAGTTGAAGTAAACGATACTAATTTTGAAAGCGAAGTTCTTGAATCATCGGTTCCAGTTCTTGTAGACTTTTGGGCTCCATGGTGTGGACCTTGTAGAGCACTTGCTCCAGTGATCGATGAATTAGCTGGTGAGTACGAAGGTAAAGCTAAAATAGTCAAACTAAACACAGATGAGAATCCTAACAAGTCTCTTGAATTTAGGATTAACAGTATTCCGACCATGATTATTTTCAAAGATAAAAAACCTGTTGAGATGTTAGTTGGATCTCTTAGCAAAGAAAAAATCAAAGAAGCTATCGATAAGTTAGTTTAAGACTATAAATATTCAAAACTAAGTAAAAATAGAGCTTAATATTAGCTCTATTTTTATGAAATACTTTCAAGCGCTCTTTGAGCATCATCTTTGAACTTAGAAGCTTTATGAGAAATCTCTTCTCTAGATTCATCTAACCTTCTTAAGAATTTGTATTTTTCGTATTTATAACGATCGATAATATTTTCTTTTTTCTGCTGGAATTTATACTTCTGTTTCTCAATCATGGACTGAGAGTAATCTTTGAGGTTTCTTTTAAGAAGTTCTTGATTTTCTTTTCTACCATAGAATTCTAAATACTGACTAGCAACATATTTGTAGTAGTCGAGTCTTTGTCCAAGATTGTTTTTCAAATTAACTAGCTTTGCTCGCATATTTATAGCGAAAGCCGAAGCAGTTTTCAATACAGTATCAACAATGGTTCTAACTAATTCTAAAGGTTCTAAAGGTCCGCTCATCTGTCTTCCTCAAACTCTGACTTAAACTAGTTATCATATAATTTTGATAACTATTAGTCTTGAGATTAGAACATATATTAGCAAAGGTCAATATTATCTTTAATTAAATTTCTTTTATTTTAATTGTTTGTATTTACTTAATTATTTGGTTATTATTTTGCCAAACTCGAAGTCCACTACTAAGACAAATAGGTCTCTCAAACAAAACTAGATATGCTTAAATAATAAAGTGGAAAAAATAGCAATTATCGGAAGCGGCTTAAGTGGATGCTACCTTGCCTACTTACTCAAAGACAAATATGAAGTCCATATCTTCGATAAAGCAAGAGGTACTGGCGGCAGAGCTTCTTCCAAAAGAGAATCTGAGACTAGCTTTGACTATGGTTTATCTTGTTTCAATATAGAAGATAAAGCAATACTCCAAGACCTAGAAAAATTCCCAGAGAATCTAGAAAAATGGCAAGCAGGAGTTCTAGAGAGAGATAAATACAATTCTGAAACTAATTTTTTCTACAAATCAGAACTCTTCACCTCTAAACCTTTTGCTAACAGTCTTTGCAAAAAATTCATAGAGGAAATTAATCATAATTTCAAATCTCACAGAGTACTTGAAATCAAAAAAATCACAGAGAAAAATTATGAATTAAGCATAGAAAAGGAAGAAGAAATCACCAAAATATCTGGCTTCACTAAAGTCATAAGCACAGCTCCAAATATTCAAAGCGCTGAAATCACCAAGAATTTCCCTGAAACAAGTAAACTTTGCCTAAGAGCAATTATGAACTCTAGCTTTGTAGTTTTAATCTCATTCCAGAACGAATTAAATAGTTATGACTGGCTGAGAAATGTCGATATCATCCAATTCAAAAACTCTCCTATAGATAGCGTTTACTTCAATAACCATAAACCAGGACGAGAAGGAAACCCTGCATCTATCATCCTGAAAGCAAATCCATATTGGTCAAAAGCTCATGTTGAAATTGATAAGAAAAGAATAGAGAAACTACTAACAGAAGAATTTTTCTCACTGTGTGGGATTAGGGATCCTGAAATAAGCTTCACGCACACTCACAGATGGCTATATTCAGAGACAGCAAGAGCAGCTCTAGAGATTAAAGATTATAGACATGAAAAACTTTTCATCATGGATAAGAGTAAAGATTCAGAACAAATATATGTCTGTGGAGACTGGTGTATCGGCTCTAAAGCAGAGCATGCGCTGATGAGTGCAAAAAGCTTAGCAGATCATTTGTCACTGTAGTAGAATAAGTAATACTATGTCTAGCATAATGGCACGATCTGTAGTTGATAAAACTGCTGAAAAGCAAGAGCTATTCGATAAGATTCGCTCTCTTGCTGCTAAGAAAAACGCAGTTATACTCACCCATATATACCAAAGGTTGGAGACCCAGAGGGTTGCTGATTTCGTTGGGGATAGCTTGATGCTATCAAAAAAAGCAGAAGCTACTGATGCAGATATTATCGCCTTCTGTGGTGTGCACTTTATGGCTGAGACAGCAAAGCTACTTAACCCTAACAAGAAAGTTTTACTTCCAGATATTCAGTCTGGCTGCCCTATGGCTGACATGATAAATGTTGATGACCTCAAAGCCTTCAAAAACGAACACAAAGGCGCGCCAGTAGTTTGTTATATAAATAGCTCCGCTGCTGTTAAAGCTGAATCTGATATCTGTTGTACGAGCACCAATGCTGTTGACATAGTAGCTTCTCTAGATGCAAAAGAAGTTATTTTTGTTCCAGACAAAGGTCTTGGGGAATGGGTTCAAGAACAGATCCCAGAGAAGAAAATTCATATCTATGATGGTTTCTGTCCTACACACTGGCAAATCACACCTCTTGAAGTTGATAAACAAAGAGAAAAATCACCAAATGCAGTTATAATCGCTCACCCAGAATGCAATCCTGACGTATGGCGCAAAGCTGACTTTGTAGGGAGTACTTCTGCTATCTATAATTTTGTACAAGAACACGAGAATAATGAATTCGTAATCCTCTCAGAGCAAGGATTGGTCGCAAGAATGCAAGCTGATATGCCTGACAAGAAAATCACAACTGTGTTCCCATTGCCGCTTTGTCCGAATATGAAATATCATAGTTTAGAGAATCTCTATGATGCTATAGATCAAGAGTTTACCGAAATTCATATTCCAGATGAGATTATTGAGCCAGCAAGACTAACTATTGAAAGAATGATGGAAGTTTCTAATCGTAAGAAGACTTGGTCTGGACCTCAGACTTAGTATAAATCGTAAGTCAACTCAGAATCTTGTAGTAATTACTAGTTTAATCTCGGCTTATAGTAAAATTTAATTATGAGAATTAAACAGTTCAAGGTTAGATTAACACAAGATGGTTTACTTGAGCCTCTTGAGCCTATCGATGCAAATCTAAACCAAGAAGGCATTGTAATTTTTATTACTAAGGACAAAGAAGTTATTTTTGATGATTCAAAGTCTATTTTAAGTGAGCAATCCTTGTCTAGAATTTGGAATAATGAAGAAGATGATATCTATAATGAATTATAAATTTGGAGACTTGGTTTTAGTTGACTTCCCGTTCAGTAGTTCTATCGGACATAAAAAAAGACCAGCCGTAGTAATTAGTTCAAACGATTTCAATAACTCACAGCATGATGTGATAATGATGGCTATAACGAGTAAAGTATCAAAGCTATCTGCTGGTGAAGCCATAATTTCCGAATGGCAAGATTCAGGCTTACTTAAGGAGTCAGCGCTTAAATCTGTAATATTTACGATTGAAAAAGAATTTATTTATAAGCAATTAGGCAAGCTCTCAGAAAATGATCTCGTGACTCTCAAAAGTTGCCTAAGTGAAATTTTTAAGGATTTAAAAAGTTTCAATGGAAATTAACTTTGATATTTTAAGTTTAATTGCAAGTATTTTACTATTTGATTGGCTACGTCTAAGACTAAAAGAATTTGCAGTGAAAGATCAGCATGAATTCAAATCAACCCGCTATAAATGTTTAATCCTTTTATTAATAGCTCTCCTAAGAGATGATATTGAAAGTATTAAAACCAGGCGACCTGAAATTACAACTCAAGAAGAGTTAATTAAAGAAATTGAGGTAGAAATTTATAATGCTCAACTATTTTCGACTAAAAATACAGTTGAACTAATCAAAAAATTCGTAAAAGTTCCTAATGAAGATAACTTAGAAAAAGCTATTCAATCAATGAAAAGAGAACTTTGGTAACCCTAAGATTATTTAACTTTTATTTGAATTAACAAAAAAACAAAAATAAAGATAAATATACAAACCAATATTCAGAAAAACATCAGCGACATTAAAAACTGCAAAATTTACAAATAACGGGTTAATGAAATCCGTCACAAAACCGAATATATACCTATCTAATAAGTTAGAAACTGCTCCAGCAAAAATAAATATCCAAAATATCTCTATTTTCTGCTTTCTAAGTAAAATCACCAAAATCACTAAATTAATCAAAGTGATCAAAACAGTGAGTAGAAAAGGATATTTATCGAACATACTGAAAGCAACTCCAGTATTTTCAGCATAACGAAACTCAAGTACTTGATTAATTACTGTGCTTGGTCCCTCAACAGCTAGAAAGCTACGAGCCCAAAACTTAGTCCACTGATCTAATAAAATTAAAACTACAATAAATAAGAAGGCTTGAATCTTCTTGAAGCTCATATTATTTTTTCTTCTTCGCTGCTTTTTCTTTCTCTTGCATTGACTTTGCGCGAATTCTCATCTCACCAAGATTTTGCATAGCACCTACAGCCCCCTTACCTTGCATCTTAGCTGCGGCATAAGCACTACAAACTTGATGAAGTATAGAAGCTGAAAGCATATCGTATTTGAAAGATTTTCTTTGAATAATTCCCCAAACTAAAGATCCCACAAAGACAAGAGAAATCAATAGATTTCTAGTAATAGCAGGGTTAGAGAAATTAAGTTCTCCTGAGAAAAATACTGTAAGCACGAACATCACCAGCAAACCAGCAAGCCCTATAAAGTATGGAATCATTTTCACCATAGAGTTAGCTTGAGTATTTTGAGCTCTACGCTCTGCGATCTGACTCATAGCCATAGCTACCTGAGACTGAATCTTATCCTTCTCCATTCGCTTAATCGATTCATAGATGATCTTATCGCTTGGATCATTACCCTCTTCTTTTTTGAATTGGCGTATCAAAGTCTTGATAGTGCTATATTCTTTAGAGTTAGCCGTGACCTGTCTTTTCACAGCCTTAAAGAAATTCTCGATTAATTGGTATGCTTTGTCTTCAGAGTTTTTACTGATGGACATATCAGGTCTTTGAAATGTACTTCTGGGTCTTTGCATAGTGAAATTCATGTCTTAAGAACTAGCATAGCAAAATCAGTACCGACAAAACAAGGCAAACTCAGTCTTGACTGTGAACTAAAGTCAAAGCCGGTATCAAGCAGAAAAACAAATTCAATGATTCACCAACAAGTAAACTAACATCAAATAAAGCTACCACTAAAAAATAAATCCCCAGTGCATACAAATAACGTGAGAAAAACACCTTAAAGTAAAAGATGCTATTGCTAACTAAACCCAAAAAACCAAATTGAAAGAAAAGGTGGTAAAACATATTATGAGTATGATTAAAATCATCTCTAGCAAGGCTTTCAAGCCAAGATTTATACTCTACCGTTCCAAGACCAAACACAAAATTAATTAAGCTAAAGTTACTAATCAAATCATCAAAGTGATTCCATAGCTTTAGCCTTGGGAGAAACTTCTTAAGTAAATAGAAGTTAGAATCTTGCGTCCATTGAGGTTCAGCAAAGTAAATCAAGGATAATACAAAACAAAAGAATAAACATAAAGCAATCCTATAGACATTTAGACCTTTCTCTTTAAACAATTTAAAGAGAAGAAAGCTTAATAGAGCCAAGCCTAAACCAATAAAACTCGCTAAGGAAAAAGCTTTCAACACGCCTACTAAACTTAGAGCAGTAGCAAGCAGAAAAAATATATTAAAGAAAGACCAAGTAAACTTTGACTTAGAAAAATAATAAATTAAACTTATAAAAATCAAAGAAGACTGTATAGCCCAGATATTGGGGTTGCCAGAGGAACCATCCCAGCGATAATACTCTAAATAGAAGCTCTTCGACAACGAATAAAACCAATCTATGACATAACTTAGACTAATAAGAAAGAAAAAATATCTTAATGACGATTCAAGTTTAAAACTTAAATATCTGGATAGACTAAAAAAGGCTTTAGCTAGAAAATAAACGAGCATTATCTGGTATGCATTTTCAATATTGAGCCAGTATAAATTATACTTATCAATCAACAAAAAGCTATTATCAAAGATTGCCCAAGTAAAGACTGAAATGAAAATGAGAAATATCCACAAAGTATCCTGGGTATTAAGACTTTTAAAAAGATCTTTTTGCAATGAGTCTCTAAGCTCCTTAGACAACAAGAATCTCACTATAAATGCGCTAATAATAATTCCAAAAAGTGCGAAATACATGCCAATTGCAGTCAGAAAAATCATAAGGAAAAGGCTGATAGCTATAGAAGAAAATATTAATTTAATTAAAAAAGAATCATTTCGAGTCATGACTTAAACAATATAGAACCTGGATGAATTAACAGACAAGCCCCTATATAAGTCTAACAGCCAAGCTCAATCACAGAAGATCAATTAATCTTTTCTGTTTATTAGCCTGTTTTTTAATTGCACTGAAGATAGGACTAGGACCTCTTCTAGCTTCTAAAATATTTACAGCACATAGCACGCTCAAATAATTAAAAGTTGGTAATTCTATTTGATCCAAATTCTTGTTTTTGAGCTTAGAATGAACAAATAGATTATGAGAATGGCTAGATTTTTTGATGGTTTCATTGATCTGGTTTTTAATGAGGTTAATTTCATCGTCAGAATATTCAATCTCAGCTTTATTTAAAGTATTTTCTAAATTCACTTCAGCAATTTGCTTCAAATCAAAATCTTCAAAATTAAATCTTTCATGCTTATGCATTAGCTTAAATCTCCCGTCAAGGCTAAAAAAATATGGAGCCTCCACTCCTACAAAGATAAGAACATACTTATTTTGACTAGAAACTTCTTAACTAAGGCTTAACTAATCCTGAAAGGCAAGCCAGAAGCCTAGAGCTGCGATAAGAAAAGTACCACTAGTAAGTAAAAAACTATCTCCTAGCATTTTGAACTCCTTTTTAAATAAATGCTTCTAGCTATTACAATAATTATACCTAAGGATAAGAGTAAAGTTGCTTGCAAACGCGACTCTTGATTTAAATATAGTTTGTGATAACAAATGCTATCTAGAATCCAAGTTGCAAATGGAGTACACAAAGCAGAAACAGCAAGAGTTGCTATTGAATCAGTAAAATTGAATCCCTTTTCTGACATAAATTAAATTATGAATCAATCAAAATTAATTTTTAAGGGGTCATTTTTCCGCAGAGTCAATAATCTTTTGAATTGGTTGCATCAAAGCAATAATTTCAGACTGCATTCTAACTAAATCACTATTACTGATTTCAATATTCTCTTTCTGATTTTTCATTAGAGAATCCACATCCCTCATAGCACTTACAATATTTTGAGCTTCTTTAGGGTAATCCTTTATACTTTTAATCAACTCTGTATAATGGTTAATTAACTGCTTAAATTGATCCAATCCTCCCTGACCTAGAAAAGTTCCAGGTGAACTAACTTGGTCTATATAATTTTGAATAGTGATCGCAAAATAAATTTCTTGTTCAGAATAGCCTGCTTCTTCAAGCCTCCCTTTTATCTCCTCAAGCTCTTCAAGCCTTTCTCTCTGAGCAACTTCTTGCATTCTGGGGTTCAATTCGCTACTTATTGCTTTATCTTCTCTTTCTTCATCAATTATTTTTTTAGCTTTAAAGAGATTTGGAACAAATAAACCACCCAAACCACCACCGACAAAACCAGCTCCCGTATAAAAAGCTTTGGTAAGTGGCATCGGCCTGTTACACCCTTCAGGAGTATTAAACGAAAATCTTGGTATATCTTTTTTCTCATGGAGCATTTCTGTTCCTGGATTTCTTGCTCCACTACCAGCATAATCTCTGCATTTAGCTTGAGTCACAGTGTTGTTAGCCCAAGCGCCTAATACTAAACCAGGTGCTACAAATGGGACTATATACGGTGCGGTTTTTTGAAAAATATTATTAGCCAGATTTACACTCAAGATAATAGCACTATTCTGTTGAATTTATATTGGAATTTTCACAAAACCCTAAACCTTCTCCTCAAGCCTCTCCCTAAGAAGCTTAAGTTGATCCCTAAACTCAGCAGCCTGCTCAAAATCAAGGTTCTTAGCAGCATCCTTCATCTCGCCCTCTAATTTATCAATTGCTCTCACCAGATGTTTCTTAGAAACCTTTCCTGACTTAGGATCTATATCTTTCTTATCTATTCTAGAAGCAAGAACATCTTCCACCCTTTCTGCAGCAAAAATATCCAGAATCGGATTCGCTGTAGATTTCAAAATAGTCTTAGGAACAATACCGTGCTCAGTATTATAATCAACCTGAATCTTACGGCGACGCTCTGTTTCTGAGATCGCTTTCTCCATACTAGCTGTCATCTTATCAGCAAAAAGTATAACCTTAGAATTAGCATTTCGCGCAGCTCTACCTATCATCTGAATCAGTGTCCGGTAATTACGAAGATAACCTTCCTTGTCTGCATCCATAATACAGACAAGTGAAACCTCTGGTAAATCAATACCTTCTCTAAGTAAATTTACTCCCACCAAAACATCAAACTCATTCATTCTAAGTGCTCTCAAGATTTCAATTCTCTCCAAAGCCTTAATCTCACTATGCAAATACCTTGCACGGACATCATGATCCAGTAAGTAATCACTAAGATCCTCTGCCATTTTTTTAGTGAGAGTATTAATAATTACCTTCTCCCCCTTAGCAATCTTTTCTTGAGCCGCTTCCATAAGCACATCTATCTGTCCTTTAGTTGGGATAACCTCAAGCTCAGGATCAACAAGACCTGTAGGCCTAATAATAAGTTCAGTAACATCATCAGCACAGGTTTCTAGCTCTTCATCACCTGGAGTGGCTGAAATGTAGACTATATTCTTCACGCGCTCAGTAAATTCATCGTATTTAAGTGGACGATTATCGAGTGCACAAGGTAAACGAAAACCATAATCCACCAAAACCTGTTTTCGGCTTCTATCACCGTTGTACATAGCTTTCAATTGGGGAAGAGTCATATGTGATTCATCTATATAACAAACCCAACCATCTTCTCCATAACGGCGATTATAATAATCTATAAGTACCTGAGGAGCAGAGCCTGGAGCACGGCGTTCAAAAATCCTAGAATAGTTTTCAATCCCAGAACAGTAGCCCATTTCTTTAATCATCTCTAGATCATATTTAGTACGTTGCTGAATTCTTTGAGCCTCGAAATCCTTTCCCTGTGAGCGAAGATCGTTTACTCTTTCATGAAGTTCTTTCTCTATTTGAGCTACAGCTTCTTCAACCAGATCATCATCTGTCATATAATGCTTAGCTGGAAAAACTTTCACCTCATCTAACAACTCAACTATCTCTCCAGTAACATGATCCACAAGTGACAGACGTTCTATCTCATCTCCGAAGAACTCGACTCTAAGAATCTTTTCTTCATCAGCCTGCCAGATATCCACTATCTCACCGCGGACACGAAACAGTCCACGCAAAAGCTCAGTATCATTTCTGCCGTATTGAATTTCAACCAGGTTCTTTAAGAATTCTTTCTGATCTATTTCCAGACCTAGAGCAAGCGGAATAGCTGATTTGAAATACAATTCAGGAGTCCCCAAACCATAAATACAACTAACAGAAGCTACGACTAAGACATCGTCTCTTTCGTAAATCCCTCTTGTGGTCGAGTATCTCAGCCTATCTATATTATCGTTAACCTTAGCTGTTTTCTCTATAAAAGTGTCAGAGCTAGGAATATAACTTTCTGGCTGGTAATAATCGTAGTAACTTATGAAATATTCAACTTTATTCTCAGGGAAAAATTCTTTGAATTCGTTACAAAGCTGTCCAGCGAGGGTTTTATTATGGGCAAGAACCAGAGCTGGTTTATTAATTTCTGTAATGATATTCGCGACTGTATAGGTTTTTCCACTTCCAGTAATTCCTAGAAGAACCTGCCTATTGCAACCATTATCTAACCTTTCAGAAATCTCTTGAATCGCCTTAGGCTGATCACCCGCTGGGGCGAATTTACTTTCAAGTTTCCATGGAACGAATCGTGACATTTATATGATTATATAAATTTTACGACTACCTATACACATTAAGAGGAGATTTATCAGCCATTTGAACGGCATTAACAAAATTCTTAGGAAGTTGCTCTGGTGAAAGAATAATATCAGCCGTAGTAAATTTACTATTCTCAGAAGGATTTAATACCCTAAAATGAACCTGCCCGTCATCTGGATGATTAATAGCAAATCCTAGCCTTAAAGATTCACCTGAGTTCGTATCAGACACCTCAAAAATTCCTACATACTCTCTTTCTCCATCGAGCTTAGCATTTTGAGTTATAGGTGCAGTAAAATTAAAGTTCTGTGTTGAGCCTAGAAGATCTAAAATTAATTGCTGGTCTTCATAAATCTTATTATCTACTTTATGCATTAAGTCATTATTTTGAGTTTTCAGCGATTCAACATTCTTATTCAAAATATTAGGCTCAATACCTGCTCCTTCGATTGCTTGAAACAATATATTTTTTGCAGATCTGTCAATCTCACTGCCTTTAAAATTTCCAGTGAAGTTTACAGAACCATTTTTTTGATTAAATGTAAAATCTAGGGAATTAAGTAAAGCTGAGCCTTTATATTCATTAGACTCAAAAGAAACATTGGCTTTATAAGCTCCCACCTAAATAGGTATTACAATTCGATTACCTTGACGCCTTATTTCTTGATTTGAATCTATTTTAATTCCACTTTCCCTGAAAGCGGTAGCAATTTGGCTAGAATTTAATCTTTTTGTTTGTTCATTATTACCTGCACTTATCCCAGTTATTTTAGTATCAGACATACACAAAATATCAATAAGCATCAAAGTAAGACCATCAATTATTTAGATTATTTTAAGTTTCCATAAATATATAAGCCTCATTTAAGAGTTCCTTTAAAAACATTTAATATTACGAATCTAAAACCTGGGCATATTACAGTCATAGACTATGTATAACCCAATTTTTGAAGACGAGAATAGAGACGAAGACCTAAGACAACTTAGAGAGATGATTCATTTGAGGTCGACTAAAAGCTATATAGCTGATTTCTGTTCTGACCTTTTCTTTTTCTTCAGAAAACACCCTATAAGTTTTCTTTCTGCTTTAGCTTTATTTGTTATTGGACGTAAGTAAAAGTCGCATCTAAGCTATGATTTAAAGCAGTGCAAACTGCAAAATACTTCCTAATCCTAAACATCACTCCAGACTCCTTCTCTGACGGTACAGACCGAATAGCTGAGGGAGATTTCCGCAACTCGAAATGGTTACTGGAAAAAGCCGAAAACTTAATAGAAGCTGGCGCAGACGTTCTCGACATTGGTGCAGAGTCCACCAGACCAGGAGCGGAAACTGTCAGCACAGAGGAAGAGATTAAACGACTAGAAGAATTTCTCAAAGTATTCTGCGCCAAGAGTGACTTCCCCCTCTCAATAGACACCCGCAAGGCAGAAGTAATGAAGGTAATACTCTCAGAGCCTCTCTTCTACAAGAATATCGCTTACATCAACGACGTAGAGGGCTTCTCCAATAGCGAAATAAGCATCGAAACTAACGAAATGAGTTTCGGTGCTCAAGAAATAGCCTTCGGCGGCGACGAAAAACTAAAAGTAATCAAAGAAATCGATGTCGACAATAAGTTAAAACTAATCTGCATGCACTCCAGCGTCGGCGTTCCCCCGAAACTTAAAACCGCTGAAATCGCAGACAATTTCTATACGCAGAAAAAGCATTTGCGTTCAGGGAAATTCTTTAATTATGGTAAGAGTCACGATGAAAATCTAAGTGAAGAGGAACTTGAGGCCTTCTATGAAAATATTTGTGAATTCTATGAAGATCTATTACTCAGAGCAGCAAAGCAAGGCATAGCTAGCAATAGAATAATTTTCGACCCTGGTCTTGGCTTTGGCAAAAATCTCAAGCACAGCTATGCTCTAATCAAGTTAATTCCAAAATTCATCCAAAAGTTTAGATCTCAGGTATTTGTAGGAGCCAGTAGAAAATCTTTTCTACGGGAAATCATTGATAGTCAGAGTATTGGCAAAGTCCTAAATTACCAGAACCAGCTTGAAGCTTTAGACCTACTGACTGAGAAATACAACCAACTAGCCTACCAAGCTGGAGCTAATTTATTTAGGGTACATGTTCACCCATCTCAAATTAAGGAATATAATATTCATAGATAGAAATGAATAGCGCTGATATTATTCAAATATTTTTAAACGATCTTGTCCAAGAAGAAGAAGAGAAACTTGGAAGTAAGCTGAGTGAAGAATATCAGAATAACTGCAAAGAAATCAAAAAATCCTGTGATGTTTTCGGTGAAACCGTAGCTATTACCATCTATGATTATTTCGAATCTTTCTATAACCTAGTGGACCAAGCACCTTCAATGCTAGATGTCGACAAAGTAATCAGTGAATTCAAAATCATTCGTAATAAAGGTGAAAACCTAAAAGAACTTATAGACAGCGAAGTTCATGCTCCCGAGGAGCTTCACACTTTCTTAGAAGAATATAGACTTACTATCGAGAACAGACTGTCTGCGATTGAAACAGAGCAAGAAAGCCGCAAGAATCAACTAGAGGCAGCGATAGAGAAAGATATTTTCGTCGACAAAATTGATGGGAAAGATGAATTAATACTCAACGTGAGACACCATGTTAAACCTCTTATCGGCATGAATGGTCTACTAAATTATCAAATCAAACAATTGGTTGAAACTAATGCAAGTGTATATGACAAGCTTTTGGCTAAAGCTAAAGCAGAAAATAAAACCCGTGTATTCATCAGAGATAAGAATGCAGATCAGCTTACGGAAGAGAAAAAACAAGAGTTTCTAGATTATATAGAAGAAGACAAGGAAATTATCCAAGAGTTTGCCTTGAATTCAAATCCAGGAGATGAAGAGCAGCAGACAGTTCTAGAAATCGGAGAAGAACTTGCTTGTAATCTAGTTTATAAGATTTGTTGGGAAAATGAGATTGCTATTGAGGTTGAGGCTTAGTTAGTTCTAGGCTCAGCTGGGACTTTAGCTATAGCTCGATCCATAAAGAATTCTAATGGGAAATTATAGTAAATTTTATCATTACCGTCATCATCTTGGTCAACAAATAATATCGCTTCTAAGTCATCAAGACCTAGTCTGAAACTTGGATCAATGCTGAGAAAGAATTCATGAAGCTTACTTAAATCTTTTGCCTGTAGGGATTGTTTTAAAGCGGTCCGCATCTCTCTAAATTTATTAATGTTTTTATCATAGAGAGGCTCTAAAATATTAGCTTCCATTGGCTTTAACATATCTGCATACCCTCTCATTGAAGCTTTGTGAATCATATCAAGTTCATATAAATCCATAAGGTTCAAAGATTCATTATAAAACTCGTATGAAAGAACTTTAGCCTTGAGTTTTAACTCGTCACTCAGATTTGAGCCTGATGAAACATAATCATTGTCTCGATTCAAAATCAAATTTGCTGTTAATGACTTTAAGACCAAATCTGTTTCTTGGAACTCTTGTGCTGATTTAGTGATGACTTTCAGGAGTGATGATGAAGTCTCTAGCGCTTCTTTAAATTCAATAGAATCTTCACCTTTGTCCATGTATACTTTATACAGTTTTTTTGCTTCATCTGAATATAGCTTAATGGAATCTTGACCCAAGATATTCCAGTAGATATTTGCAGGGTTCTTTAAGCCCATAGTAGTTTCTTTATCCTCGACTCT
The DNA here is from genome assembly GCA_022447685.1 of Candidatus Caenarcanales bacterium. Lineage (GTDB taxonomy): Bacteria > Cyanobacteriota > Vampirovibrionia > LMEP-6097 > LMEP-6097 > DT-14. The sequence continues at coordinate 3,928 of JAKVAO010000005.1, read as the reverse complement.
TACAATATAATCAGATTCAAAATTGCGTGAATAATTATTTGAAAAAGGTGAGATAAAATGATTCATCTCGTGATTTGAAATTACAACAAGATCCTCAACACTTAAACTCTTAAATTCGTCGTACTTTAAAAAAATTTGATTAGTTACATCATTGATCTCAAGGTTGGAATTGTATGTGAAGCCCTTATCACAGACTGCTTGGGAATCATGTGGAGTTTTATCAATGATAAGAATAGTAGGCACTTTATCCCCATGAATTCTCCTCAACCGTTCTATTATCTCTTTGTATTTGAGCATCAGCTCTGGTTCATCATTAATCTGCTCAAGACTAGCATTCACTTTAGTCACTATCTCTTGAGATGGGTTATTCATGTAAATTTCTGTTAAGTCATTTACTACTTTCTGATATTTAAGCTTTTGGGCTGGATCACTAATAAGTTTTTCTAAAGTATTTCTCATTCCTGCTTCTGAAGGCAAGTTAATATCATCTAAATGTACTTCTTTTCTAATAAGCTGATCCTTTATAAAAACTGGCGATACTGGATCTTGCTCATACTGGATCTTGCTCATCCTGATTCTCTCCAGAAACTTTCACCACTGACGCCGGTAAAGCTACAGGGTTTTTTCCTAGGATTAGAATAGGTGTATTTGCCATTTGAAGTAATAGCTGCCCGTAAGCAACTTTATTCCGCTCATTAAGATCTTTATCATTGTTTCCTTTACTAGGAACATGAAAAAAGAGTTGAACTTCAGATTTTCCCGTAGAGTTTTGGTTTTGAATATTTACTGATTTATCAGCAGGCAAAGAGCCATTAAGTGAATTCAACATAACTCACATACAAATATCAAATTAAGATAAATTTGATAACTAAGACCTCTGTACAACTCTAACTTTAAGTCAAATTCTTAACAGCATCAAATCTCTGAGAAACAAGATCCCAATTAATAATGCCTTTGAATACTTCAATATACTCAGTTTTAGCTTCTTTAGTAAACTGCTTCACATAAGCATGCTCATAAACATCAAGAGCAAGAATCGGAATTACAAAGTTAGGGAAATTATCACTATGATGCTTCAATGCATAGTTGAAAATCTTGCCATTAAGTAAATTGAAAGCTGTGAGTGACCAACCATCAACTTGCATAGCAAGCTCAGAAAGGTTTTTCATATAATTCTCAAAAGATCCAAAGGTTCCAGCCAAAGCATTCTCTAGAGCAGTAGATCTACTAGTAGTCTCAGTAGTCATATTCGAGAAATAAATATCGTGAAGCGCCATGCCATTAAGAGAAAAAGCTAAATGCTTCATAGTAAAGTCATTAACTTGCCCTGCTGCCATTTCTTTCTCGGCTTTATTAACATTCTTCACATAGTTACTATATAGCCCCAAGTGATTCTCAATATTCTCCGCAGATAAGCCAAGTCCGGCTTTACCAATTAAGTGTGAAAAATCTTTTTCTAAATAAGCACCGTCCTGATAAACAGGGTACAAGTTAGCCATATCAAAGCTTTTAACTTTAGTTTCATTACAGCCAGTAAGCACACTTGCAAGTCCTAGACCTAAACCAGATACAGCGGCCGCGCCAAAAAAATCTCTACGAGTCATTTCTTTCATAAGTTAAATTATAGATTCTTTAAGCCAATCACTTCGACATTTGTGTCTAATTTGTAATTTTCTTGTCCTGGATAGAGAACATATAGTTTCTCCAAATTTAATTCAGCAAGAGCCGACTTCATAGACTTGGTCAGCTTAGGAGCATCAGCGTATTTCACTTCTAAACCAAAAAGCTTGGCTTCTTTTTCAAAAAGCAAATCCAACTCAGCACCACTATGAGTAGCCCAAAAGAAACACTGATGGCTTAAAAGTTTATTCTGTTCAATAAATTCTTCTAAAGCAAAGCCCTCCCATGAAGCTCCAAGTTTAGGGTGACCTTTTAGGTCTTGTTCTTCTTTGATATTTAAAAAGCTGTGAAATAAACCAGAATCCCTAAAATAGAGCTTTGGGCTTTTCACCAATCTTTTCTTGGTATTGTAGTACCAAGGCTGCAATAATCTAATCAAATAAGTATTTGTCAAAATATCTAAATACTTTTGAATAGTAGGACTACTTAAATTCATACTTCTTGCGATTTCTGAAGCATTGAAAATTTGTCCATGATAGTGAGCAAGCATAGTCCAGAACTGCCTCAAAGTCCTAGCTGGAATACTTATACCGAGATTAGGTATGTCACGCTCAAGGAAAGTTTGGATAAAGTTTTCACGCCATTCTTTAGAAACCTCAATATCTTCTGCAAGGTAAGAACGCGGAAAACCGCCTCGAAGCCAAAGCTTAGAGATATCTAGTTTATCTTCATCCTGCTCAAAACTTTTTACCCCAAAACCTCTCAGTTCCATAAATGAAACCCTGCCAGCTAAAGTCTCTGAAGAATTTTTAATTAATAGTGGCGAAGCACTTCCTAGAAGAATAAATTTGGTATTAGATTCATTTCTATCAGCTAAAACTCTTAAAATAGGAAATAATTCCGGCAGCCTTTGAACTTCATCAATGATCACATAACCATCTAGATCCTGGAGGTTGATTAATGGATTATCAAGCTTAGCTAAATCTATAGGGTTTTCTAAATCAAAGAAGTGACACTTTTCTGGTTCTTGGTTACGAGAAAAGAGCTTTGCAAGTGTGGTTTTACCACATTGACGTGGACCTAAAATCGCTACAATAGGATTATTTTTTAATTTTTTGGTCAGCTCTTTTAAAGCTGAATTTCGATAAATTAAATCCACATAGATATTTTACCTTGAAAATTTAAATGCTAACTTTAAATTTTCGACGATTGTTGGTTTGTAAATTTTCAATTATGTTTCTCAAAGTAATTAAATCAGATTTACTTGGTTGCATTCTAGAGTCAGACTTCTCAATAAATTCAACAATCTCATCTAAATTATCCTTTGCCAAATAGTTCAATAGTTTTGTAATAGGGCAAGTTTCAAGATTTGTATTTTTATTTTCAACTAAATAATCATCAAAGAAATAAGTGACATTATGAAATTCATCCATTTTTTCCATAGCCTTCGTAATCTTGTTAGCTTGATCTGGAATTACTTTATCTCTTATATCTTGTTTTGGCGCAACAGCTAAAATATTTCCATCCTCTCTCTGCCCTTCTTTTAAAGCCTTAATTACCTCTTGAGGAATTGAAGAAATCTATTCCTTTAACTCATTCATTTGTTTACCAAAGTCATTTTTAAAGTTGGTAAGTTCATTATAAACTGTTGCTGCTGTAATTCGTCCACTTGCCACGACTCAAAATAATACCACGTCGTTCACGATAATTACAAGGTGCTTACAATACCACTATGTAAACTTAACAAAAGAGCCACCCACAGCGTATAAGTTCAAGGCTGACGCCAACGAAAACAACTGTCTTAAAAGTCAAGTATTAATAGGTAAACCTCGATAAAAGTTTTTTACAATTGCATTTAATATGACAATAAATTTCCTCATACATGCAGTTAATACAAGCTTTGCTGGTTTTCCTTTTTCACGTAAACGCAGATAAAATTCTTTGATCTTTGGATTAAAACGAGTAGCAACCAAGGTTGCCATATACAAAGTTTTACGAACATTCGCACGACCTCCTTGAATAAATCTCTTACCTGATTTACTTCCACTGTCACGATTCACTGGGGCAACTCCCAATAAGCCAGATATCTCACTTGATGACAAAGTACCAAGTTCAGGCAACTCTGCAATTAAAGAATTAGAAGCCACCTCACCAATACCTGAAACTTGTTTCAGCAATTCTTTCTTCTCATTCCATTCTGGATTACTTTCTATCTTTTTAGAAATTAATTGCTCTATCTTTTTGAGTCGTTTAGACAATTGCTCGATATGCTGCTTTAAATCTTTAACCAGAACTTTACTAACTATTG